>NZ_BSQE01000011.1:0-214649 GCF_030268185.1 Pseudomonas sp. NBRC 100443
CCTGGGTCAGGTTTTTTGACGGGGACGGAGCCTCCAAAAAGCAGACGACCACTGTCCAGCGGGGTCAGTGTAGTGGGCGTGTTTCTAACCCAATGGGTCGCGGAGCACCGGGGAGGCGGTTTTTTAGCAGGTCGTTGTCCTGCTTCAATTGGCGATTCTCGGCCTCCAACTGACGAATCCGCTGCTGCTCGGGTGTCAGTGGCTTACCCACTCCCGCCTGCCCCGACAGCTCGGCTTCGTATTGCTGAACCCAGCGGCGAACTGCCGTCTCTCCCAGGTCCATATCTCGGCAGACCTGCGTAATGCTCAGGCCCTGGTCTTTGATCATCTGGACGACTTGCAGCTTGAAGCTGGCATCGAATGCTCTGCGTTTACGGCTCATGAATGACTCCTCTATTCAGTGGATTTTCCACCTATCGAGGTGTCCGAGGAAATTGAACCACCACAGTATCGCTTCGCTCAACCCATCCTACGGGTGTGTTTGCCGCGGAGATAGGTGCCGGGGATCAAGAGCACCCTCTCCCCAGCCCTCTCCCGCAAGCGGGAGAGGGGGCCATTCATGCCACCGGGGTGTCCGGCGTGGCCGGTGAATCCAATCGCGGACAAGGTCCGCTCCTACGCCCGTGCTTCCCTGCAGCTATAGGAGCGACTGCAGGCCACGCCGAGGTGCTTTTCGTAGGATGGGTTGAGCTTGCGAAACCCATGCGGTCATGGTGATGGGTATCGCTTCGCTCAACCCATCCTACGGGGTGTGGTGTTTGCCGGAGGTGTAGGAGCGGACCTTGTCCGCGATTCGGACTTCCAGAGAAACCTCCGCGCACTCCGAAACGCCCCTTCAACAGGCCGAGCGAAACCCGCGCTCAGGAGGTCATGCGACATGGATGTCGCGAGAGCCCCGATGGGCTACAGGGACGTACCCTCGGGGCGGGCCTCCGTGGCGGGGGAATTCGCGAGGGTAGCCCGGCTCCATCGGGCCCGTATGTCGGGGCAAGCCTTTTTGGTTCCTTTTGTGGCGACTGACAAAAGGGACTCGCCCGAGGGGGCGAAACAAGACGGTCGGGCAGACTCGGTGCGGCGCAGAAACACCCGGGTCGAAGCAACTGGCTCCCACGCACCACAAGCCACTCAGAACGCCCTCCCTACCACCCCTGCAAAATGCGCGGCACCCCCACCCCATTCGTGCAACACGCCCGCATCACAACGCTATCAACCACTCCCTTTCTCCTTCCAAATCAACCACCTGAAACAAGCGCATCGCCTGGTACGGAGCCTGCTTCCCGCTCTTGCGCAATAGATAGACCGAAAGAATGGCGATCCCCATGCCCCGCCGGCCTACCCCGGCAGAAAATCGAAACTTCGCGCCGTGCGTTCCGGTCCCCCGGAAGAGGCCGCCCGCGAAGGCGACCACCCCATGCGGCCGGCAGGACTGCCCGGCCCACTGCAAAGAGGAAGCGGAAGATGCAAAACCTGCTGGCCGATGCGCGCCTGGAAGACCCCTGCCCACCCGAGCTGCCACCGTTTTCCCTCACGGCGGAAGTCGCGCCCAGGCGCCGCAGGCGGATCCTCTTCGTCACATCGGAGCTCACCGACTTCGTCAAGGCCGGCGGCCTGGGCGACGTTTCCGCGGCCCTGCCGCGGGCGCTGCTGGCCGAGCACGACATCCGCGTGCTGGTGCCCGGCTACCGCCAGGTGCTCAAGGGCGCGGTGGCCTGCAAGGTGGTCGGCCACCTGCCGGGGCTGGCCGCGCTGCCGCCCTGCGACATCGGCGAACTGCAGCTGGACGACGGCCTGCGCGTCTACGTGGTGATCTGCCCCGAACTCTACGACCGCGACGGCACCCCCTACGGCGACGACGCCGGCAACGAATGGCCGGACAACCACATCCGCTTCGCCCGCCTGAGCCTGGCCGCCGCCGACCTGGCCGCAGGACTGGCCACCCCCGGCTGGTGCCCCGAGCTGCTCCACGTCAACGACTGGCCCAGCGCCCTGGCCCCGGCCTACATGGCCTGGCGCGGCCAGGCCACGCCCAGCCTGCTGACCATCCACAACCTCGGCTACCAGGGCGCCTGCCCGCTGGGCTGCTGCGCCGAACTGGGCCTGCCCGAGCACGCCGGGCTGCCGGAGAGCATGGAATTCTACGGCCGGCTGTCGTTCCTCAAGGCCGGCCTCAACCATGCCAGCCACATCACCACCGTCAGCGAGACCTACGCCCGCGAGATCACCGGCGAAACCTTCGGCTGCGGCCTGCAGGGCGTGCTCGCCCAGCGCCACCGCGAGGGCCGCCTCAGCGGCATCACCCACGGCATCGACGCCAGCTGGGACGCGCGCAGCGACCCGCATCTCGTCGCACGCTTCGATGCCCGCCACCTGCAGGGCAAGCGGCGCAATGCCGAGTACGTCGAGCGCAGCTTCGGCCTGCTGCCCGGGCGCGGCCCGCTGTTCGCCGTGGTCTCGCGCCTGGTGCAGCAGAAAGGCATCGACCTGACCCTGGCCATCGCCGACCGCATGATCGAGGCCGGCGGCCGCCTGGTGGCGATCGGCCGCGGCGAGCCGCCGCTGGAGCAGGCCATGGCCCAATTGGCCGAGCGCTATCCCGGCCGCGTGGGCGTGCGCATCGGCTTCGACGAAACCCAGGCGCGGCGCATCTACGCCGCCAGCGACTTCCTGCTGATGCCCTCGCGCTACGAACCCTGCGGGCTGAGCCAGATGTACGCCCAGCGCTTCGGCTCGCTGCCCATCGCCCGCTGCACCGGCGGCCTGGCCGACACCATCGTCGACGGCGTCACCGGCCTGCTGTTCCGCGAGGGCGACGCGGACAGCTACTTCGAGGCGGTGCAGCGCGCGCTGAACATCTACCGCTACCCCGAGCTGCTCAACGCCATGCGCTGCAAGGCCATGGAGGCCCCGCCGTACTGGAGCGAGGCGGCCCGTCCCTACACCCGGCTGTACCGCGACCTGCTCGCGGAGCTGCCCGCGAGCGTGCGCCGATGAGCCGCCAACTGCCCCGCGCCGGCGCCCTGCCGCAGCCCGACGGGCTGACGCGCTTCGCCCTCTGGGCGCCGGACGCGCGCCGGGTGGACCTGCAACTGGGCGACGGCAGCCGCTTGCCCATGCAGGCCCTGGACGACGGCTGGTACAGCCTGGAAATCCCCTGCGCGGCCGGCAGCGCCTACCGCTTCTGCATCGACGAGCGCCTGTCGCTGGCCGACCCCGCCTCGCGGGCCCAGGCCGGCGGCGTGGAAGCCGACAGCCTGGTGCTGGACCACACCGCCTACGCCTGGCAGAGCCGCGAGTGGCGCGGCCGGCCCTGGCACGAGACGGTGCTCTACGAACTGCACGTGGGCCTGTTCGACGGCTTCACCGCCCTGCTCGACTTCCTCCCGGGCCTGGTCGAGCTGGGCGTCACCGCCATCGAGCTGATGCCGCTGGGCGCCTTCCCCGGGCGCCGCAACTGGGGCTACGACGGCGTGCTGCCCTACGCCCCGGCCGCGGCCTATGGCACGCCGGAAAACCTCAAGCGGCTGATCGACCAGGCCCACCTGCTGGGCCTGATGGTCTTCGTCGACGTGGTCTACAACCACTTCGGCCCCCAGGGCAACTACCTGGGCGAGTACGCCTCGGGCTTCTTCGGCGAGCGGCCCACGCCCTGGGGCCACGCCATCGACTTCGCCCGCCCGGCGGTGCGCGAGTTCTTCATCGGCAACGCCGAGATGTGGGTGCGCGACTACCGCGTCGACGGCCTGCGCCTGGACGCCGTGCACGCCATCGCCGACAAGGATTTCCTGGTCGAGCTGGCCGGGCGCGCCCGCGCCGCTGCCCAGGGCCGCCACCTGCACCTGGTGCTGGAGAACGAGGACAACCAGGCGAGCCTGCTGCGCAAGGGCTTCGACGCCCAGTGGAACGACGATCTGCACCACGTGCTGCACCACCTGCTGACCGGCGAGCGCGAGGGCTACTACGCCGACTACGCCGAGGCCACCACCGCCAAGCTGTGCGCCTGCCTGGGCGAAGGCTTCGTCTTCCAGGGCCAGCGCGACCATCGCGGGCGGGCGCGCGGCGAGCCCAGCGCGGACCTCTCGCCGCTGGCCTTCGTGGCCTTCCTGCAGAACCACGACCAGGTCGGCAACCGCGCCCTGGGCGAACGCCTGGTCGCCCTGAGCCGCCCCGAGCGCCTGCGCGTGGCGGTGGCCCTGGTGCTGCTGGCGCCCATGGTGCCGATGCTGTTCATGGGCGAGGAATGGGGCGAGCGCAACCCCTTCCTGTACTTCACCGACTACCAGGGCGAGCTGGCCAAGGCGGTCAGCGACGGGCGGCGCCAGGAGTTCGCCGCCTTCGGCCGCTTCTCCGGCGCCATCCCCGAGCCCAACGACTACGAAACCTTCGTCGCCTCGCGGCCGCGCCCGGAGCACGCCGACGGCAACTGGCGCGCCCACTACCGGCGCCTGCTGGAGCTGCGCCACGCCTGGCTCATCCCGCGCCTGGGCGGCACCCGCGCGCTGGGCGCGGTGCCCCTGGGCGAGGCGGCGGTCAGCGCGCGCTGGCGCCTGGGCGATGGCAGCCTGTGGCGCATCGAACTCAACCTGGGCGGCGAGCAAGTCTTCGTCGAAGCGCCGGCGGCGCAGGCGCAGATCCTCTTCTGCGAAGGCCAGGAAGTCGCCGACTACCGCGCCGGCCGGCTCGCCCCCGGCAGCCTGGCCCTGAGCCTGGAGGAAAGCCCATGAGCGATGCGCTGCTGCGCGACCTGGCCGGCGAAGTGGGCCTGAAGCCCGACTGGGTGGACGCCGACAACCGCCCGCAGCAGGCCGGCCCCGACGTGTTGCGCCAGGTACTGGAGGCCCTGGGGCTGCCGGCGCAGAGCCCCGAACAGCTGCGCCAGAGCCTCGCCCTGGTGCGCCAGGAGCGCGCCGCGCCGCCGTCGCTGCTGACCCTCGACCAGGGCCGGCCGCTACGGTTGGACCGCCTGGCCAGGCCCAACGAGGCCTTCCGGCTGATCCCCGAGCGCGGCGAAGACATCGAAGGACGCCTGGACGAAGCCACCGCCCTGCCCCCGCTGGCGCAATGCGGCTACTACCGCCTGCAACTGGCCGAGCGCGAACTGACTCTGGCCGTCGCCCCGCCGCGCTGCCCCCAGGTGCCGGAACTCTGCGGCGGGCGCCGGCGCGCCTGGGGCCTGGCCGCGCAGCTGTACGCCCTGCGCGAACCCGGCGACGGCGGCCTGGGCGACCTGGCGGCGCTGGAAGCCCTGGCCCGCAGCGCCGCCGCCAAGGGCGCCGACGCCCTGGCCATCAGCCCGCTGCACGCCATGTTCGCCGCCGCCCGCCAGGCCTACAGCCCCTACTCGCCGTCCAGCCGGCTGTTCTTCAACGAACTGCACGCCGCGCCGCGCCAGGTGTTCGGCCAGGCCGCGGTGGACCGGGCCATCGCCGAGGCCGGGCTCGCCGGGGAACTGCACGAACTGGAAAGCCTGCCCCTGGTGGACTGGCCAGGCAGCGCCCGGGCCCGCGAACGCCTGCTGCGCCAGCTGCACGCCAGCTTCGCCCGGGCCGACGCCGGCCTGCGCCGCGACTTCCAGCGCTTCCGCCGCGACGGCGGCGAGGCCCTGCTGCAGCACTGCTCTTTCCAGGCCCTGCAACGCCGGCGCGACGAAGCCGGCGACGGCCTGGACTGGCGCCACTGGCCGGCGGCCTATGGCCGCCCGGAGGCCGAGGGCGTGCGCCGGTTCCTGCTCGAACAGCCGGAGGAAATCGACTTCCAGCAGTTCTGCCAGTGGCTGCTGGCGCGCAGCCTGCAACACACCCAGCGGGCCGCGCGCGACGCCGGCATGGGCATCGGCCTGATCGCCGACCTGGCGGTGGGCGCCGACCCGCGCGGCAGCCAGGCCTGGATGCGCCAGGACGAACTGCTGGCCGGGGTCAGCGTCGGCGCCCCGCCCGACGTGCTCAACCGCGCCGGGCAGAACTGGGGCATCTGCGCCTTCTCCCCCCACGGCCTGCGCCTGCACGGCTACCGCGCCTTCATCGAGATGCTGCGGGCCAACCTGCGCTACCCCGGCGGCCTGCGCATCGACCACGTGCTGGGGCTGCGCCGCCTCTGGGTGATCCCCGAGGGCGCGCCGCCGCAGGCCGGCGCCTACCTGGAATACCCGCTGGACGACCTGCTCCGGCTCATCTGCCTGGAAGCCTGGCAGGCGCGCGCGCTGATCGTCGGCGAAGACCTCGGCACCATTCCCGAGGGCCTGCGCGAGCGCCTCGCCGAACACGGCATCCTGGGCATGCGGGTGCTGCTCTTCGAACAGGCCGGCGGCCACTTCCACGCCCCGCGGCAGTGGTCCGCCGAGGCCCTGGCCACCACCAGCACCCACGATCTGCCGAGCCTCGAAGGCTGGCGCCAGGGCCACGACATCGACTGGCGCGAACGCCTGGGCCAGCGCAGCGGGGAGCAGGCCAGGCAGGACCGCGAGGAACGCCAGCGCGAGGTCCAGGGCCTGGCCCGGGCGCTGGACGAGGACGGCATCGGTCGCGAAGCGCTGGATGGCGCCATCGAGTTCGTCGGCCGCACCCCGGCGCCACTGGTGCTGCTGCCCCTTGAGGACGCCCTGGGCAGCGTCGAGCAGCCCAACCTGCCCGGCCCCGGCGACGAGCACCCGAACTGGCGCCGGCGCTACCCGGCGCAGGCCGGGCAGATGCTCGACATCCCCGCGGTGGACGCACGCCTGCAGCGGCTGGACCAGGCGCGCCGGGAGGGCGAGCGATGAACGCCATCCGCGCCACCCTGCGCCTGCAGTTCAACCGCGACTTCACCCTGGACGACGCCCTGCCCTGGCTGGACTACTTCGCCGAGCTGGGCATCAGCCACCTCTACGCCTCGCCGCTGCTCACCGCCCAGCCCGGCTCCGGCCACGGCTACGACGTGGTCGACCCCACCCGCATCAACCCCGAGCTGGGCGGCGAGGCGGCCCTGCGCCGGCTGGTCGGCGGCCTGCGCCTGCGCGGCATGGGGCTGATCGTCGATAGCGTGGCCAACCACATGCGCATCGGCCAGGCCAACCCCTGGTGGCAGGACGTGCTCAAGTGGGGCCTGGCCAGCCCCTACGCGCACTTCTTCGACATCCACTGGCGCAGCGACGACCCGCTGCTGGACCGCCAGGTGCTGCTGCCCTGCCTGGGCGGCGACTACCTCGACGAGCTGCAGGCCGGGCGCATCCGCCTGGGCTTCGCCGAGCACGCCGGCTGCTTCCAGCTGCACTATGGCGAGCACTGCTTCCCGGTGTGCCCGGCCAGCTACGGCATGATCCTGGTGCACGCCGAACAGGGCCCGCTGTACGAACTGGCGCCGCGCTTCGCCGAGCTGCGCGGCCACCCCCAGGCCCGCGTCCTGGCCACCGCCCTGTGCCGGCGCCTGGCCGCGCTGCTGGGCGATGCGGCCCTGCGCGAACGCCTGCTGGGCTTCTACCAGGTGGCCGAAGGCCAGGACTGGCGCCCCCTGCACCGCCTGCTGGAACACCAGCACTACCGCTTGGCCAACTGGCGGGTGGCGGCCGACGACATCAACTGGCGGCGCTTCTTCGACATCAACGAACTGGTCGGCCTGCGCGTGGAGCTGCCGGACGTGTTCGGCGCCTGCCACGCCTACCTCCTGCAACTGATGCAGGAAGGCCTGGTGGATGGCCTGCGCATCGACCACGTCGACGGCCTGGCCGACCCGCGCGGCTACTGCCGGCGCCTGCGCCGCGCCTTTTGCGACGGCGCCGCGCCGCTGTACGTGGAAAAGATCCTCGCCCCCGGCGAACACCTGCCGGCGGACTGGCAGGCGGACGGCACCAGCGGCTACGACTTCATGAACCAGGTGTCGCTGCTGCAGCACGACCCGCGCGGCGAAATCCCCTTGCGCGCGCTCTGGGAGCAGACCAGCGGCCGCCGCCAGGGCTTCGACGAAGAGCGCCTGGCGGCCCGCGAATGGGTGCTGCGCGGCGCCTTCGCCGGCGACCTCGAAGGCATGGCCCAGCAGCTCTGGCAACTGGCGCGCACCGACCTGGCCAGCCGCGACCTGCCGCTGGGCTCCATCCGCCGCGCACTGTTCCAGCTGCTGCGGGCCTTTCCGGTGTACCGCAGCTACGCCGGCGCCTGCGGCCGCTCCGCGCAGGACCGGCGCTACTTCGAACAGGCCCGCGCGCTGGCGGCCGAACGGCTGGACGAGCACGACCGCCGCACCCTGGCCTGGCTCGACCGGGTGCTGGGCGGCGAGCCGCTGCGCGCGGTGCCGCCCGGGCCGCTGCGGCAGAAGCGCCGGCAGGTGCTGGCGCGCTTCCAGCAGCTGACCCCGCCCATCGCCGCCAAGGCCCTGGAAGACACCGCCTGCTACCGTCACGCCGCGGCCCTGGGGCGCAACGACGTGGGCTTCGACCCGCAGCGCCTGGCGGCCCCGCCGGCGGACTTCCACGCCGCCTGCCAGGCGCGCCTGGCCCAGTTCCCCCGCGCCCTGCTGGCCACCGCCACCCACGACCACAAGCGCGGCGAGGACTGCCGCGCCCGCCTGGCCGCGCTGAGCGAGCGCGCGCCCTGGTTCGCCGAACAGGTGGCGCAGTGGCGGCCCCTGGCCGCGGCCCTGCGCCACCCCGAAACGCCCCACGCGCCCAGCGGCGGCGACGAACTGATCCTCTACCAATGCCTGCTGGCCAGTTGGCCTCACGACCTGGCCGAAGACGACGCCGAGGGGCTGCGCGCCTACCACGCGCGCATCGCCCAATGGCAACTCAAGGCCCTGCGCGAAGCCAAACTGGAAACCGACTGGAGCGCGCCGGTGCAGGCCTATGAAAGCGCCTGCGCGGACTTCCTCGACGCCCTGCTCCTGCAACCTGCCGGCCTGGCGCTGCGCCAGGCCATTGCCGCGGCGGCCCGGGCGCTGATGCCCGCCGGCGCCCTCAACGGCCTGGCGCAGAGCCTGCTGCGCTGCACCACCCCGGGCGTGCCGGACCTGTACCAGGGCTGCGAGTTCTGGGACTTCAGCCTGGTGGACCCGGACAACCGCCGCACGCCGGACTACGCCCGGCGCCAGGCCGCCCTGCAGGCGCAGCCGGACTGGCCGCAGCTGCTGCAGTACTGGCGCGACGGACGCATCAAGCAGGCCCTGCTGCGCCAGGCCCTGCAACTGCGCCGGCGCTGGCCGCAGCTGTTCAGCCACGGCAGCTACCAGCCGCTCGAACTGCACGGCGAGCACGCCGATTGCCTTTTCGGCTTCCTGCGCAGCCAGGCCGGCCGGCACCTGCTGGTGCTGGTGCCGCGGCTGTGCGCGGGCCTGCTGGAAGACAGGCCGCAGGTGCCGCCCGAACGCTGGGGCGACACCCGCGTGCGCCTGCCCGCCGAACTGGCCGGCCGCCAATGGCAGGGCCTGGCCGCCGGGCACCGGGACGACCACGGCGAACTGGCGGTGGCCGAAGTGCTGGGCGAACTGCCGGTCAACCTGCTGATCAGCGTCGACGAGCACCAGGAGGCAAGCCCATGAAGATCGACGAAGCGCGCGTCCGCGAACTGGCCCACCAGATATGGGAATCCGAGGGCCGCCCCGAAGGCCAGGCCGAGCGCCACTGGCGCATGGCCCGCAGCCTGGCCGAGGCCGAGCAGGCACAGCTCGCCCAGCGCGAGCCTCCTGGCGAGCCGCCGGAGAAACCGGCGCTGCTGCAGAAACCGCCACGGCGCAAGGGCAAGCTGCCCGCCGCCAATCCCGAGCGCCCTGACGAGGGCTGATCCATGCATCCGCCCCGAACCACCGGCCAGCAGAGGAAACCCCCATGAGCAAACGCTCGCACTCGCGAGTCACCGAGGGCCGCCCCTTCCCCCTGGGCGCCACCTGGGACGGCCTGGGCGTCAACTTCGCCCTGTTCTCGGCCCATGCCACCCGCGTCGAACTGTGCCTGTTCGACGCCAGCGGCAAGCGCGAACTGGAACGCATCGAGCTGCCCGAGTACAGCGACGAGATCTGGCACGGCTACCTGCCCGACGCCCACCCCGGGCAGATCTACGGCTACCGCGTGCACGGCCCCTTCGAACCGGACGCCGGGCACCGCTTCAACCCCAACAAGCTGCTGATCGACCCCTACGCCCGCCAACTGGTGGGCCAGCTGCGCTGGTCCGAGGCGCTGTTCGGCTACACCATCGGCTCGGCCGACGCCGACCTGAGCTTCGACACCCGCGACAGCGCGCCCTTCGTGCCCAGGTGCAAGGTCATCGACCCGGCCTTCACCTGGGGCGAGCAGCAGTTCACCCGCATCCCCTGGGACGAGACGCTGATCTACGAGGCGCACCTGCGCGGCATCAGCATGCGCCACCCGGCGGTGCCCGAGCGCCTGCGCGGCACCTGCGCCGGGCTGATGAACGCCGAGCTGATCAAGCACCTGCGCCACCTGGGCATCAGCAGCCTGGAGCTGCTGCCGGTGCACGGCTTCGTCGACGACAAGCACCTGCTGGAAAAGGGCATGAGCAACTACTGGGGCTACAACAGCATCGCCTTCTTCGCGCCCCACGCCCGCTACCTGGCCAGCGGCCATGTCAACGAGTTCAAGGAGATGGTCGCGCACCTGCACGACGCCGGCATCGAGCTGATCCTCGACGTGGTCTACAACCACACCGCCGAGGGCAACGAACTGGGCCCGACGCTGAGCATGCGCGGCATCGACAACGTCTCCTACTACCGCCTGCAGGCCGACGACCGGCGCTACTACGTCAACGACTCCGGCACCGGCAACACCCTCGACCTCAGTCACCCCTGCGTGCTGCAGATGGTCACCGACTCGCTGCGCTACTGGGCCACGGAAATGCGCGTGGACGGCTTCCGCTTCGACCTGGCGTCCATCCTCGGCCGCTACGCCGAAGGCTTCGACGAGCGCCACAGCTTCCTGGTGGCCTGCCGCCAGGACCCGGTGCTCAGCCACCGCAAGCTGATCGCCGAACCCTGGGACTGCGGCCCCGGCGGCTACCAGGTGGGCCGCTTCCCGCCCGGCTGGGTGGAGTGGAACGACCGCTTCCGCGACACCGTGCGCAGCTACTGGCGCGGCGACGAGGGCCAGCTGCCGGACCTGGCGCGGCGCCTCACCGCCTCCGGCGACCTGTACAACCACCGCGGCCGGCGGCCCTACGCCTCGGTCAACTTCATCACCGCCCACGACGGCTTCACCCTGCGCGACGTGGTGTCCTACGACCACAAGCACAACGAGGCCAACGGCGAGGACAACCGCGACGGCCACGACGACAACCGCTCCTGGAACCACGGCGAGGAAGGCCCCACGGGCGATGCGGCGATCCGCCAGCTGCGCCTGCGGCAGATGTGCAACCTGATGGCCACCCTGCTGCTGTCCCAGGGCACCCCCATGCTGCTGGCCGGCGACGAGTTCAGCCGCACCCAGCAGGGCAACAACAACGTCTACTGCCAGGACAACGAACTGGGCTGGATCGACTGGAACCTCGACGACGAGGGCCGCCAGCTGCTGGCCTTCACCCGCTACCTGATCCGCCTGCGGCGGCGCTACCCGATCCTGCGCCGCGGGCGCTTCCTGGTCGGCGAGTACAACGCCGAGCTGGGGGTGAAGGACGTGACCTGGCTGGCCCCCGACGGCCGCGAGATGACCCAGGAGGACTGGGAAACGCCCCAGGCCCGCTGCCTGGGCATGCTCCTCGACGGCCGCGCGCAGCCCACCGGCATCCGCCGCAGCGGGGCCGATGCCACCCTGCTGCTGTTGCTCAATGCCCACCATGAGGCGCTGCAGTTCCAGCTGCCCGGGGTGGCCCAGGGGCGTGATTGGCAGTGTCTGCTGGACACCATGGCCGATCCGCCGGCGCTGGACGATGGGCTGGTGCATGGGTTCGATGCGGCCTTCGAGATGGGGCCGCGGTCGTTGGCGTTGTTCGTGTTGCGCAAGGATGGGGATGGCTGAAGGAGCCGCGAGGGCAGCGCGGAGCGCGCGGAAACGGAAGCTTCGGGTTCGGATCCGGCGCGCCCTATGGCCAAGGCCAGGCGGCGGATAACCGCGAACGGTTATGCGCCCTACGATCACCGGCTGACGCTGCGTTATCCAGCCACGCCGAACGGCCCCCTCTCCCTCCGGGAGAGGGCTGGGGTGAGGGTGCTCTTGACCCCGGCACCTACCTCCCCGGCAAACACACCACCCGTAGGATGGGTTGAGCGAAGCGATACCCATCACCACGGCTTCGTAGAGCGAACGCCGCCTGCGACTGGCCTCCTGGTCCAGCCCGGAGCGCGCGGAAACGAAAGCTTCGGGTTCGGATCCGGAGCGCCCTGTGGCCAAGGCCAGGCGGCGGATAACCGCGAACGGTTATGCGCCCTACAATCACCGGCTGACGCTGCGTTATCCAGCCACGCCGAACGGCCCCCTCTCCCTCCGGGAGAGGGCTGGGGTGAGGGTGCTCTTGACCCCGGCCACCTACCTCCCCGGCAAACACACCCGTAGGATGGGTTGAGCGAAGCGATACCCATCACCACGGCTTCGTAGAGCGAACGCCGTCTGCGATTGGCCTCCTGGTCCAGCCCGGAGCGCGCGGAAACGGAAGCTTCGGGTTCGGATCCGGCGCGCCCTGTGGCCAAGGCCAGGCGGCGGATAACCGCGAACGGTTATGCGCCCTACGATCACCGGCTGACGCTGCATTATTCAGCCACGCCGAACGGCCCCCTCTCCCTCCGGGAGAGGGCTGGGGTGAGGGCAACGGACTCCGCCCCCACTCCACCGCCAGCCCCACACTCCCCTCCCCAAACAATCCATGAAATCCGCCTGAACGGTGCCCCCACCGCCCAGTCGGAAGCTATAGGCGTCCTCGAAGGCGCCCCAACCGCAACCGCTACGGAGGACAGCATGAAAATCAGCGAAATCATGACGCGCAACGTCCAGACCACCGCCCCCGACACCCCGCTGCACCAGGCGGCCGCGGCCATGGCGCGGATCGACAGCGGCGCGCTGCTGGTCAACGACGGCGACCGCCTGGTGGGCATGGTCACCGACCGCGACATCGTCATCCGCGCGGTGGCCGCCGGCCTGGGCGTGGATACCCCGGTGGCGCGGGTGATGAGCGGCGACATCCACTACTGCTTCGAGGACGAGGACGTGCAGCACGTGGCCAGCAACATGGCGCAGATCCAGATGCGCCGGCTGCCGGTGCTCAGCCGCGAGAAGCGCCTGGTGGGCGTGGTCTCCCTCGGCAACATCGCCGCCTGCCGCGATGCCAAGGCCAGCGACACCGTGCTGCGCGGCGTGGCCCAGGCCCACTGAGCTTCCCCTGGCCACGGCGCCGCCCGGGCCGTGGCCGGCCGGATAGCGGGGAGAACGACATGAAAGCTGTGGTATTCCACGACGTCGGCGACATCCGCCTGGACGAGGTCCCGGAGCCGACGCTGCGCCAGCCCAACGACGCCATCGTGCGCCTCACCGCCTCGGCGATCTGCGGCACCGACCTGCACTTCGTGCGCGGCAGCGTGGGCGGCATGAAGCCCGGCACCATCCTCGGCCACGAGGGCGTGGGCATAGTCGAGGAGCTGGGCGACGAGGTGCGCAACCTGCAGGTGGGCGACCGGGTGGTGATCCCCTCCACCATCGCCTGCGGCAACTGCGTGTACTGCCGCGCCGGCTACTACGCCCAGTGCGACATCGCCAACCCCGGCGGCCAGCGCGCCGGCACCGCCTTCTTCGGCGGCCCCGAGGCCAACGGCGCCTTCCACGGGCTGCAGGCCGAGAAGGCGCGCATCCCCTACGCCAACATCGGGCTGATCCGCCTGCCCTCGCAGATCGGCGACGACCAGGCGATCCTGCTCTCGGACATCTTCCCCACCGGCTGGTTCGGCGCCGAGCTGGCCGAGGTGGGCATCGGCGACACCGTGGCGGTGTTCGGCTGCGGCCCGGTGGGCCAGTTCGCCATCGCCAGCGCGCTGCTCAAGGGCGCCTCGCGGGTGTTCGCCGTCGACCGCCACCCCGACCGCCTGCACATGGCCCGCCAGCAGGGCGCGGAGGTCATCGACTTCGAACGCGAGGACCCCGTGCAGGCGCTGCTCTGGCTCACCGACGGCATCGGCGTGGACCGCGCCATCGACGCCGTCGGGGTGGACGCCGAGCGCAGCCACGGCGAAGTCACCCCGGCCCCCGGCGCAGGCCACGAGACGCCCTGGACGCCGGGCAACGCGCCGGCCCAGGTGCTCGACTGGGCGGTGGCCGGGCTGGCCAAGGCCGGCACCCTGGGCATCATCGGCGTGTACGGGCCGGACTCGCGGACCTTCCCCATCGGCATCGCGATGAACCGCAATCTGACGCTGAAGATGGGCAACTGTCACCACCGCAAGTACATCCCGCAGCTGATCGAACTGGTGCTCAGCGGGCGCATCGACCCAGCCAAGGTGCTCACCCAGGTCAAGCCCATCAGCGACGCCATCGCCGCCTTCGAGGCCTTCGACCAGCGCCAGACCGGCTGGGTGAAGGTGGAGCTGCAGCCGCAGCGCCAACATGCCGCCGAGGGCGACGAGGAACACGTCCGCCCGCCGGCGCCGCCCGCCGCGGAGTGACGCCATGGGTACGGACGGCCTGTACATCGGTATTTCCGGCTGGCGCTACGTTCCCTGGCGCGGCGAGTTCTACCCCAGGGGCCTGCCCCAGCGCGAGGAGTTGCGCTACGCCGCCCATGCCTTCGCCAGCATCGAGCTGAACGGCTCCTTCTACGGCCTGCAGACGCCCGGCCGCTACCGCCAGTGGAAGGCGCAGACACCCGCGGGCTTTCGCTTCAGCGTCAAGGGCCCACGCTTCGTCACCCACCTGCGGCGCCTGCGCGAGCCGCAGCAGGGGCTGGCCAACTTCTTCGCCTCCGGCCCGCTGGAGCTGGACGACAAGCTCGGCGCCTTCCTCTGGCAGTTGCCGCCCAGCCTGGCCTACGACGGCGAGTTGCTGGAGGCCTTCCTCGCCCTGCTGCCGCGCGACAGCCATGCGGCGGCCGAACTGGCCGGTTCGGCGGACGCGCGCCTGCGCCACGAGGCGCCTTCGCCGGGCCGGCGCTTCGCCCTGCGCCATGCCCTGGAGGTGCGCCACAAGAGCTTCTGCAGCGCCGAGTTCACCGACCAGTTGCGCCGGCACGGCGTGGCCCTGGTGATGGCCGACGCACCCTCGAAGTGGCCCTACGCCGAGGACCTCACCGCCCCGGATTTCACCTACCTGCGCCTGCACGGCGCCGAGCAGTTGTACGCCAGCGGCTATGGCGAGGCGGCGCTGCGCCGCTGGAGCGAGCGCATCCGCCTGTGGCGCAACGGCCTGCAGCCCGCCGACGCCGAGCTGATCGACGCGGACAAGCGCGGCGACCGCCGGCACCGCGAGCTGTACTGCTATTTCGACAACGACATCAAGGTGCGCGCGCCCTTCGATGCCTTCCGCCTCATGCAGCTGCTCGACGTGCGCCTGCCGCAGCAGCAGGTGCCGGGCGAACCGGCGGAGGACTGGACATGAACCAGCCGGCCAACACCGGCGCCGGCCCGGCGCTGGCCAGCGGCCCGTCGCTGCGGGTGCTGACGGTGAACACCCACAAGGGCTTCAACGCCTTCAACCGCCGCTTCATCCTCCACGAACTGCGCGAGGCGGTGCGCGGCACCGCGGCCGACCTGGTGTTCCTCCAGGAGGTACATGGCGAGCACCAGTTGCACGCCGGGCGCCACCCCGGCTGGCCGGCCAAGCCGCACTACGAGTTCCTCGCCGACAGCATGTGGCCGGCCTTCGCCTACGGGCGCAACGCGGTGTACCCCGAGGGCCACCACGGCAACGCCCTGCTCTCGCGCTACCCGATCCTCAGCCACGACAACCACGACATCTCCATCGCCGGCAACGAGGAGCGCGGCCTGCTGCACGCCTGCATCGACCTGCCGGGCAGCGCCCCGCTGCATGCCGTGTGCGTGCACCTGGGCCTGCGCGAGGTGCAGCGGCGACAGCAACTGGCGCTGCTCTGCCGCCTGCTGGAAGGCTTCCCCGTCCAGGCGCCGCTGATCGTCGCCGGCGACTTCAACGACTGGCGCTGCCAGGCCGGCGCCCTGCTCGCCGGTTGCGGGCTGGAGCCGGCCTTCGCCGACAAGGCCGGCGCGCCGCGCAGCTTCCCGGCGCGCTGGCCGCTGCTGCGCCTGGACCGCATCTACCTGCGCAACCTGCGGGTGCGCAGCAGCCAGGTGCTGGGCAGCCGCCCCTGGCCGCACCTGTCCGACCATCTGCCGCTGCTCGCCGAGGTGGCCCCATGAGCGAGCGCTGGCACGCGGGCAACCGCATCGAACTGCTGGTCAATGGCGAGGCCTTCTACCCGCGGGTGTTCGAGGCCATCGCCCGGGCCCGGCGCGAGGTGCTGCTGGAAACCTTCATCATCTACGAGGACAAGGTCGGCCTGGCCCTGCGCAAGGCGCTGCTGGCGGCGGCCCGGCGCGGCGTGCGCGTCGAGCTGATCGTCGACGGCTACGGCACCGCCGACCTGGGCCGGGACTACGTGCGCAGCCTGCTGGAGGCCGGGGTGCGCCTGCACCTGTTCGACCCGCGCCCGCGCCTGCTGGGCCTGCGCACCAACCTGTTCCGCCGCCTGCACCGCAAGCTGCTGGTAGTGGACGGCGGCACCGCCTTCGTCGGCGGCATCAACTTCAGCGCCGACCACCTGGCCGACTTCGGCGCCATGGCGAAGCAGGACTACGCGGTGCAGGTGCAGGGCCCGGTGGCGCGGGACATCCGCCAGGCCAGCCTGGCCCTGCTGCACGAGTACGGCAGCGCGCCGGCTTGGGTGCCGCCCAGCCTGCCGCCGCTGGCCGGCCAGGCCCGCGCCTGCCTGGTGTTGCGCGACAACGGCCCGCGCAGCACGGCCATCGAGCAGCACTACCTGGCGGCGATCCAGGGCGCGCGGCAACGGCTGACCATCGCCAACGCCTACTTCTTCCCCGGCTACCGCCTGCTGCGGGCGCTGCGCCAGGCCGCGCAGCGCGGGGTGAAGGTGCGCCTGGTCCTGCAGGGCCTGCCGGACATGCCGCTGGTGCGCCTGTGCAGCAAGTTGCTCTACGACACCCTGCTGCGCGACGGCGTGGAGATCTACGAGTACTGCGACCGCCCGCTGCACGGCAAGGTGGCGGTGGCCGACGGGCGCTGGGCCACGGTGGGGTCGAGCAACCTGGACCCGCTGAGCCTGTCGCTGAACCTGGAAGGCAACCTGATGATCGACGACGCGCGCTTCGCCGACGAACTGCAGGCGCACCTGGACGCCCTGGCCAGCGACAACTGCCGGCGCATCACCCGCAAGGTGGCGCGCCGCGGCTACTGGTGGCGCGCGCCCCTGGTGTTCCTCAGCTTCCACTTCCTGCGGCATTTCCCGGCCATCGCCGGGCAGTTGCCGGCGCACCGCCAGCGCCTGCGCTCGCCGCGGGGCCTGGAAGGCGAACCGGCGGCGGACGCCCCGCGGGTGCGCCCATGAACGCCGCCGCGCCGCGGGAGAAGCACAGGCGCGCCTGGAAGCTGGCCCGGCGCGGCTTCTCCATCGCCCTGCTGGCGCTGCTGCCGGTGCTGCTGTTCCTGCTGATCCGCGCCACCGACTGGGGGGAAGTATTCCACCTGCTCAGCGAGTACCGCGCCACCACCCTGCTCCTGGGCCTGGGCATCAGCCTGGCCAGCTATGCGGTGTTCAGCAGCTTCGACGTGCTCAGCCGCTACTACATCGGCCACCCGCTGCCGGTGCGGCGGGTGTTTACCGTGGCCTTCGTGTGCAACGCCTTCAACCTCAACCTCAGCTCCTGGGTCGGCGGCGTGGCCCTGCGCTACCGCCTGTACGGCCGCCTGGGCATGAGCGCGGCGGATATCACCCGCATCCTCAGCTTCAGCCTGGTGACCAACTGGTACGGCTACCTGCTGCTGGCCGGCGCGCTGTTCGCCAGCGGCTACCCCGACCTGCCGGACGACTGGTCGGTGGGGCGCAACGGCCTGCGCCTGATCGGCGCGCTGCTGCTGGCCCTGGGCGTGGCCTACCCCCTGGCCTGCCGCTACGCCCGGCGCCGCGCCTGGGGTTGGCGGCAGTTCAGCCTGGCCCTGCCGAGCTGGCGCCTGGCGCTGCTGCAGGGCGCCATGGGGGCGGCCAACTGGTCGCTGATGGCGCTGCTGGTGAGCGTGCTGCTGCCGGACAAGGCCAGCTACACCGAGGTGCTGGCCACCCTGCTGATCAGCAGCATCGCCGGGGTGGTGCTGCACGTACCGGCGGGCCTGGGCGTGCTGGAGGCGGTGTTCATCGCCATCCTCCACGACCACCTGGGCCGCGGGCCCCTGCTGGCGGCGTTGATCGGTTACCGGGTGCTGTACTTCCTGGTGCCGCTGTTCCTGGCCTGCCTGGTCTACCTGTGGCTGGAACGCCGGGCGCGGCGTCTGCGCCGCCGGCAACGGCGCCTGGCGCGGGCGGGTTGATGGGTATCGCTTCGCTCAACGCCATCCTACGAGAGAATGCCGTGCCTCGCGCAAACCTGTAGGAGCGGGCCCTGCCCGCGATTCGCGCGCAGGGCCCGCTACAGGGAAATGGCGTGGGTGGCGCAGCGTAGCGGATCTTATCCGCGAACCACGCCGGGGCGTCCGGCTATCGCGGATGAATCCGTCAGGGCATGCCGTGCCTCGCGCAAATCTGTAGGAGCGGGCCCTGCCCGCGATTCGCGCGCAGGGCGCGCTCCTACAGGGGAATGGCGCAGGTGGCGCAGCGTAGGAGCGGATCTTATCCGCGAACCGCGCCGGAAGGTCCGGCTATCGCGGATGAATCCGCTCCTACAAGGGCATGCCGTGCCTCGTGCAAACCTGTAGGAGCGGGCCCTGCCCGCGAATCGCGCGCAGGGCGCGCTCCTACAGGGGAATGGCGCAGGTGGCGCAGCGTAGGAGATCTCATCCGCGATCACGCAGGTAGGGCCGGCGCCGGTTCCAGGACCAGGCTGCCCAGCGGCGGCAGGTCCAGCAGCAGCGAGTATGGCTGGCCGTGGGACGGCTCCGGGAGTGTCTCGCAGCGCTCGCGGCTGCCGGCATCGGAGCCGGCGTAGCAGGCGCCATCGGAATTCAGCCGCACCTGCCAAGCGCCCTGCAGCGGCACCCCTACCCGATAGCCTTCGCGCGGCAGCGGCGTGAAGTTGTGCACCACCAGCAGCGGCGAGCGCTCGCGGTCCAGGCGCAGCCAGGCGTAGACGCTGTTGCGCTGGTCGTCGCCGATCAGCCAGTGAAAGCCTTCGGGGCTATCGTCCAGCTGGTGCAGCGCCGGCAGTTCGCGGTACAGGCGGTTGAGGTCGCGCACCAGCGTCTGCACGCCCAGGTGCTCGGCGTAGCGCAGCAGGTACCAGTCCAGCTGGTCGTCGTGGTCCCACTCGCGCCACTGGCCGAACTCGCAACCCATGAACAGCAGCTTGCGCCCCGGGTGCGTCCACATCAGGCTCAGGTACAGGCGCAGGTTGGCGAACTGGCGCCAGCGGTCTCCGGGCATCTTGCCCAGCAGCGAGCCCTTGCCGTGCACCACCTCGTCGTGGGAGATGGGCAGGATGAAACGCTCGGTGAAGGCGTAGAGCAGGCCGAAGGTCAGGCGGTGGTGGTGGTAGCCGCGGTACAACGGGTCCTCGCGGATGTAGGCCAGGGTGTCGTGCATCCAGCCCATGTTCCACTTGTGCGAGAAACCCAGCCCGCCCTCGGCCACCGGGCGGCTGACGCCGGGCCAGGCGGTGGATTCCTCGGCGATCACCAGGGCGTCGGGCACCTCGGCGGCGACCACCTCGTTGAGGTGGCGGAGGAACTCGATGGCCTCCAGGTTCTCGCGCCCGCCGTGGCGGTTGGGGATCCACTCGCCCTCCTTGCGCGAGTAGTCGCGGTAGAGCATCGAGGCCACGGCGTCGACGCGCAGGCCGTCGACGTGGTACTCGCGCAGCCAGTGCAGCGCCGAGGCCAGCAGGAAGCCGTGCACCTCGGTGCGGCCGAGGTTGTAGATGTAGGTGTCCCAGTCCGGGTGGAAGCCCTCGAAGGGATGCGCGTATTCGTACAGCGCGGTGCCGTCGAACTGCCCCAGGCCGTGCTCGTCGGTGGGGAAATGCGCCGGCACCCAGTCGAGGATGACGCCGATCCCGGCCTGGTGGCAGCGCTCGACGAAGGCGGCGAACTGCGCCGGGCTGCCATAGCGCGCGGTGGGGGCGAACAGCGACAGCGGCTGGTAGCCCCAGGAGCCGCCGAAGGGATGCTCCATGATCGGCATCAGCTCGACGTGGGTGAAGCCCATGTCCTGCAGGTAGGGGATCAGCCGCTCGGCCAGCTCGTCCCAGCTCGGCGGGCGGCCGTCGAGGGTCTGCCAGGAGCCGGCGTGCAGCTCGTAGATCGCCAGCGGGCTTTCCGCGCCCTGGCGGCTGCGCCGCTCGCTCATCCAGCGTTCGTCCCGCCAGTGCCGCGGCGCCGGGTCGGCCACCCGCGAGCCGGTGGCCGGCGGCCGTTCCGTGGCCAGCGCCACAGGGTCGGCCTTGAGCGGCAGCAGGCCGCCGGGGCCGAGGATTTCGTACTTGTAGATTTCCCCGGGTTGCAGGCGCGGCACGAACAGTTCCCACACGCCGCTGGGGTAGCGCAGGCGCATGGCGTGGCGGCGCCCGTCCCAGGCGTTGAAGTCGCCCACCACCGACACGCGCCGGGCATTGGGCGCCCACACGGCGAAGCGCACTCCGGCCACGCCGTCCACGCTCATGGCCTGGGCGCCGAAGCACTGGCCCAGGTGGCGGTGGTTGCCTTCGGCGAACAGGTACAGGTCGGTGTCGCCCAGCAGCGGGCCGAAGGCGTAGGGGTCCTCGGTGATCTGCTCGCCCTCGGGCCAGTGGATGCGCAGCAGGTAGGCCTGACGCGCATCCAGGTGGGCGCTGAAAAGGCCGCTGGCGTCCTGCTGCTGCATGGCCGCGAGGAATTCGCCCTCGCGGCCCAGCAGCTCGCAGGCGAAGGCCCCCGGCAGCCAGGCGCGCACGCGCCAGCCGTCGCCCTCCGGGTGCGGACCGAGGAAGGCGAAGGGGTCGCCGTGCTCGGCCCGTTGCAGCCCTTGCAGATGGTTGCGTTCGTCGTCTTGCGACGCTTGTGTCATGGCCTTCCTCCCAGCAGGTGGAGCGTCAGTTCCAGCATTCCCTGCAGCGGCACGGCGACCCAGTCGGGGCGGTGGCCGCTCTCGTAGACCACTTCGTAGGCCGCCTTCTCCAGGCTGAACAGCGCCAGGGCCGCGCCCTCCCCCTCGCGCCCGCGCCATTCGTGGGGCAACCCGGCGGCGGCCAGGCGGTAGGCGTCGAGGAAGGCGTCGCGGGCGTCCGCGCGGTAGCGCTGGGCCAGGGCGCGGCGCACCCGCACCGCTTCTTCCGAGACGTCGGCGCTCTGCAGGCTGCGCTCGGCCATGGCGGCGGCGTAGTCGAAGGAGCGCAGCACCCCGGCCACGTCCTTCATCGGGCTGTTCAGGGCCCGGCGTTCGGCCAGCGAGCGGTTGGGCTCGCCTTCGAAATCGATCAAGTAGGCATCCTCCTGCACCACCAGCACCTGGCCCAGGTGCAGGTCGCCGTGCACGCGGATCATCAGCCCGCCCTCGGCCAGCCGCGCCAGGTTGCCCACCGCCAGCAGCAGCTCGTCGCGCAGCTCCAGCAGGCGCGCGGCCTGGGCGCGGCCGCGCTCGTCCAGCCCCGGGGCGTCGTCCAGCGCCCGCAGGGCCTGCTCGACCTGGGCGCCGACGCCCTCCTGCCAGGCGCGGCTATCGGCCGGGCCGCTGCGCCGCGGGGCGAAGTCCGGCTCGTCCGCGCCGTCGGCCAGCACCTGGTGCATCTCGCCCAGGCGCCGGCCGAGGGTGGCGGCGAAGCCGCGCAGCTCGTCCAGGGCATCGAATTCCGGAGGCTGCGCGGTGCCGGCGGCCAGGGCCTCGCGGATGGCCCGTTCGAGGTTGTTCTGCGTCCAGGTCCAGGCGTCGCCCTGGTTGCTCAGGTAGCCCTGCAGCAGCATCAGGGTGTGCGTCTGCCCCTGCTCGTCCACCCGGCGCACCTCGCCCAGCAGCGGCGCGACGTTGGCGAAGCCGTGGCGGCTCAGGTAGGCGCCCATTTCCGCCTCCGGGTGCAGGCCGGGCGAGACGCGGCGCAGTACCTTGAGCAGCAGGCCGTCGCCGACCAGCGCCGAGGTGTTCGACTGGTCCGCGGCCAGCACCCGCACCGGGATGTCCTCGGCCAGTTCCAGCTCGGCCAGGCCGGGTTGCGGCAGGAACTGCACCTCGCCGCCGTCGCCGGCCAGGGTCGCGTTCTCGCGCAACAGGCGCAGCACCACGCGGCTAAAGCGCGGCAGGCTCAGGGCGTCGGTCAGCAGGCCGACGCGGCGGCCGCGGCGCAGCCGGGCCAGGGCCAGTTGCTGCGGCAGGTCGTAGCCGCTGCTGCTTTTTTCCGGCGCCGCGGCCAGGGGCAACTGGTAGCGCTCGTGCAGCTCGCCGTCGCGGTATTCCAGCTCCGCCAGCAACGGCGCGGCGTCATCCTCCTCCAGCGGCAGCGCGTAGAGCAGGCGCACGCTGCCGGCCTGCGCGCGGGCATGGGGGAACCAGCGTCGGCGCGGCAGGTAGCGCGGCAGCGAATCCTTCTCCAGCAGCTCGCGCGGGGCGCCGGCCATGATCTCTTCCAGGCGCTGGCCCAGCACCAGGGTCGGCAGTTCCGGCAGGCGTTCTTCCGGCTGGCGGTGCCAGGTGGGCATGCGCTGGGAGTCGGCCAGGTAGAACCAGTAGAAGCCGTAGGGCGGCAGGGTCAGCAGGTAGGTCAGCCGGCCGATCGGCGGGAAGGCCGCGCCGCCGAGCATCTCCAGCGGCACGCGGCCGTCGAACTCGGCCAGCTCCAGTTCCACCGCCTGGGCCGCGCCGGACAGGTTGGCCACGCACAGCAGGCTGTCCTCGCCCTCCTCGCCGCGGTACTGCCGCAGGTAGGCGAGGATGCGCCTGTTGCTCGGCGACAGCAGGGTCATGCTGCCGCGGCCGAAGGCCTTCTGCTGCTTGCGCACGGCGAGCATGCGCCGCGTCCAGTTGAGCAGCGAATGCGGGTCGCGCAGCTGCGCCTCGACGTTGACGCTCTGGTAGCCGTACAGCGGGTCGAGGATGGCCGGCAGCACCAGGCTCGCCGGGTCGGCGCGGGAGAAGCCGCCGTTGCGGTCCACCGACCATTGCATGGGGGTGCGCACGCCGTCGCGGTCGCCGAGGTAGATGTTGTCGCCCATGCCGATCTCGTCGCCGTAGTACAGCGTCGGCGTGCCGGGCATCGACAGCAGCAGGCTGTTGAGCAGCTCGATGCGCCGCCGGTCGCGCTCCACCAGCGGCGCCAGGCGCCGGCGGATGCCCAGGTTGATGCGCGCGCGGCGGTCGGCGGCGTAGTAGTTCCACAGGTAGTCGCGCTCGTCGTCGGTGACCATCTCCAGGGTCAGCTCGTCGTGGTTGCGCAGGAAGATCGCCCACTGGCAGTTGTCGGGGATGGCCGGGGTCTGGCGCAGGATGTCGCTGATGGGGAAGCGGTCTTCCTGGGCGATGGCCATGTACATGCGCGGCATCAGCGGGAAGTGGAAGGCCATGTGGCATTCGTCGCCGGGGCCGCCGTCGTCCATGCCGCCGAAGTACGGGCGGGTGTCCTCCGGCCACTGGTTGGCCTCGGCCAGCAGCATGCGGTCGGGGTAGTGGGCGTCCAGCTCGGCGCGGATGCGCTTGAGCACCGCGTGGGTTTCCGGCAGGTTCTCGCTGCTGGTGCCCTCGCGCTCGATCAGGTAGGGAATGGCGTCCAGGCGCAGGCCGTCCACGCCCAGGTCGAGCCAGAAGCGCATCACCCCCAGCACGGCGCGCAGCACCTGCGGGTTGTCGAAGTTCAGGTCCGGCTGGTGCGAGTAGAAGCGGTGCCAGTAGTACTGCCCGGCCAGCGGGTCCCAGGTCCAGTTGGAGGTCTCGCTGTCGACGAAGATGATGCGGGTGCCGGCGTAGCGCTCGTCAGTGTCGGACCACACGTACCACTCCCGCGCCCGCGAGCCCTTCTTCGCCCGCCGCGCGCGCTGGAACCAGGGGTGCTGGTCGGAGGTGTGGTTGATCACCAGCTCGGTGATCACCCGCAGGTTGCGCGCATGGGCGGCGGCGATGAAGCGGCGCACGTCGGCCAGGCTGCCGTAGTCGGGGTGCACCCCACGGTACATGGCGATGTCGTAGCCGTCGTCGCGCCGCGGCGAGGGGTAGAACGGCAGCAGCCAGAGGGTGTTCACCCCCAGGTCGGCGATGTAGTCGAGCTTCTCGATCAGCCCGGGGAAGTCGCCGATGCCGTCGTTGTTGGCGTCGAAGAAGGACTTCACGTGCAACTGGTAGATGACCGCGTCCTTGTACCAGAGCGGGTCGTGCAGGAAGGGACGGGGCTTTCTCAGGCGTCTGGCCATGGGCGGACTCCTAGCGGCGCTGCGGGTGCAGGCGCCAGATGCCGAAGGGAAGGTGCCAGGGCTCGATGCGCATCCGTTGGCGTTTGCCGTACCAGGTCCACTGGTGGCCGTTCATCAGGTCCTCGCCGCCCATGGCGGCGTCGTCCGCCAGGCCGAACTCCCACAGCGGCAGCTCGAAGTCGGCCTCCTGGGCGTTGTCCGGGTCCAGGCACACGGCGACCAGCACGAAGTTGGCCAGGTCCGCGGTGCGCTTGCCGAAATAGAGGATGTTGTCGTTCCAGGCGTTGTAGGCCTGGAAGCCGAGGTGGCTGTGCAGCGCCGGGTTCTCGCGGCGGATGCGGTTGAGCCGGGTGATCTCGCCGACGATGTTGCCCGGCGCGCGGTAGTCGCGCTGGCGCAGCTGGTACTTCTCGGAGTCGGCGTATTCCTCGCGCCCGGGGATGGCCGCGGCCTCGCACAGCTCGAAGCCCGAATACATCCCCCACAACCCCGAGCCGGTGGCCGCCAGCACGGCGCGGATGAGAAAGCCCGCGCGCCCGCTGCGCTGCAGGAAGTAGGGGTTGATGTCCGGGGTGTTGACGAAGAAGTTGGGCCGGTAGCAGTCGCGCCAGGGCGGCTGGTTCAGCTCGGCGAAGTATTCCTGCAATTCCTGCTTGGTGTTGCGCCAGGTGAAGTAGGTGTAGCTCTGGCTGAAGCCTAGCTTGCCCAGGCGCGCCATCATCGCCGGGCGGGTGAAGGCCTCGGCCAGGAAGATCACCTCGGGGTGCAGGTGGCGCACCTCGGCGATCAGCCATTCCCAGAACGGCAGCGGCTTGGTGTGCGGGTTGTCGACGCGGAACAGCGTCACGCCCTGGGCCACCCAGCCCAGCACCACCTCCAGCAGCGCCAGCCACAGCGAAGGCACGGCGTCGGTGGCGTAGAAATCGACGTTGACGATGTCCTCGTACTTCTTCGGCGGGTTCTCGGCATGGCGGATGCTGCCGTCGGCGCGCCAGCTGAACCAGCCGGGGTGCTGGCGCAGCCAGGGGTGGTCCGGCGAGCACTGGATGGCGAAGTCCAGGGCCACCTCCAGGCCGTGGGCGCGAGCGTCGGCCACCAGCGCGCGGAAGTCCTCCAGGCTGCCCAGCTGCGGGTGCACGGCCTCGTGGCCGCCCTCCTCGGCGCCGATGGCGTAGGGGCTGCCGGGGTCGTCCGGGCCGGCCTGCAGGCTGTTGTTGGGGCCCTTGCGGTGGGTGCGGCCGATGGGGTGGATGGGCGGGAAATACAGCACGTCGAAGCCCATGGCGGCGATTTCCGGCAGGCGCCGGCGCACGTCCTCGAAGCGCCCGTGCACGCCCGGCTGCGCGCCCTCCGAGCGCGGGAACAGCTCGTACCAGCTGGCGAAGCCGGCCAGCGGCCGCTCCACCTCCAGGCTCAGCAGCGGGCTGCGCACGCGGTGCAGGCGCGGCTCCACTCGTTGCATCAGTTCCAGGGTGGCCGGGGCCAGCAGCAGGGCCACGCGACCGTCGCGGGCCTGCTCGGCGGCGAGCTGGCCCAGCAGGGCGTCCAGTTGCGCGGCCGGTTCGCCCTGGGCGCCCTGCCGCGCCTCGCGCAGCAGTTGCTCGCCTTCGCTGAGTTCCAGCTCGACGGCCTGGCCAGCGGCGTACTTCTTCTCCAGGTCGTGGCGGAAGCTGGCGTAGCGGTCCAGCCAGGCCTGGATGACGAACTGGATGCGCCCCTCGTGGGGCGGCAGCAGCTCGGCCCGCCACAGGTCGTTGCCCTGCCAGGCCAGCGGCAGGCTGCGCCAGACCTCTTCCGGCTCCAGGCGCCAGGTCACTTCGGCGCCCAGCTGCTCGTGGCCGTCCATGAAGATGCGCGCGCTGACCGGGCAGCCCCGGCCGGCGATGGCCTTGGCGGCGAAGCGCCCGCCCTCGACCTGGGGCTCGATGCCCTCGATGGCGATGCGCGGCGCCTTGGCCGCGGCGCTGGCGCGCCCCTGCAGGTCCGGATTCATCGCTGCGCCCTCCTCGCCAGGCGATCGCATGTTCGTCGTCGGCCGCAACCTGCGGCCCCATGCTTTCCGAGGCCGGGCCCGCCGGCAAGTTCAGACTTTTCGCCGGCGGGCCGGCTCAGCGCGGGGCGCGCCGCCGGCCGCTGCTCTTGCGCGGCGCCGGCGCCTCTCCGGCCTTGCCCCTGGGCGCCGCTTTGCCGCCGCCCCCGGCGTTGCCGCGCAGGCTGCGCCGCAGCAGGTCGGTGAGGTCGATGATGTCGGCGCCCTCCCCGGTTTCCGGCGCCTCGGCACCGGGCACTTCCTCGAGTTGGCCCTTGGCGGCCTTCTGCTCGACCAGGGCGTGGATCTCGTCGCTGAAGCTGTCCTTGAAGGCCGAGTCGTCCCAGGCCTGGCTCATCTCTTCCACCAGGCGCGTGGCCATCTCGCGCTCGCGCTTGTCCAGGTCGACGTCGTCCAGCTCCAGGCCCAGTTCGTCCACCGAGCGCACCTCGCCCGGCCAGCGCAGCGTCATCAGCAGCAGCGCCTCGCCGTCGGCCAGCAGCGCCGCCAGGTGCTGGCGGCTGTGCAGCACCAGCTGGCACACCGCGACCTTGCCGCTGCGCGCGAGGGTCTCGCGCAGCAGCACGTAGACCTTCTCGCCGCGACGCTCGGGGCTCAGGTAGTAGGGCGTGTCGAAGTACGCCAGGGGAATCTCGCCGCGCTCGACGAAGCGCAGGATGTCGATGGTCTGGGTGGCCCGTGGGCGCGCCGCGCGGATTTCCGCCTCGCTGAGCACCACGTAGCGGCCCTTCTCGTATTCCACGCCTTTGACTATCTGCTCCTTGGGCACCTCCTTGCCGGTCACCTTGTTCACCCGCTTGTAGCCCACCGGCTCCAGGCTGCGGGCGTCCAGCCAGTCGAAGTCGGTGCCGCCGGAGCGGCTGGCGCTGTTCAGCCCCACGGGAATGTGCACCAGGCCGAAACTGATCGCGCCCTTCCAGATCACGCGCGCCATGCATGCCTCCTACAGTGAGATGCCGTCGTCGAAGCGGACGCGGCCGTCCGCCGAAATGTCGCGGATGCGCGCCAGCATGCGCCGGGCCGCATCCTCGGCCTGGGCCTCGTTGCGGCTGCCGGGGGCGAACACCCAGAGCACCTGTACCGCCGCGCCCTCGCGCTTGGGCTGGTATTCGATCAGCCCGACGTAGGCGCCGCCGCTGCGCATGGCGTCGGTCCAGGCGCTGCTGCCGCTGAATTCACGGAACATGGTGATCCTCCGCGGTCTTGCGCGGCGCCCGCGGCCGCTCGAACAGGCGCGGCAGGCTGTGCAGCACCAGCAGCGCCAGCAGGGTGCCGAGCACCGCGGTGGCGGAATGGCCGCGGCCCACGCAGATGCCGATGGCGGTGCTCAGCCACAGCCCCGCCGCCGTGGTCAGCCCCTTCACCCGCGCGGTGTCGGCGCCGCCCTTGAGGATGGTGCCGGCGCAGAGGAAGCCGATGCCCGCGGCGATGCCCTGGATCACCCGGCTGATGGCGTCGTCGCCGGCGCCGCCCTCGCTCATGGCCATGACGAAGAGCGCGGCGCCCAGGGTGACCAGCATGTGCGTGCGCAACCCGGCGGCCTTGCCCTGGGCCTCGCGCTCGTAGCCCAGCAGGCCGCCGAGCAGCGCGGCGAGCGCCAGGCGGAAGCAGGCGCGGGTGATCTGCTCCAGCTCGCGCAGGTCGGAAAACTCCGCCAGCAGGGCCGCGGCGATGCGCGACAGGGTCTCCATGGGCTTCTCCGCAAAGGGCCGTTGCAGGTGCAGACTGCCGCGCCGGCCGATGGTTTGAACGATTTCCCCGGCGGTAGCCCGGCACTACCGCCCGGCGGATCGTCCGCGCATTCGCCCGCCGCGCCTGTCCAACCCCGGCAAGCGTCGAACACCAAAGGAATGCGCCATGAACAGCCGCGACGACACCGACTTCGCCCAGGCCTACGAACAGGCCCTGACCGAAGTGGCCCTGCCCGCCTTCGCCGCCGCCGGCGAGTACGCCCGCGCCCACGGCCTGCTCTGCCACGTGGGCCTGCACCGTGGCGCCGGCGGGCTCTCCGAGCTGGGCCTGCACGCCCGCCGCCCCGGCGAGGGCCTGGACTGCCGCTGCCTGATCCGCGCCGAACCGCAGAGCGCCAGCCTGGTGCACGAGAACCACTACGGCGGGCGCAGCGAGCCGGAGCGCATCGTCGGCCCGCTGGCCTCGCTCAACCGCATGGTGCTGGACACCCGCCTGCAGGCCTTCTTCCAGACCGGCTTCGGCCTCAGCCCGGACTACCTGGCGCGCCGCCACGGCGGCGGCTTCTGGTAGACCCTAGGCGCCGCCCAGCGGCACCTTCCAGATGTCCTCGGCGTACTCGCGGATGGTGCGGTCGGAGGAGAACCAGCCGACCCGCGCGGTGTTCAGCACCGCCGCCCGCCACCAGCGCGCCGGCTCGCGCCACAGCGCCTCGACGCGTTCCTGGGCCTGCCAGTAGGCCTCGAAGTCGGCGCAGAGCATGAACCTGTCGTCGTGGCGCAGCCCCTCCACCAGGGCCGCGTAGCGGTTGGCGTCGTCCGGCGAGAACACCCCCGAGCCGATGGCCTTCAGGGCTTCCTGCAGGCGCGGCGAGGCGGCGATCTCGCCGGCCATGGACAGCTCGCCGGCGTGCTTGCGGGCCTCCACCTGCTGGGCGGTGAGGCCGAAGATGAACAGGTTCTCCAGGCCGATGCGCTCGGACATCTCGACGTTGGCGCCGTCCAGGGTGCCGATGGTCAGCGCGCCGTTCAAGGCGAACTTCATGTTGCTGGTGCCCGAGGCCTCCAGGCCCGCGGTGGAAATCTGCTCGGACAGGTCCGCCGCCGGGATGATGGCCTCGGCCAGGCTGACGTTGTAGTTGGGGATGAACACCACCTTGAGCAGACCGCGCACGGTGGGGTCGTCGTTGACGATGCGGGCGACGTCGTTGGCCAGCTTGATGATCAGCTTGGCCTGGTGGTAGCTGGGCGCGGCCTTGCCGGCGAAGATCTTCACCCGCGGCACCCGCGGGGTGGCCGGGTCGTTGCGGATGTCCTGGTACAGCGCCACGGCGTGCAGCAGGTTGAGCAACTGGCGCTTGTACTCGTGGATGCGCTTGACCTGCACGTCGAACAGCGCCTCGACGTCCAGGCGGATGCCCAGGCGCTCCTCCACCAGCCGCGCCAGGCGCGCCTTGTTGTGCCGCCGCTGCTGGGCGAAGCCGCGCTGCACCGCGGCGTCGCCGGCGTGGGCCTCCAGGGCGCGCAGGCGCGTCTCGGGGTCGTCGAGCAGCTCGCGGCCGAGGAACTCGCAGAGCAGCCCGGTCAGCTCCGGGTTGGTCTGGAACAGCCAGCGGCGGAAGGTCACGCCGTTGGTCTTGTTGCTGATGCGCCCCGGGTACAGGCGGTGCAGGTCGCGGAACACCGTCTCGCGCATCAGCTCGGTGTGCAGCGCGGAGACGCCGTTGACGCTGTGCGAGCCGAGGAACGCCAGGTTGCCCATGCGCACCCGCCGGCCGTTGTCCTCCTCGATCAGCGACACCGCGCGCAGCAGGGCGAAGTCGTGGATGTCCTTGGCGCGCAGCGCGTCGATGTGGAAGGCGTTGATCAGGTAGATGATCTGCATGTGCCGCGGCAGCATGCGCTCCATCAGCCCCACCGGCCAGGACTCCAGGGCCTCGGGCAGCAGCGTGTGGTTGGTGTAGGACAGCGTCGCCACGGTCAGCTCCCAGGCCTGCTCCCACTGCAGGTAATGGTCGTCCAGCAGCAGGCGCATCAGTTCGGCAACGGCGATGGCCGGGTGGGTGTCGTTGAGCTGGATGGCCACCCGCGCCGGCAGGCTGGCCAGCGCCAGGCCCTGGCCCAGGTGGCGCTGCAACAGGTCCTGCAGCGAGGCGCTGACGAAGAAGTATTCCTGGCGCAGGCGCAGCTCCTGGCCGGCCTCGGTGCTGTCCGCCGGGTAGAGCACCCGCGAGATGCTCTCGGCGCGCGCCGTGTCGGCCACCGCGCCGAGGTGGTCGCCGGCGTTGAAGCGGTCGAGCTTGAGGGTTTCCTCGCCGCGGGCGCGCCACAGCCGCAAGGTGTTCACCCCGGCCCGCCGCCAGCCGACGATGGGCATGTCGTAGGCCACCGCGCGCAGGCGCTCCATGGGTTCCCAGTGCTGCCGCGCGCTGCCGTCGCCGCCGTCGATGGCGTACACGCTGCCGCCGAAGCCGATGCTGATGCTGCATTCCGGGCGCTCGAACTCCCAGGGGTTGCCGAAGTCCAGCCAGGTCTCCGGCTGCTCCTGCTGCCAGCCGTCGGCGATGCTCTGGCGGAACAGCCCGTGCTCGTAGCGGATGCCGTAGCCGTAGGCGGGGATGTCGAGGGTCGCCATGCTCTCCATGAAGCACGCCGCCAGGCGGCCCAGGCCGCCGTTGCCCAGGGCCGCGTCGGGCTCGGCCAGGCGCACCTGCTCCAGGTCTACGCCCAGTTGCAGCAGGGCCTCGCGGGCGATCTCCAGCAGGCCGAGGTTGCTCAGGTTGTCGATCAGCAGGCGGCCGATGAGGAACTCCAGCGACAGGTAGTAGACGCGCTTGCGCTGGCCGCGATCGATGCTCCGGCTGGCCTCGTCCCAGCCGTCGACGATGTAGCGCCGCGCGGCCAGCGCCACGGCCTCGAACCAGTCGTGGGCGTAGGCGTCGGCGGCGTCCTTGCCGACGTCGTAGCGCAGTCGCGTCAGCACTTCCTGCTTGAAGGTTTCCACCTGTTCGGGAACGGGGGTGCTGGAGCCGTGCATGGCGTGTTCTCCGTGGTTCGCCTTGGGAAAAGGGCGGCGCCGGCGGCCGCCTCGTGTATCTAGGCCCGGTGCGCCGGCCAGAGTTCAGGCGTTTTTCCCCTCGTCCGCGGCCGTCCGTCCGAATCGCTGAACACCGCCCGGCGCCGCGGCCTCTCCCGAACGAACCCCGCAGTGAAGCGGCCGAGAAAGGAGAAGAGCGATGCCCCGAGGCAGCAAAGACAAGTACACCGACAAGCAGAAGCGCAAGGCCGAACATATCGAGGAAAGCTACGAGGAGCGTGGCGTGTCCAGGGACGAGGCCGAAGCGCGGGCCTGGGCCACCGTCAACAAGCAGTCCGGCGGCGGCGAGCGCGCCGGCGGCTCGGGCCAGAAGAACAGCCCAACGGCCAGGGCCGAATCGCGGCGTTCCTCGGCGCGCCGCGCGGTGGCCACCAAGCACGGCGTGCCGCGCCCCGGCCAGCGCCTGGAGGCGATGAACAAGCAGGAACTGCTGGAGCGCGCGCGCCGGCAGAACATCCGCGGGCGCTCGTCCATGCGCAAGCAGGAGCTGATCGAGGCCTTGCGCAAGGCCTGAGCCCCTGGCCCCTGGCGCTGCATTGCGCCGGGGCCGGGCGTCTCAGCCGTTGACCACGGTTCCGCCGTTGACGTGCAGCACCTGGCCGCTCATGTACGAGGAGTCGGAACAGGCCAGGTAGACGTAGGCCGGGGCCAGCTCGTCGGGCTGGCCAGGCCGCCCCATCGGGGTGTTGCTGCCGAACTTCGCCACCTCCTCGGCGCTGAAGGTCGAGGGAATCAGCGGCGTCCAGATCGGCCCCGGGGCCACGGCGTTGACGCGGATGCCGCGCCCCACCAGGTTCAGCGCCAGGGAACGGGTGAAGGAAGTGATGGCGCCCTTGGTCGAGGAATAGTCGATGAGCCTGGGGTTGCCCTTGTAGGCGGTGATCGAGGTGGTGTTGACGATGGCCGCGCCCTCGCCCATCAGCGGCAGCAGCGCCTTGGTCAGCTGGAACATGCCGAAGATGTTGGTGCGGAAGGTACGCTCCCACTGTTCCTCGCTGATGTCTTCGAGGGAGTCGGCCGGGTGCTGTTCGCCGGCGTTGTTCACCAGCACGTCCAGCCTGCCCCAGCGTTCCTTCAGGCGCCGCGCCACCTCGGCGCAGAAACCGGCGTCGGCGACGTCGCCGGCCAGTTCCAGGCAGTGCTGGCCGCAGGCCTCGATCAACTGGCAGGTCTTGGTCGCGTCCTCGGTTTCCTCCAGGTACAGCAGCATCACGTCGGCGCCCTCGCGGGCGAAGGTCAGCGCCACGGCGCGGCCGATGCCGCTATCGCCGCCGGTGACCACCGCCACCTTGCCCTCCAGCTTGCCGGCGGCGCGGTAGCTGTCCGAGGCGAACTCCGGCGGCGGCTGCATGATCGCCTCGCGGCCGGGCTGCCGGTCCTGGTGCTGGGGCGGTAGTTTCTCGCTCATGGTGGCTGTCCTCCGGTGCGTGGGTCGGTATCGCGGGCCGTCAGCCGCGCGGCGGCAGGGTCTCGCCGCAATGGCAGTGCGGGTCCTGGCAGTGCTTCTCGCCATCGGGGTGGCCGTCCGCGCAGGCCTGGCAGCAATAGGCGCGGCCTTCGGAGAACACGGCGGCGGCGCCCAGGCTGCACTGGCAGCCGGGGCAGGCGCAGGGTTGGTCGCTCATGGCAGGTCTCCTCCGCTTCGTGGCGCGGGGCCGCAGCCCCGCCGGTCACAGGGTTCGGCCGGCTGGGGGCGGCGGAGTTCAGCTTTTTCCGCCAGCGGCCCGCCGGCTGCGCGCATTTCGCTGCTGCTATTCGCCTGCCTGTGGAGCCAGGGAGCTTCGTGGTTGCGCATCATGCCGAGCGATCCCCTCTCCCGCTTGCGGGGGAGGGTTAGGGAGGGGGAGCGGAGTCAGGGTTGGCAGAGGTGTGTCGGCGAAGTCCGTTGCCCTCACCCCAGCCCTCTCCCAGAGGGAGAGGGAGCCGTTCGGCGTGGGCGATGAATTCGCAGTCGTCCTGAGACTTCGTCAGTGACGTAGGGCGAATAACCGTTCGCGGTTATCCGCCGATACACCGAGATCATGGCCAACGCCCAGATCACCCCCGGAGCTGCTGGAAACCAAGGCCAAACGGCGGATAACGCCATAGGCGTTATGCGCCCTACAGCCCGGACGTAGGAGCAACTGTGAAGCGCTTTTCGTAGGATGGGTTGAGCCTTGGCGAAACCCATGCGGCCACGGCGATGGGTATCGCTTCGCTCAACGCCATCCTACGAAAAGCGTGCTTCCTGGAACCGTAGGAGGACGCCTAACCCTCCTTCGTCAGTGACGTAGGGCGAATAACCGTTCGCGGTTATCCGCCGATACACCGAGGTCATGGCCAACGCCCAGATCCCCCCGGAGCTGCTGGAAACCAAGGCCAAACGGCGGATAACGCCATAGGCGTTATCCGCCCTACAGCCCGGACGTAGGAGCAACTGTGAAGCGCTTTTCGTAGGATGGGTTGAGCCTTGGCGAAACCCATGCGGTCGTGGCGATGGGTATCGCTTCGCTCAACGCCATCCTACGGATTGTGTTTGCGGACGTACGGACTTCGTCCGCGGTCCGGCCGGCAGGCCGGCCTCAGCGCTCCTCGCCCAACTGCTGCCACATCCGCCGCGTCAGGCGTTGCCGGGTCTCGCCCCAGCTCGCCCAGGGATCGTCCCTGCCCTTCAGCGCCAGGCGCTCGTCGATGCTGCCCAGGTTCCAGGCATTGGCGCCGCGCAACGCATCCAGCTCGCCCTCGGCCACCGGCACCGACACCGGCAGGCCTTCGCGGGCGCGGACCGACCAGGCGCACACGGTGCTGGCGCCGCGGCTGTTACGCAGGTAGTCGACGAAGATCCGCCCGACGCGGTTCTTCGGCCCGGATACGGCGCTGAAGCGGTCCGGCATCTGCCTGGCCAGGTGGCGGGTGATGGCGTGGGCGAAGTCCTTGACCTCGTCCCAGCCGTGGCGGCGCTCCAGCGGCACCAGGATGTGCATGCCCTTGCCGCCGCTGGTCTTGAGGAAGCAGGCCAGGCCCAGTTCGTCGAGCACTGCGAGGGTCAGTCGGGTCGCCTCGATCATCCGCGCCCAGGGCAGGCTGGGGTCGGGGTCCAGGTCGAGGACGAAGCGGTCGGGGTGCTCCAGGTCGTCCACCCGGGCGTTCCAGGTGTGCAGCTCGACCACGCCCATCTGCGCGGCGCCGGCCAGGGCCTTGGCGGTGGCGATGCGCAGCAGCGGCGCGTGGCCCGGGTCCAGGCGCGGGTCCAGCTGTTCCACGCCGGGCATGGCGTTGCGCGAGGCGTGGCGCTGGAAGAACACTTCGCCGCCGACGCCGTCCGGCGCGCGCAGCAGCGACACCGGGCGGTCGCCGAGCCAGGGCAGGATGCGCTCGGCGGCCTTCTCGTAGTAGCGCGCCAGGTCCAGCTTGCGCAGGCCGCTGGCGGCGTCGATCACCCGCTCGGGGTGGGTGATGGCCACGCCGGCCACCTTCGCGTCGTCCTTCGCCGCCTTGCGCGGGCGTTTCGCCGTGGGCTGCGCGCTCTCCCCGGCCGCCGGCTTCGCGCGTTCCTCGACTATCGCCTCGGCGGGCTTGTCGTTGCGCAGGCCGTGGAACACCGCGTGGCGCACCAGGCCCTCACGGGTCATTTCGGCGAAAGCCACTTCGCAGAGCCGCTCGGGGCGCAGCCAGGTCACGCCCTGGAAGGCCTGGCCGCGCGGCGGCGAGGCCAGCGGGCAGGTCTTGCTGGCCAGCGGGCGCAGGTTGTCGTGCACCCGCTTGAGGGTGGCGGCATCGAAGCCGGTGCCCACCTTGCCGGCGTAGCGCAGCTCGCCCTGGTCGTCGTGCAGGCCCAGCAGCAGCGCGCCGAAATGCCGGCGGCTGCCCTTGGGCGGGGTCAGGCCGAGGATGACGAATTCCTGGCGGCGCTTGCACTTGAGCTTGATCCAGTCGGTGGAGCGGCGCTCGACATAGGCGCTGCCGGCGCGCTTGCCGATCAGCCCTTCCAGGCCCAGGCGGCAGGCGCTGTCGAGGATGCTGCGCGGGTCGTCGGTGAAATCCTCCGAGTAGCGCAGGCGGTCGCTGGCATTGTGCTTCAGCAACCCGGCCAGCATGGCGCGGCGCTGCTCCACGGGCTGCCGGCGCAGGTCCTCGCCGTCCAGCCAGAGCAGGTCGAACAGGGTGTAGCGCACCTCGTCGCTGGCGCCGACGTCGAAGGCGTTCTGCAGGCGCTGGAAGTCCGGGCGGCCCTCCTCGTCCACCACCAGGATCTCGCCGTCGAGCCAGGCCGACTCCAGCGGCAGGGCGCGCAGCGCGGCGCAGATGTCCGGCAGGCGCTCCGCCCAGTCGTGGCCGTTGCGCGTCTGCAGGCGCACCTCGCCCTTTTCCACCCGTGCCAGGATGCGGTAGCCGTCGAGCTTCAGCTCGTAGCGCCAGTCGCCCTCCGGGGGCGCATCCAGCAACGTGGCCAGTTCCGGGGAGATGCGCTCGGGCATGGCGCCGGCCTTGGCGGCCTTGCGGCGCGGCGCCTTGGCCGCGGCGGCGCGCCTGGGCGGGTCGGCCGGCTTTTGCGCCGGCGCCGCCTCGCCGGGCAGCGTCCGCCCGCTGAGCACGCTCTGCGGCGCCTCGGCGAGGATGTCATGGCGGGGGAAGTCGCGGGCCTGGTCGTCGCGGCCCTTGACCAGGAACCACTGCGGCTTGCGCCCGGCCATGCGGGTGCGGATGAGGTTCCAGCTGCCGTGTAGCTTGCTGCCTTCCAGGCGGAACTTCAGGTGGCCGTTCTCCAGGCCCTGCCGCGGGTCGCCCAGGGGCTGCCAGCGGCCGCGGTCCCAGACGATAACGTCGCCGGCGCCGTAGTGGCCCTCGGGAATGTGGCCCTCGAAGCCGGCGTATTCCAGCGGGTGGTCCTCCACCTCGATGGCCAGGCGCTTCACCGAAGGGTCCAGGCAGGGCCCCTTGGGCACCGCCCAGCTCTTGAGCACGCCATCGAGTTCCAGGCGGAAGTCGTAGTGCAGGTGGCTGGCGTCATGCTTCTGGACGACGAATTCCAGTTCCCCGGCCTGGCGTCCGGGGGCCTCGCCGCGCGGCTCCGGCGTGCCGCTGAAGTCGCGGCGGCGGGCGTACTCCTCCAGGCTCGGCGTATCACTGGCCATGGGCGTTTCCTCCGCGGCGGGCCGCTTCAGCGTTCTTCCTCGTCAGTGTCCGGCGGCGACACCTGGTCGGTCCAGGGCTTGCCGTCCAATGGCGCGGAGCGGCCCAGCTCGGCCTCGTCCAGGCCGATGCCGCCGCCGATCTCCTCCTCGCCCACCACCCGCAGTTCGCGGTCCACCGGGGTTTCGTCGGCGGGCTCGAGTTCGGACTCGGTGCCTTCGTCGAGCAGCGTCTCCGGGGCCAGGTCGTCGCTGTCCACGTGGTCCTCGTACTCGCCGTCGACCAGGGTCTCGCCGCCGGTCATGCCCATCTCGGCGGCCCGCTGCGGCGGGAACTCCTCATTCACTTCGCGGCGCGGACGCTCGTCGCCGATGCGGCCCTCGGCGTGCTCGTCCTCGAAATCCAATTCGCGCACCGAGCCCATGCGGTCCTCGGTGTCGTCGATTTCCTGCGGCTGGCTGTGCTTGCGATCGTCGCTCATGGCCTTCTCCTCTCGCTGGGCGCCGCCCTGTCCGGCCACCTGCGGGCCGCGCGCGGCGCATGGGCCTCAGGGGGAAATGGGGTCGCTGGCGGGGAAGGTTTCTTCCAGGGAGTGGTCCAGTTGCCGTTCCTGCGTCTTCTTCAGCCTGCCGCTGTCGGCGCAGGGGCATTCGGGGTCCTTGCACTGGCGGTCCTCGGGGTGGCCCTGGGCGCAGGCCTGGCAGCAGAAATAGCGGTCGCCCTCGCGCACGGCGGCGGCGTCCAGCTCGCAGATGCAGTTGGGGCAGGCACAGATATCGGGTTTCATTTCCAGGCTCCTCCGTGCGTCAGCTCTACCTCGGTTGAGCCGGACGCAAGCGGGGAGTTCAGCTTTTCCCGCGGGCGACGCCGCCGCGCCTCAGGCGGCGGCGTAGGTGCGGATCAGCTCCTGACCCAGGCTTTCCACCTGCTCGGCGGTGCAGAGTTCCTCGCCGCTAATGCCCACCACCGTGGTGGGCGCCCTGCCCTGCGACGGGTGGCGCAGGCTGATGGCGTAGCAGCCATCGAGCTGCCGGCAGCAGTTGAAGCGGAACCCCGGATGGTTGTGCTGCAACAAGGCTTCGATTTCGCCACGAGTGAAATGCGTCATGCGGATACCCTCCCCGGGAAAAAGCCCCTCTTTCGGGAAAAGGTAGCGCCGGTCGCCAGCGAAAAAAGGCTGGCAGGACGCCATCCTTTGGCCATGCAGAATGCCTGATGGCAAAAGCGCCCCGCATGTCATCCACTTAGCGCGGGCCGCGGACCTGCGCGCCGCTTTCTTGTCGCCCAAAAAAGCGTCTGGCCCGACGAGCGGTAGGCGCCATGGGGCGTTACCGGTACCCGGGTATCAACCGCCATCGAGGCCCGGCCGGCGGAGGCGCGCATAGATTGCATTTCGCCACCACCCGGGCATGCAGTAAGGCGCCGGGCGAGCCCGCCGCTTTGCAATGCGCAAGCATCAAAGGGCCATCTATTCAGCTGAAAGTTCAACGTAAACAGCCGCTTAGGAATAGCGGCACGGGCGGAACGATTGCTGCAAAGGCATCGGCTACCCAACCAACACATAGGGAGTACGTCATGCCTGCCATTTCCAACGCCGCCATCGAATACCTGCAGAACCAGTTCCGCGCCTATGCCCCGCAATTCTCCTACCGTCCCGACGGCTCGGTGCTGATGGACCTGCACGACGCCAACGGCGAGCGCATCGCCCTGCGCGTGCTGCACAAGGAAGAGCAGGAAAACGACGTCCTGCTGAACAATCTGGTGGAGCGCATCCGCCGCGACCTGATCACCGAGTCGGGTCCGCTGCAGCCGGACAACGTCGACTGGTTCCTCAAGCGTATCGAGCTGCGCACCTTCGTTCCCGGCAACTACCGGCACCGGCCACGCAAGATAGTGGTGGCCGGCGAGCGCCTGCGCGCCCTGGCCGAGCGCAACCCGCGCTGGTAACCCCCCTGCCCCGCCGCCGGCATGCGCCGGCGGCGGGACCTGCACTCAATGCGGCCGCGCCACCGCCCGCAGCAGGTTGGCGCCCAGCTTGTCGGCGTTGCAACTGGCGACGTTGGCCAGGGACACCACGCCCACCAGGCGTTTCTGCCGGTTCACCACCGCCAGGCGGCGCTTCTCGATCTGCCCCATGTTCTTGGCCACGTGGTCCAGCTCCTCGTCGTCGAAGCAGTAGCAGACGCCGGGACTCATCACCTCGCTGACCGCCGTGCGCCCGTCCAGGCCATCGGCCAGGCCGCGCACCACCAGGTCGCGGTCGGTGACCACGCCGGTCATGCGCTCGCCCTCGCCGACGATCAGGGCGCCGATGTCCGCCTGGCGCATCAGCAGCGCCGCCTCCTGCAGGGTGGTGGCCGGGTCGATGGTGCGGACTTCGCGGCTCATGACTTCGCTGACTTTCATCGCTGTTCTCCTCAAGGGTGGACTCACCTGTGTGGAAAGTCCGCCGCCGCCAGGGTTCGAAGAATCTGCCCGAGCGTCAGGCGTGCACCGTCCACTGGCAGGTGGAATCGGCGATGCGCATGGCGTCCACCCGCTCGATCAGCCCGCAGGCGATGGCTTCCTGCGCCCCGAGGATGCGCGGGTAGGCCATCAGGTAGCTGGGAATGTCCAGGCGCTCCGCCGCGCCCCGGGTGCGCTCGTCGACGATGTCGGCGTAGAGCTTCAGGTCGTAGTCCAGGCTCATGGCGTATTCCGCCATGCGCGCATGGTCCACCGCGCCGTGCAGCGACCAGTGGAAGGGGTGGAACAGGAACTTGCTGTACAGGCACGCGGTGCGCACCTGGCCGGCGAGGAACAGGATGTTGCCCATGGATTCGACTGTGCCGAGGTTGTGGGTGTCCACCTGCACCGGCAGCGAGAGCAGGTAGTTGTAGAGGGTGAAGCCGTAGCTGCAGTCGCCGCCCATGGTGGCGATGTTCAGCTGCAGGTGGCTGGCGCCCTGCTGCAGGGCGCGGGTGCAGGTGCTGATGAGGTTGCCGCAGGTGGAGGAGTTGATCGGGCCGGTGAAGTGGATGATGTGGGTGGACATGGGGGCTCCTGGGGGCGTGGGTCGCTGGGCTGGACTCTCTGGTGAGTCGCGGGGGTGGGTGGGGGAGCCATTGGGGCGACGAATGGTGGTGAGGTGTAGTTCCGTTCTTCACTTCGTCATTCCCGCGAACGCGGAACCCAGTGGCTTGGGGGCTCGGTGTAGCGCGCCGCTCCGAGTCTGCGGAAATTTTTTGTTTCGCCCCCTCGGGCGAGTCCCTTTTGTCAAACGCCACAAAAGGAACCAAAAAGGCTTGCCCCGACATACGGGCCCGATGGAGCCGGGCTACCCTCGCGAATTCCCCCGCCACGGAGGCCCGAACTAGGCGTCCCCCCCCCCGAGCGTACGTCCCTGTAGCCCATCGGGGCTCTCGCGACATCCATGTCGCATGACCTCCTGAGCGCCGGTTTCGCTCGGCCTGCTGAAGGGGCGTTTCGGAGTGCGCGGATGTTTCGCTGGAAATCCGAATCGCGGACAAGGTCCGCTCGGTTCCAGGAAGCACGGGCGTAGGAGCGGACCTTGTCCGCGATTGGACTCAACGCCCCGCCGGACACTCCGGTGGCACGGACGGCCCCCTCTCCCGCTTGCGGGAGAGGGCTGGGGTGAGGGTGCTCTTGACCCCGACCGCCGGCGTTATCCGCCGGATCGCGGACAGAGTCCTCCTACGCTGCCCCACCCGCGCCATTCCCATGTAGGAGCGCGCCCTGCGCGCGATTCGCGGGCAGGGCCCGCTCCTACAGTTCCAGGAAAGCCCCGTAGGATGGGTTGAGCGAAGCGATACCCATCGCCACCACCGCATGGGTTTCGCAGGCTCAACCCATCCTACGAAAAGCGACTCGGCGCAGCAGGCAAGACAGTTGCGCCTACGGCTCCAGGAAGCACCGGCGTAGGAGCGGACCTTGTCCGCGATTGGACTCGCCGGCTACGCCAGCCCCACCGGCGCCTGGCTGTTCTCTTCCAGCAACTCGACCACCACCTCCCGCAACGCCTCATCCACGTCGCCCCCGCGCGCCAGGTGGCGGCGAAAACTGCGAACCTGCCGCGCCGCGCTGCCACCCTCACGGGCCAGCCGGCAGGCATGGGCATAGGCCCATTCGTTGCCGGCACGCGCCGCTGTCCCACACTGCGCCCAGGCCAGTTCCAGCCACCGCGCCAGGTCCACGCAATCCCCATCGGCCAGCAGAAAGCGCGCCCGGCAACCGTGGCGCTGGGCCTGCCAGTAGTTCTCCGCCAGCAGCGCCCGCAGCCGGTGCGGCTCCTCTGCGTCGGCATCGGCCATGGCCTGGGTGAGCAGCGCGCGGAACAGCCCGGCGATGCACAGCGCATCGGCCAGGCGCGGGCAGGCGTCGCTGATGCGCAGTTCCAGGGTCGGGTAGCGTGCCGAGGGCCGGACGAACCACCAGGCGTGGCCCGGCTCGCGCATCAGGCCCCGGGTGTGGAGCAGCTTCAGGTAGGCTTGGTAGGCCGGCTCGTCGTCGAACCAGGGCGGGATGTCCATCCGCGGCCATTGCCCGGACAGCGCCCGGCGGTAGCTCGCCAGCCCGGTGTGGCGGCCCTGCCAGAACGGCGACGAGCAGCTCAGCGCCAGCAGCAGCGGCGCCCAGGGCAGCACCCGGTTCATCAGCGTCACCCGGTCCAGCCCCGGCGGCACTTCCACGTGCACGTGCAGGCCGCACAGCAGGCTGTTGCGGGCCGGCTGCACATAGTCCTCGAACAAGGCGCGGTAATGCGCCGGCTCGCTGGGCGCAGCGTCGGCGAGGCGGCTGAACGGGTGCGCGCCCACCACCAGGCTGCGCAGACCGTGGGCCCGGGCCAGCTCGCTCAGCTGCGCGCGGGCGCGGGCGAGGAAGGCGGCGGCCTCGCCCAACTGGCGGAACACCGGGCTGACCAGTTCCGCCTGGCACTGGAACATCTCCTCGGCGAAGCAGTTGCCCAGCGCCCGGCGGCAGGCCTGCGCCCATTCGGGCGGGACCTGCCGGGCCAGGTCGAGGCTGGCGCCGTCGACGAGGAAGGCCTCTTCCTCGATGCCGAAGCGGGCCGGTGGGTGGGCGGGCGTCGCGACCATGGGGATCCCTGCCGGAAGGGTTACAGGATCGACGCCGCGGCCCCGCCCCGGGTTCCGTCTTTCCCGCGCTCAGCCACTGGTGCCGATCGTTGAAACCTTCGCCGCCGGCGCCACTCGCAATGTTCAGGAGCCATCGCCAGAGGAGCCGCCCCATGAACCTGCCCTGCACTCCGCCCCGCGAAGAGGCGGTCGATGCCCGTTCGCTGCACAGGGCGCTGCTCCATGCGCCCCTGGAGCACCTGACGGCGGCCGAAACCTTCCTCGACCGGCAGCTGCGCCAGGCGGCCGAGCTGCCCGTCGACCTGCCCGACACCCCGGCGGCCTGGCCGCAGTGGCTGGACGCGCGGGCCGCCCGCACCGCGCGGGACTATGCCCGGTACCTGGCCGAGCGACATGCCGGCGCGCCGCGGCGCTACTTCCGCAACCGCGCCCACGCGCTGCACTTCCTGCGCGGCGTGGCCCCCACCAAACTGGTGGACGGCGCCTGGCTGTATGGCGTGCTGGGCCATGCCGGCGACGCCCGCCTGCTGCCCCTGCTGCATACCTACCTGGAGGAACTCGGCCGCGGCGTGGCCGCCAGCAACCACGTGCTGATCTACCGCCACCTGCTGGAAAGCCTGGGCTGCGCCGGCGCGGCCGAGCTGTCCGCCGAGCACTACGTGCAGGGCGCGGTGCAACTGGCGCTGGGCTGCCTGGCCGGGCAGCGCCTGCCCGAGCTGATCGGCTACAACCTGGGCTACGAGCTGCCGCCGCTGCACCTGCTGGTGACCACCTGGGAGCTGCAGGAGCTGGGCATCGACGCCACCTACTTCCGCCTCCACGTGACCATCGACAACGCCAGCTGCGGCCACGCCCGCCGGGCCTTGCAGGCGCTCTACAACCACCTGCCGGACAAACCGCGGCGCCAGGCCTTCCTCGCCCGGGTGCGGGCCGGCATGGGGCTGAACGACGTCGGTCTGTCCAGCACCCAGGTGATCGACGGCTTCGACCTCGACCGCGAGCTGCTGGCCATGCTGGAGCGCAAGCAGCCCTTCGCCCGCCACCTGCACAGCGACCGCACGCGTATCCAGGGCCGCACCCTGAACCAGTGGCTGGCCGCGCCCTGGGGCGTGGCCGCGCTGCTGCGGGCGCTGCAGCAGGAGGGCTGGATCCGTCGCGACGCCGACCCGGCGCACAGCCGCTTCTGGCGCCTGGTCAGCGGCCCCGACGCGGCCATGTTCGGCGTCTTCGATGGCTATGAGCAGCAGCTGCTGCACGACTGGATCGCCGGCAGCTGGTCGCCCGCCCCTGCCCGGCGCGCGCCGCAGCCGGTGGCGCTGGAAGCGGCGCCGGCCGACCTCGACGAGGAAGAACGCCGGCTGCGCCGCGAACTGGCCCAGCTGGCGCCGCACCAGCGCCGCCGGCACCTGCTGCCGCTGCTGGCCCCGCAGCGCCACTGGACGCCGCTGGGCCTGCTGGCCACCCGCCTGTTCAGCCAGGACCTGGGGGTGGCGCCATGACGCCGCTGCCGCCACGCCTGGAAGCCCTGCTGGCGCTGGGGCGGCGCCTGCGCGGGGAAGGCTACGCCTTCGTCACCGTGAGCCCGGCCACCCACGCGCGGGTCAATGCCCGCGAGGAAAACGCCCTGGCCCGCGACCTGCGCGACGTCTTCGGCTGGAGCCGGCCCTTCGCCGAGGACCTGCTCGAGCGCTCGCTGTTCTCCCTGCTGGCGGCCGCCGACCTGTTGCAGTGGGACGGCCGCCACTGGCGCAGCAAGGTGCGCTGGTCGAGCCTGGAGGACCAGTTGTTCGCCCATTCGGCCTACCCCACCGAGGCGGCCGAGGCGGTGTTCTTCGGCCCCGACACCTACCGCTTCGCCCGCGCCATCGCCCAGCACCTGCGCACGCTGGACAGCCGCGACATCCATCGCGCGGTGGACATCGGCTGCGGCGCCGGGCCCGGCGCCATCCTCCTCGCCGGGGCCTGCCCGCAGGCGGAGATACATGCGCTGGACATCAACCCCCACGCCCTGGCCTTCACCCGTGTCAACGCGCTGCTGGCCGAGGCGCCGCAATTGCAGGTGCGCCGCAGCGACCTGCTGGAGGGCCTGGCCGGCGACTTCGACCTGATGGTCGCCAACCCGCCCTACATGCTCGACGCGGCCCAGCGCACCTACCGCCATGGCGGCGGCTCACAGGGCGCGGAGCTGTCGTTGCGCATCCTCGAAAGCGCCCTCGGCCGCCTGGCGCCCGGCGGTAGCCTGCTGCTCTACACGGGCGCCGCGGTCATCGACGGCGAGGCGCCGCTGTGGCGCCAGGCGAGCCGGCTGCTGGCGGCCCGCCCCGGCTGGGAATGGCGCTACGAGGAACTGGACCCGGACGTGTTCGGCGAAGAACTGGAAGTGCCCGCCTACCGCCAGGTGGAACGCATCGCCGCGGTGCTGCTGACCTTGCGGCGCCTGGCCTGATCCCCGTCACAGCCAGGGCTGCACCGGCGGGCTGCACAGCGCCACGCCGATCGCCAGGCCCAGTTCCTCCAGGCCCACCGGCTTGAGCAGCACGGGGTAGGCCCGGGCGTGCAGCGCGGAGCGCTCAGGGTTCTGCGTCAGCACCAGCACCCGCATCAGCGGGCGCAGCGGCAGGCAGGACTCGATCAGCGCGGCGCCGGTGAGCGGCCCGGCGAAAGGCTCGTCCACCAGCATCAGGTCGATCACCACCGGGGACGACAGGTGTTCCAGCGCCTGTTCCGCATCGCCGGCGCCGAGCACCGCATAGCCGCGGTCCAGCAGCAGTTGCTCCAGGCGCCACAACTGGTCGGCCTGCTCGGCGAGCAGCAGCACCACCTTGTTCGTTTCGCTCATGGCTCGTCTCCGTCGGTGAATGGTCCGACTTCCTGGCGAGCAAGAACCACGCCCACCCGCGCGACGATCCAGGCCCCGGCGCAGAGCGCCCGCGCACAGGGTCATGGCAGGACGACATCAGCAGAATGCGCTGGCGGCCCCGCCAGGCGCTGCAAAATGCCCAGCGCGGCCGCCGGTAAGCTGGCCGGCACCAAGCGGCGCCGCCGCAGTCGCAGCAAAGAGCGGCCAAGCGAAGGTACCCGCCATGACAGAGCATCCCCGCCCCCTCCCAGCCGAGCCCGCGGAGGAGTTCAGCGAACGCAGCCACCCGGTCGCCGAGCACATGGCCGGCCAGCGCCGGGCCTGGCGCCTGGAGCGCCTGGGGCTGGCCGTCCTGCTGGGCATAGTGCTGGTGGCCTTGAGCGGCCTGTTCGCCAGCGGCCCGCTGAGCTCGCGCCAGCTGGCCAGCCAGGATGGCCGGCTGCAGGTGGAGTACGAGCGCTTCGGCCGCATCGGCGCCAGCCACAACCTGCACGTGCGCCTGCGGGGCGCCCCGGGCAGCCCGGCCGAGCTGCGCCTGGGCGGCGACTTCCTCGCCCGCCAGAGCGTGCAGAGCCTGCAGCCGATGCAGCGCGGCGACAGCTGGCGCGGCGGGCTGGCCATCCACGGGCGGCACGACGAGCGCGGCGAGTGGCACCTGTTCCTGACCTTGCTGCCCGACGCGCCGGGCCTGCTCGACTACCGGGTGGAAGGCGCCGGCCAGGCCCTGGAATTCAACCAGCTCATCTACCCCTGAGGAGGTGCCCCATGGAGTCGGTCCTGCGCGCCGCGGCCATCTACCTGCTGTTGCTGATCCTCTTCCGCATCGCCGGCAGGCGGTCGCTGGCGGACATCACTACCTTCGACCTGCTGCTGTTGATGATCATCGGCGAGGCCACCCAGCAGGCCCTGCTGGGCAACGACTTCTCGCTGATCAATGCGGCGCTGGTGATAGTCACGCTGATCGTCATCGACGTCGGCCTGTCGCTGCTCAAGCTGCGCCACCCGGCGGTGGACCGGCTGATCGAGGGCTCGCCGACGCTCATCGTCGAGTACGGCCGGCCCTTGCGCGCGCGCCTGGCCGAGGCGCGCCTGCGCGAGGAAGACATCCTCCTCGCCGCGCGCCAGACCCAGGGCCTGGAGCGCATGGAGCAGATCCGCTTCGCCATCCTGGAGAAGAACGGCAAGATCTCCATCATTCCCGAGAGCGGCAAATGAGCGGCTGCGAAGTGTTCCGCATGGATCAGCGCGGCGGCGGCGCGTCGCCTTCGGCCTGCTCCTGGTCGGCCACGCGCTGGGGCGTTTCCCCGGCGCCGGCGCTCTCGCCCATGCGCTGGTAGGTGTCGCGCAGCTTCTGCAGCTGCTCGGCGTCCAGTTCGTCCAGCCCCATCAGGGCGTCGTGGGCCGCGTGGGTGGTGCGCAGCAACTCGTCGATCTTGATGTGCAGGGCGTCGGTGTCGCGGTTCTGGGTGTTCTGGATGAGGAACACCATGAGGAAGGTGACGATGGTGGTCGAGGTGTTGATCACCAGTTGCCAGGTGTCGTTGAAGTGGAAGAAGGGCCCGCTGACGGCCCAGACCACCAGCAGCGCGCAGGCCACGGCGAAGGTCGGCGGGCGCCCGGCCCATAGCGACAGCCACTGGGCGAAGCGGGAAAACGACAGCCCGCCGGGCTTTTCCCGCTCGGCGCCAGCCGCGGCCGGGGGCGCCTCGTTGGCCTCCGGCGCGGCCGCCTTCGCACTCTGCCCCGGCCGCTCAGCCCGGGCGCTTCTCATCACCGATCCCCTGGATGTCGATGTCCTCCGGCGAATACTCCGCCGTCGAGGCCGGGGGCTTCTGCACGCAACCCTCGCTGCCGTCCTCCTCGGGCGTCTCGATGACCGGGCCGGGCCGGCGCGGCTCGCCCTTGCGCTCGCGCACCGGCGCCTTCGGCGGGTCGTCATGTTCGGCCACGGGGCCAGGGCGGGGTTTCTGCACGATGGTGTTCTTCTCGCTCATCACGTTCTCTCCCGGGGCCGAGCCCCCAAAGCCTCTGGTGTCGCCCTCGGTGGAAAAGCGCCGCGGCCGAGAGTTCAGAAGAACTCGCCGGCGGCAGCGCGAGCTTCGCCGTTTTCCTGAACTTCTGCCGCCTCGCCCCGACCAAAACTACTCATACGCATCGATAAGGGGGAACACCATGGCGTCGCTGAATTCCTGGCTCGACCTCGCCTTCCTCGGCCGCCTGCTGCTGGTGGTGGCCGCCGCCTTCGTGGTCGCCGGGCTGCTGCACCTGCTCATCGGCTCCCTGAGAAAGCGCCTGGCGGCCAGGACCAGCCAGTGGGCCCGCTATGCCTCGGCGATCGCCAACAGGACCAGCAACCTGCTGCTATTCGCCTTCTCGCTGATGCTGGCCCTCAAGCTGGTTGCCCTGCCGGGCAACTGGGAGGCGGCGCTGACCCATGGCTGGTTCGTCATCCTGGCGCTGCAGGTGGCCCTGTGGCTCGACGCCTGCGTGCGCCTGTGGACCGGCGAGCTGGCCCGCTCGCGCTTCGGCGGCATCCGCAACCCGGTGATGGCGACCCTCCTCTCGGTGGTGATCCTGATCGTCGTCTGGGCCGTGATGCTGCTGTCCATCCTGGCCAACCTGGGCGTCGACATCACCGCGCTGATCGCCAGCCTGGGTGTGGGCGGCATCGCCGTGGCGCTGGCCGTGCAGACCATCCTCAGCGACGTGTTCGCGTCCCTCTCGATCGGCTTCGACAAGCCCTTCGAGATCGGCGACTTCGTGGTGTTCGGCGACGTGGCCGGCACCATCGAGCACATCGGCCTGAAGACCACGCGCATCCGCAGCCTCAGCGGCGAGCAGATCGTCTGCTCGAACACCGAGCTGCTCAAGCAGACGCTGCATAACTACAAGCGGATGAACACCCGGCGCATCGTCTTCCAGTTCGGCATCAGCTATCGGACCTCGGCCGAGCAGGCCAAGGCGGTGGCGGAGCTGGTGAAGGAAATCATCGACGCCCAGCGCGAGGCGAAGTTCGACCGCGCCCACTTCCTTTGCTTCGACGAGAGCCGCCTGCTCTACGAGGTCGTCTACATCATGCAGACGGCCGACTACAACCGTTACATGGACGTGCAGCAGCAGATCAACCTGGGGCTGCTGGCCGGGGTGCAGGCGCTGGGCGTCGACTTCGCCTTCCCGGTCCGCGAGCTGCGCAACGTCGAGGCGCCGGGCGATGCCCCGCGCGGCCAGGAACGCCATTTCGCCCGCCCGCCGGCGCAGAACGGCGGCCAGGGCTCCACCAGCCATTGAGCGGGCGCCTCAGTCCTCGGGCGCGGAACGCTCGTAGCGCGCGCTGAACGCCTGGATGAAGGCGTTGCGCAGGATGCCGAGGAAGGCCTGGAACGCGCTGACGTCCCGGTCATGGATGTTGCCGCTGAGCTCGACGCGGGTCGCGAACTGGTCCTTGCGCTGGTTCTTCAGCAGCGTCTCGCCGCCGCCCACCAGCGCCTCCCAGATGGAGCGGAACAGGCCCTTGTCCTTCTCCTCCACGTCCTGCTGCCAGTTGAACACGTCGACGTCGCGCAGCAGCGGCTTGATGTAGCCGCTGAGCCGGCCCTCGTCCGCCCTGGCCTCGATCACCAGGGTGCCGTGGCCCTGGTTGAAGTCGAACTTGCCGTAGGCCGCGGCGAAGTCGTTCACCCGCCGCAGCTCCACGTCGCTGGCGCGCAGGCGCAGCTCGAAGTCCTCGAAGTTGGCGAAGGGGTCGAAGGACGCCTGCACTTCCAGCGGCGCCTGGCCGAACAGCTGGGCGTGACCTTCGAAGCGGGCCACCCGCTCGCCCTTCTCGTCCCTCACGTTGGTCAGGTTGTACAGGCTCGCCTGCACCGCGCTGGCGGTAAGGTGCACCGGCGGCCTGGAGCGGTAGTTGCGGAAGTGGATGCGGCCGTCGTCGATGCGCACCTCGTCCAGGGTGATGGGCAGCAGCTTGTCCAGCTGCTCGCGCCAGTCGGTGCCGGCGCCGCTCTGGGAGTCCTGGCGGTCGCCGCCGTCGACGAAGTTCAGCTGCGGCCGCAGGAACACCACCCGCGCCACGATGCCGTGGTCGTACCAGAGCGCGTGCCAGCTCACCGAAAGGTCGATCACCGGCGCGTCCAGCAGCGGCACCGGCACCTTGCCGTTGACCTTGACGATCTTCAGGCCATTGATCCGGTAGGCCCCGCGCCACAGCGCGAGATCGACGTCGGCGAGCTGGCCGTGGTAGTCGCCCATGCGGTCGAGCTTGCCGTTGAGGTAGTCGCGGATCACGTAGGGCAACGCGATATGCGCGACCAGCAGCAACGCCAGGATCGCCAGGACGCTCGACAGGAGCAGGCTGTAGCGTCTTTTCATCACCGCCTCCGGAGCTTCTCTGGCAGTGGACTGGCGCAGCGGACGGCGAGTTCAGTGCGGTGGCGGCCAGTCCGCGATGGGTGCGGCCAGACGAATGTGGAGTCAGGGTTGGCAACGGTGTGTGGGCGAAGTCCGTTGCCCTCACCCCAGCCCTCTCCCAGAGGGAGAGGGGGCTGTCCGTGCCATCGGGGTGTCCGGTGCGCTCGGTGAGTCTAATCGCGGACAAAGTCCGCTCCTACGCCCCCGGCAAACACAACCCGTAGGATGGCGTTGAGCGAAGCGATACCCATCACCACAACCGGCAAGACAGTTGCTCCTACGTCCGTGCCTTCTGGCCGTAGGAGCGTCCCCACGTCACGCCGGTACCGCCCCCACCTGCGCCTCCCTCGCCCAGATACGATGCTGCAGCAATGCGTTCTTCAACCCGCCGAACACATCCCGCGCCGCCGCCCCCATCACCAGGCCATCGTCCGGCTGCAGCCCCAGTTGCCCCGGCAACGCCTGCGCATCGCCGCTGAAGGCCAGCGGCTTGAGGTGCTTGTAGGCCTCCAGCAGGTAATGCAGACCACGGCCGTCCCCGCCAAGCGTGACCGCCACCCCGCCCGGCACGTAGACCGCGTCGAAGGCCACCGAGGGCAGGCCGTCCCAGGTGCCCTGGGGCGCCAGGCTGGTGCCGCTGTCGGTCTTGACCGGCGCCGCCGTGGGGCCGATCAGCTTGGCGCTGGCGCCCTCCGCGCCCAGGGCCTGGAGCATGTCGCCTATCTCGCTTTCGCTGGCGCCGTCGGCCACCAGGATCGCCACTTTGCGCGAACGGATGTCGCCGGCCAGCAGGTTCACCTGGCTGAGCGCCGGCGATGGCTGCGGCGCCGGGCGCTGCGGGGCCTTCGCCGTGACCTGCACGCCGATCTGCGCGGCCACCCGCGCGGCCAGCTGGGCGTCGATGTTCACCAGCACCTCGTTGATCTCGCGCTCGCGGATCGCCTGGCGCTCCACCTTGCCCAGCTCGAAGGCGTAAGCGGCCACCACGTGATTCTGCTCGGCCTCGCTCAGGCTGTGCCAGAACAGCGCGGCCTGGCTGAAGTGGTCGGCGAAGGACGCCGCGCGCTCGCGCACCTTGCTGCCGGTCATCGGCTCGTGGTAGCTGACGAAGCCGCCCTGGCGCGCCGCCGGCGGGGTTTCCCGGGGCCAGCCGGCGTCGATGGAGTTGGGCTCGTAGGAAGCCCGCCCGCGGTGCAGGCTGTGCTGGTGGTAGGCGTCGCGCTGGTTGTTGTGGAACGGGCACAGCGGCTGGTTGATCGGGATCTGGTTGAAGTTCGGCCCGCCCAGGCGCAGCAGCTGGGTGTCGGTGTAGGAGAACAGCCGGCCCTGCAGCAGCGGGTCGTTGCTGAAATCGATGCCCGGCACTATGTGGCCGACGTGGAAGGCCACCTGCTCGGTCTCGGCGAAGAAGTTGTCCGGGTTGCGGTCCAGCACCATGCGCCCGAGCAGCTGCACCGGCACCTGTTCCTCGGGCACCAGCTTGGTGGCGTCGAGCAGGTCGAAGTCGAACTTGTCCTGATCGTCCTCGGCGATCACCTGCACGCCCAGCTCCCATTCCGGGTAGTCGCCCTTCTCGATGTCCTCCCAGAGCGTGCGGCGGTTGAAGTCCGGGTCCTTGCCGGCGAGCTTCTGCGCCTCGTCCCAGACCAGCGAGCAGGTGCCGGACTTCGGCCGCCAGTGGAACTTCACCAGGTGGCTCTCGCCGTTGGCGTTGACCAGGCGGAAGGTATGCACGCCGAAGCCCTGCATGTTGCGGAAGGCGATGGGGATGGCGCGGTCGGACATCAGCCACATGACCATGTGCGCCGACTCCGGCTGCAGCGAGACGAAGTCCCAGAAGGTGTCGTGGGCCGAGGCGCCGGTGGGGATTTCGTTGTGCGGCTCGGGCTTCACCGCGTGGACGAAGTCGGGGAACTTGATCGCGTCCTGGATGAAGAACACCGGCATGTTGTTGCCCACCAGATCGAAGTTGCCCTCCTCGGTGTAGAACTTCACCGCGAAGCCGCGCACGTCGCGCACGGTGTCGGCCGAGCCGCGCGGGCCCTGCACGGTGGAGAAGCGCACGAACACCGGGGTGCGCTTGCCGGCCTTGCCCAGGAACGCCGCCTTGGTCAGCGCGCTGCAGTCCTCGTAGGCCTCGAAATAGCCGTGGGCCGCCGAGCCGCGGGCATGCACCACGCGCTCGGGGATGCGCTCGTGGTCGAAGTGGGTGATCTTCTCGCGCAGGATGAAGTCTTCGAGCAGCGAGGGGCCGCGCGGGCCGGCGCGGAGGCTGTTCTGGTTGTCGGCGATGCGCGTGCCGGTATTGGTGGTCAGGGCCTGCCCGGTGGCGTCCTCGCGGTAGCGCTCCAACTGCTCCAGCTTCTCGTTGCCGTTGCCGCGGTCGGTGGTCTGGGTCCCCGCCAGTTGGCTCTGCTTGCCGGACTCTTTGTTCTGCGTCATCTGTCCATCTCCTGATCAGGTGGGCGGCGCCCATGGGCGCGCTGGCTCTTGGTTGGGGGCGGGCGCGGCGGCGGAGTTCAGGCTTTTTTCCCCGGCGGTAGGCCGGCGGCGCGTTCGGCGCTTGGTTTGAACCTCAGGCCTTGCCCGGCAGTCGGCTGGGAAACGACCTTCGCCGGAGCCGCCATGTCCCACGACCTGCCCACCGGCCTGCTGCAGGCCCTCGCCGACTTCGAACTCCCCCGCGACCTCAGCCGCCAGCCCGACACGCTGGGCCGGCGCCTGCGCGAGCTGTGCGCCGCCGGCCTCGACCAGTTGCCCCGCCCCGGCGGCGGCCACACCCTGCAGCGCTGGCAGGCGCTGGCCACGGTGGCCGGCGCCGACCTGTCGCTGCTCAAGCTGTACGAAGGCCACACCGATGCCCTGGCGATCCTCGCCGAGCTGGCCCCCGAAGTGCCGCGGCGCCCCGGCGTCTGGGCGGTGTGGGCCGCCGACCCGCCAAGCCAGCGGGTACGCATCGAGGCGCGCCGGGGCGACGAGGTGCGCATCAGCGGGGTCAAGCCCTGGTGCTCCGGCGCCGCCCAGGTGAACCAGGCGCTGCTCAGCGTCCGGGATGAGAACCAGCGCCCGCAACTGGTGGCGGTGAGCCTGAAGCAGCCGGGCGTGCAGGTCGCCGAGGGCGGCTGGAACGCGGTGGGCATGGCCGCCACCGCCAGCGTCGAGGTCAGCTTCGAGGCAGCCGGGGCGCGTTGCGTGGGCGGGCCGCTGGCCTACCTGGAACGCCCCGGCTTCTGGCACGGCGCGGCGGGCATCGCCGCCTGCTGGTACGGCGCGGCCAGCCGCCTGGCCAGCTACCTGCACCACGGCCACACCGACGACCCGCACGCCATGGCCCACCTGGGCGCGGTGGACGCCGCCCTGGCCGGCGCCGCCGGCGCGCTGCGCGAATGCGCCGGCTGGATCGACGACAACCCCGACGCCTGCGCCGAACTCTGCGCCCGGCGCGTGCGGGCCCAGGTCGAGGGTGCCGTGGAGGCGGTGCAATGGCACGTCGGCCGCGCCCTGGGCGCCACGCCCTTCTGCCGCGACCAGCATTTCGCCCAGTTGGCCGCCGACCTGCCGGTATTCCTGCGCCAGAGCCACGGCGAGCGCGACCTGGCCTTCCTCGGCCTGCGCCTGGCCGCCCAGGCCGCCGAGGCCTGGGCGCTATGAGCGCGGCGCAGGACCCGATAGCCGCGGCCGGCGCCGGCACCGACCCGCAGGCCTGGCGCGCCTGCCGGGCGCTGCAGCGCTTGCCGCGGATCACCCCGCAGACGCTGCTGGGCGACGGGCGCCTGGTGCTGGTGGCGCCGCACCCCGACGACGAGGTGCTCGGCTGCGGCGGCCTGCTCGCCAGCCAGGGCGACTGGGCCGGCGAGCTGCTGCTGGTGTCGGTCACCGATGGCGAGGCCAGCCACCCCGGCTCGTCCCGCTGGACGCGCGAACGCCTGCGCGAAGTGCGCCCGCAGGAGAGCCGCGAGGCCCTCGCCCGCCTCGGCCTGGACCTGCCGCGCCTGCGCTGGCGGCGCCTGGGCATGGCCGACGGCCAGGTCGACGCGGCCACCCTCGATAGCGCCCTGCGCGGCCTGCTGCGCCCCGGCGACAGGCTGCTCAGCACCTGGCGCCGCGACGGCCACCCGGACCACGAGCAGGTCGGCCTGGCCTGCGCGGCGGCAGCCGCTACTTCCGGTGCGCGCCATTGCGAAGTGCCGATCTGGGCCTGGCACTGGGCCGCCCCCGGCGACCCGCGCCTGCCCTGGGCGCGGGCCCGGCGCCTGGACCTGGACGCACGCGCCCGGGAGTGCAAGCGCCGGGCCATCGCCGCCCACGCCAGCCAGCTGCAAGCGGACCCCACCCGCGGCGCCGGCCCCATCCTCGGCCCGCACCTGCTGGAAACCCTCAGCCAACCCTTCGAGGTGTACTTCCTGTGAGCCTGCCCGCCAGCCATTTCGAGGCGCTGTACGCCGACGATCCCGACCCCTGGGCCTTCCGCACCCGCTGGTACGAACGGCGCAAGCGCGCGCTGCTGCTGGCCTGCCTGCCGCGCCCGCGCTTCGCCCGCGGCTTCGAGCCGGCCTGCGCCAACGGCGAACTGAGCATCGAACTGGCCCAGCGCTGCGACGAACTGCTGTGCAGCGACCCCAGCGCCACCGCCGTGAGCCTGGCACGCCAGCGCCTGGCCAGTTGCGAGCACGCCCGCGTGCGCCAGGGCGGCCTGCCCCAGGACTGGCCCGCCGGCCGTTTCGACCTGGTGGTGCTCAGCGAGCTGGGCTACTACCTCGATGCGGAGTCCTGGCGCCTGGCCTGCGAACGCGCCGCCGCCAGCCTGGAGCGCGGCGCCGCGCTGGCGGCCTGCCACTGGCGCCATCCGATCCAGGGCTGCGAACTGGCCGGCGACGCCGTCCATGCCCTGCTCGCCGAGGCCATGGGCATGACGGCGCGGGTCTGCCACCTGGAACCGGACTTCCGCCTGGAGCTGTGGTTCGACGGCAACGCCGGGGCCGCCCCGTGATCGGCGTGCTGGTGCCGGCGCACAACGAGGAACAGCGCCTGCGTGGCTGCCTGTTGTCACTGCTGGAAGCGGCGCGCCACCCGGCCCTGAACGGCGAGCCGGTAACCGTGCTGGCAGTGCTCGACAGCTGCACCGACGGCAGCGCGGCCATCGCCGCCGAGCTGAGTGTGGCGGTGCTGCCGGTGAGCGCGCGCAACGTCGGCCAGGCCCGCCGCGCCGGCGCCCAGCACCTGCTGGGCCTGGGCGCGCGCTGGCTGGCCTGCACCGACGCCGACAGCCGCGTCGGCCCCGACTGGCTGGCGCGCCAGCTGGCCTTCGATGCCGAGGCGGTGTGCGGCACGGTGCGCCTGGACGACTGGTCGGCCCATGCCCCCGAGGTGCAGGCGCGCTACCTGCGCCACTACCAGTCCCGCGAGGGCCACCGCCACGTGCACGGCGCCAACCTGGGCATCTGCGCCCTCGCCTATCGCCGCGCCGGCGGCTTCCGCCCGCTACCGACCGACGAGGACGTGCACCTGGTGCGCGACCTGGAACGCTGCGGCGCGCGCATCGTCTGGACGCACCAGACCTGCGTGACCACCAGCGCCCGCCGCGACTACCGCGCCCACGGCGGTTTCGGCGCCTACCTGGAGAGCCTCGCCGAACTGCCGCTGGCGCAGGGCGAATGAGCCATCGCCGGCGCCCCCGCGAGCGGCCGATCGCCCTCGACCAGCAGCCAGGGGCTCGGGGCAGCTCGGCCGCGGCGGCGTAACGGTGCGCGCCGCAGCGCCGGCAGCACTGGTGCAGCAGGCGCTCGCGGCCCACTTCCAGCACCTCCCGGCCTTCCCACTCGCAGCCCCTGAGCAGGCACAACAGGGCGGACTTCATGCCGATGGCCCCCTGCCCGGGGCGGCTTGCAAGGTTTCATCACGCGCCAGCCTCAGGCCACGCCATCCAGGGCGCCGGCCTGCCAGCCGTCGCCGGGGCCGGGCTCGCCCTCGCAGGGCGTCAGCGGGACGATGCGCAGCTCGGTGATGTCCGCCGGGTTGCTGTCCGAATGCAGGCTTTCCAGCTGGAAGCGCGCCTGGTCGGGAGTCAGGTTGCCGCTGGGGGCATCCACCTCGTGGGAGCAGGGCTGGCCTTCGAGCTCGTAATGGATGCGAAAGCGCGGGGGCTGCGCCATGGTCGTGTTCCTCCGTGGTGCGTGGTCTCCGGCTGACCGGCGCTCCGGGCCAAGGTTCAGCCGCGCTCGCCGACCGGCCTACCGCGCCAAGGACGCCGCGGAGGAACAGGATGGTGTTGAGCTTGCGAAACCCATGCGGTTGCGCCGATGGGTATCGCTTCGCTCAACACCATCCTACGAAAAGCCATGCTCGCTCCTACGCAACCCCACCCGCGCCATTCCCCTGATAGGAGCGCGCCCTGCGCGCGAATCGCGGGCAGGGCCTCCTACAATTCCAGGGAGGTACGGTTTTGCCCCCGCACCGAGGCGCTCTTCGTAGGATGGGTATCGCTTCGCTCAACACCATCCTACGAAGCCCCTCGCGGACGCCTTCCGGCGCCTGATCCGACGGTGCTTCAACCACTGGCGAAACTTCTTCGAACCATTGTCCGGCGATGCCTTCCCAGTAACTGTGTGGGCCGACTGGCGGCCCACCCAATGGATGCGATGCATCCGAGGAGCACTTTCATGACTTCCAAAAACACCAACCCCGGCAACTTCGCCAACGATCGCGAAAAAGCCTCCGAGGCAGGGAAGAAAGGCGGTCAGCAAAGCGGCGGCAACTTCGCCAACGACCGTGAGAAAGCCTCCGAAGCCGGCCGCAAGGGCGGGCAGCACAGCCATGGAGGCGGGCGCAGCTAAGCCCTCACCCGGTGGAGCCTTTGGCTCCACCGGGGACCCGGCCGGACCGCGTGCCCGAGCTTTGCGGCAAAAAGCGTTTTGAAGGCAAACAGCAACTTGGCCGTGGACTTTCCAGGCGGTCCATCGCTTCCGCTGGCGCATTCTGCACGAAACATCCACTACGCCGCAGGCCCTCCCGAGTCATGGCTCATTCCTCCTGAGAGGTTTCGCTCAATGGGCAAGGCCCTGTTCGCGAGCCCGGCACTGTCGACTTTCGCGGCCGTTTCGCCGACGTCCGCTAAGGCTTCCACACTTTCGGCACCGGCTAGTCATGTTGGCAAAGCCGGTGTCTTAGACCTGCATCCGTGTCTCCCTGGTGGAGCCTCAGGCTGCCCGCCAGGAACTTCCGCATTCGGCGTCCCGCAGCCTCTCTCGATGCTCCTCTGCAGCGTGCTCGGCACCGCTACCCATGAACGCTATAGCCCTCGCCGGTCATGATGTATTCATGTGCGAAAGCACTGGTGGCGGCTGGGGCAACCCGCACCAGCGCCCGGCTAACGACGTGCTGGAAGGCGTGCTGGACGAATACATCAGCATCGAATCGTCGAAATTGCGCTACGGCGTGGTCATCGACCCCGCGACGCTGAAGATCGACGTCGTGGCCACCGCGGCCCTTCGGGCCCGATAACCAGCCACAGCGGGTCTACAAGACCTCCCCCATCCAGACTCTGCTCCCCCTGGATGGGGGGATTTTCATTTCGGGACAACCGTCATGTCGTCCCAGACAAGCTGAAATCCCCAGCAGGAGGGAGACCAATTGGGGTATCGCCCCAGAGTTGGCGGTATACCTGGGCGGTGTCCTGCTCGAAATGGCACAGCTCTTCCTGACGACGGGCCTCGGACCAGCCGAGCCTCGTAGCAGCGATCCGCGAGAGCTCCTCCGCCCTGCCCCGTCCCAGGTCGGGGTCGAGGCCATTGCGCAGGCGGCGGCGGATGAGGTCGGCAAGGCGCACCACGTGCTCGCCGGCGATGATCCTGTCGAGGTCGGCGAGGTCGATGGCCTTGCCGGCCAGCAGGCCCTTGGGCGCCCTGCCGCGCTTGCCCAGGCGCGCCTCCACCGCCTTGGCGACCAGCCTGGCGGCGTGCCGGTGCAGCATGATGGTCGAGCCGGTCAGGGTGAGGATGCCCGGCCGTTGCGGCTCCTCGGAAAGGCGCACAGGCAGGCTGGTGGTCCGGCCGTCCAGGCTTGAAGTCGGGCGCACGCCGCACCAGCAGTGGTGGACGTGCTCGCGGCCGAGCTTCAGGTCGGGGAACAGCCGGTTGGCCTCGCCGAGGATGTAGTCGATCTCGGCATCCTGGACGCGCACCTCGTCCGGGTCGTCGGTGAAGACGGTTTCGGTGGGACCGATGAAGTGGTAGTCCCGCCAGGGGAATACGTAGAAGGGTTCGTTCCTGCTGGAGAACGCTTCCAGCCCCTGCCCCTGGTAGGCGGCCGGCAGGCGGACCATGACGTTCACTCCCTTGATCCCCAGCACGCGCCGGGCCGCATCGCCGCCCGCGCCGGGCACGCGGTCCACCCAGGGCCCGGCTGCGTTGACCACCAGGCGGGCCTTGAGCCGCGCCCGGCCGATGCATTCGGGGGCACGCTCGCGCAGCGTGACCTCCCAGCCCTCCGCGGCCGGGGCTATGTTCTCCACCTCGGCATAGGTGCGAATCCGCGCGCCCCGCCGCTCCGCGTCCAGCGCGGTGTCCACGCAGATGCGCTCCGGCCACGCGTACATGTATTCCTCGAACACGCCGACGCCCTTCAGCGTCCCGCCCAGCCCCGCCGCCAGGGCGCTCTCGCTGGCGGCCTGCGCAGGGGATAGGCGGCGGTAGGCCAGGGGCACCTTCCAGCCGCCCAGGGCCTCCACCAGCCGGAAGCCCATGTCCACCAGCCAGGTCGGGTAGCGGTCGCCTTGCCGGAAGGGATAGTGGAAGCGGTGGCGGGTCAGGTGGCCGGGCATCTCGCGCACCAGCTCGGCCCGGCACTGCATCACATCGCGCGTGTAGCGCAGCTTCCGGAGCATGTCGAGTGGGCGGAACGGCATCTGCCACAGCGGGTAGCGGGCGGCCAGGTAGCCCAGGCCCGAGTAGAGCATGCGGCTCGAGCGCGACGAGGTGCCGGCGCCGATGTCGCCGCGGTCGACCAGCAGCGTGCTGAAGCCGCGCCCGGCCAGTTGCCGGGCCGCGGCGCACCCCACGGCGCCAGCGCCCACGACGACGACGTCGTAGAGCTCACCTTCGAGCTGTTCCAGCGGGGGACGATTCATCTGCATACCTCGTTGATTGTCGTTGGACGTCAGGTTGCATCTGATAAAAAAGTGCTGCGCACCTTTGCCGGTGGGCAGCACAAGTGGAGATCGTTAAGCTCAGCCCGCCGCGCGGCAGGCCGGGCCGGTGTTCACTTGAGCACCCCGAGCCGTTGCGCGCCGTCGCTCGAGGCGACGAACTCGGCGATGTTGCCGACGCTCTGGTCGATCAGCCGCTGCATCGCATCGTTGCTGCTCCAGGCCACGTGCGGCGTGAGGATGAAGTTGTCCTGCTCGATCAACTGCAGGATCGGGTTGTCCGGCTGCACCGGCTCGTCCACCAGCACGTCCAGCGCGGCGCCGCCGAGGCGCCCGGCGAGCATCGCCTCGATCAGCGCGGCCTCGTTGACCACGCCGCCGCGGCCGGTGTTGACGATCACCGCGTCGGGCTTCATCCGCGCCAGCTCGGCGGCGCCGACCAGGTCGCGGGTCTCGTCGGTCAGCGGGCAGTTGATCATCAGCACGTCGCTGAGCTGCAGCAGCGTGTCCAGCGGTACGTAGCTGGGCCCGGCGTAGCGGCCGCCGCGGTCATGGAAGACCACGTGCATGCCGATGCCCCTGCCCAGCTCGGCCACGCGCTTGCCGATGGGGCCGTTGCCGACGATGCCGAGCACGCGGCCGCGCAGGTCGCGGATCGGGTAGTCGAAGTAGATGTTCCTGGGCTCGGCGGCGCCGCTGCGTACCCGCTGCATCAGGCGGCTGTAGCTGGAGACCTTGCGGAACAGCTCGAACATCATCGCCACGGCATGCTCGGCCACCGAGTAGGTGGCGTAGCCCGGCACGTTGCTGACCTTGATGCCGTGCGCCCGGCAGTAGTCCAGGTCGACGATATCGGTGCCGGTCAGCGCCAGGGAGATCATCCGCAGGTCGGGCAACTGGGCCAGGTGTTCCTCGCGCAGCGGCACGCTGCAGGTCAGCGCCACGCTGGCGCCGCGCAGGTGCTCCACCACCTGTTCCGGGCGCGTGTAGCGGTGGCTGACCCAGGTGTGCTCGAAAGGCAGCTTCGGCACGCGGACGTCGGGCCCGATGCCTTCGTCGTCGAGGAAGACGATGCGATGCTTCATTGGAATGCTTTCCTATTTCTTCTGGGCGGGAACGTAGCCGGCGGGGGCCAGCGCGGCGAGCTGCGAGGTCAGGAAGCTGGCGTCCAGGTTGCGGTCCTCCAGGGACTCCTTGCGCACCAGCGCGTCACGCACCAGGTGGGCGCCGATGAAGCGGAACGGCTCCGGCGGGAACAGCTTCATCTTCTGGTTGACCAGGCCGCAGTTGGCCCACTCGTCGTTGGCCTCCTCCACCAGCGACTTGATGATCCGGCTGGCGAACACCGTGGTGCCGACGCCATTGCCGGAGAAGCCGATGCCGAACACGATGTTCGGGTGGCCGCCCAGCTGGCCGAAGTTCGGCAGACCCTTCATGGCGCGGTCGATCGGGCCGGTCCAGCTACTGACGATGGGCACGTCGCTCAGTTGCGGGTAGAAGCTGCGCATCTCGGCAGCCACCTTCTGCGCCGCCGGCGTCGGGCGCTCGTAGAGGTCGCCGATCCTGCCGGCGAAAGCGAACTGCCCCAGCGGCTTGCCGAAGACGATGCGCCCGTCGGGGGTGTTGCGGTAGTAGTTGAGCACGGTGCGCGAGTCGGTGATGCACTCGCCGCCGCTGAAGCCGATCTGATCCAGGCGTTCCTTGACCGGCGCGGTGACCACCATGTCGCTGGACATGACCGCGATCATCCGGCGCAGCTCGGGGAACTGCGCGCCCCAGGCGTTCATGGCGACGACCACCTTCTTCGCCCGCACGCTGCCCTGCGCGGTATGCACCACCGGCTGCTCGGAGCGCTCCAGGGTGGTCAGCGGCGACTTCTCGTAGATCACCACGCCCAGCTCCAGGGCCACCCGGCGCAGGCCGCGGGCCAGCATCGCCGGCTGCACGGTGGCGGCGTTGGGGTCGAAGATGCCGCCCATCATCCGCGCCGAACCAGTGCGCCGGCGCACCTCCTCGCGGGTGAGGTTGCGGAAGGGGTTGACGCCATGGCGTTCGAGGCTGTCGGTGAGCACCTTCCAGGAGTCCACCTGGCGCTGGTTGCTGGCGGTCCACAGCCAGCCGTCCTTGCGGTACTGCGCGTCGATGCCGTGCTCGCGGCAGAAGCTGCCGATCTCGTCGATGGCCGATTCGGCGGCCTCGCAGATGCGCCGCGCTTCCTTCTCGCCGCAGATGCTCATCACCGACAGGTACTTCGCCCACCAGTTGGTGGCGATGCCGCCGTTGCGGCCGCTGGCGCCGGAGCCGCAGCGGTCGCGCTCGACGATGACGATCCGGCGCTCGGGGTGCGCCTGCTTCAGGCGGATCGCCGACCACAGGCCGAGGAAACCTCCGCCGACGATGCAGACGTCGGCCTGCTCATTACCCTTGAGCGAGGGGGCGAGGTGACAATCGCGATCCAGCGCCTGCGCATACCAAAAGCCACGGTACATGTGTATTCACCCACTGCGAATGTGATGGTTAGAACACATGTTGCCGAAGGGGACGGCCGGCCACTATCAGGTTACGGACAGATGCTAGAAGCCCGCTGCCGAGTCAATGCCGTTCGCTTGGGAAAGGATGCCGTTTCTCTGGCTGGGGGGAACGGGATTTTCATAGGGGCCGAGGCTATGGCTCGTTTGCGGCTCTTGGTCCTGCGCTCAGATCTACAGGGGCGTTCCGGTGCGCTCGGGTATTTCACCGTAGGGCGCATAACGCCTATGGCGTTATCCGCCGAATCGCGGACGGAGTCCGCTACGCAGCCCCACCCGCACCATTCCCATGTAGGAGCGCGCCCTGCGCGCGATTCGCGGGCAGGGCCCGCTCCTACAGGTAGCCGGGAAGCACGGTATTTCTCCGTAGCGGACCTTGTCCGCGATGGCCGGACATATCGGCGCGGTTCGCGGATGAGATCCGCTCCTACGCTGCCCCACCCGCGCCATTCCCATGTAGGAGCGCGCCCTGCGCGCGATTCGCGGGCAGGGCCCGCTTACGGTTCAAGGAAGCACGGGCGTAGGAGCAACTGTCTTGCCGGCTGCACCGAGATGCGCCTCAACGGATGGGTTGAGCCTTGGCGAAACCCATACGGTCGTGGTGATGGGTATCGCTTCGCTCAACACCATCCTACGAAAAGCCATGCTCGCTCATGCGGAGCGGACCTTGTCCGCGATTGGATTCACCGGCCACGCCGGACGCCCCGCTGGCACGGCCAGCTGTCCGAAATCCCCCGGGGGGCGCCGAAATCTTATAGATTCCGAGAGCGTTGTTATATTTAAGACAGCCGGCCGGGATTAAGCTGCAGCCATCGCAGGGCATCGCGCGTGCGGCGCGGCCCCTGGCGATGCGACCTGGAGCGCCCGGCCCCTGCCGCCAGGGCATGAGGTAGAGGACAACAATAATGAAGATGTCCAGTGTGTACGAACCCGGTGGCGACGACGCCGAAGCCCCGGTGGTGAAGCCCGACCTGCGGGTGGGCTTCATCCTGATGAACCAGTTCACCCTGGTGCCCGTGGCCGGCCTGGTGGACTCGCTGCGCTTCGCCGCCGACAAGTCCTTCCGCAGCCAGCAGATCTTCTGCAAGTGGGACTGGATGACCTGCGACGACCAGCCGGTGACCGCCAGCTGCGGCATGCCGATCTCCCCGACCAAGCCGCTGAGCGTCATCGACCAGTACGACTACGTGGTGCTGGCCGGCGGCCTGCTGAGCGAGACGCGCAACCCGCCCGAATCCCTGCTGCAGCTGCTGCGCGAACTGCGCGCGGCCAAGACGCCGATCATCGGCCTGTGCTCAGGCTCCTTTGTGCTGGGCAAGGCCGGCCTGCTCGACGGCCGCCGCTGCGCCGTGCACTTCACCATCCGCGAGGAGTTCATGCAGCGCTTCCCCGAAGCGGAAGTGCTGGTGGACAAGAGCTACGTCGACGACGACGGCATCATCACCTGCCCCGGCGGCACCGCCATCGACCTGGCGGCCAAGCTGATCAGCCGCCACTGCGGGCTGATCCGCGCGCAGAAGGGCCTGGAATACCTGCTGGTGGACGACGAGGAAATCCAGCGCCAGGCCAGCGACGACAAGGCCCCGGTGACCGAGCTGCACGTCTACAAGAACGCCCTGGTGGAGCGCGCCATCGCCTACATGCGTAACCACATGGACTCGCCCACCTCGCTGCGCGAAGTGGCGGAAAGCATCGGCACCAACGAGCGCCAGCTGCACCGTGCCTTCATGTCCAGCACCAACGAGTCGCCCGCCCAGTACTGGCGCAAGCTGCGCCTGGACGAGGCGCGCAAGATGCTGATGAACACCGAGCTGCACGTCACCCAGATCGCCTACCTGACCGGCTTCTCCGACGCCTCGCACTTCATCCTCTGGTTCCGCAAGCAGTTCGGCGAAACGCCCTGCTCGTTCCGCAAGCGCCGCCACGACGTGGAAAAACTGATAAATTCCGGCCACTGAACGGCCCGCTCGCAGCGCCCTGCCGCCCCGGCGGCAGGCGCACGGCAACCCCGCATCTCATCCGCTCCCCCCACACAATCCCAGGGAAGGCCCCTGACGCCAGGCTCGGCGCCCGCCGAGCCACGCCCCGCCTCCCGCTTTCCGATCAAGGCACAGCATGACCACCGCCGCAGCGTCGCAACAAACCAAAGGCAACCTCCTGGGCATAGGCGCCATCCTGCTCTGGAGCACCATGGCCTCGCTCATGCGCCTGATGAGCGAGGCCTTCGGCCCCCTCGGCGGCGCCGCGCTGATGTACACGGTGGCCACGCTCTTCCTCGCCCTGCTGCTGGGCTGGCCTTCGCTGCGGCACTTCAGCCTGCGCTACCTGGTGGTGGTCGGGAGCCTGTTCGTCACCTACGAGATCGCCCTGTTCCTGGCGCTGGCCTTCGCCCAGAACCGCGCCCAGGCCATCGAGGTGGCCATGCTCAACCACCTGTGGCCCTGCCTGACCGTCCTGCTGGCCGCGCTGCTGCGGCTGCAGCGGGCCAGCCTCTGGCTGATCCCGGGGATGGCGCTGTCGCTGCTGGGGGTGGGCTGGATCCTCAGCGGCGGCCAGGGCCTGTCGGTGCAGAGCATCGCCCGCAACGCCGTGCAGAACCCCCTGAGCTACGGGCTGGGCGTCGGCTGCGCCTGCGTCTGGGCCCTGTACTGCTGCATCTCCAAGCGCATGGCGCCGACCAAGGACGGCACCGTGCCCTTCTTCGCCATGGCCAGCGCGGTGCTCTGGATCAAGTACGCCTTCAGCGACGAGTCCCTGGCCATGCCCGGCCTCGGCGGGGCCGGGCTGCTGGTGGCCACGGCGCTGGTCATCGCCCTGGGCTACGCGGCCTGGAACCAGGCGCTGCGCACCGGCAACCTGATGATGCTGGCCGCCACCTCCTACACCGCGCCGGTGCTGTCCTCGGCCTTCAGCTCGGTGATCCTCAGCACCGCCCTGGGCCTGAGCTTCTGGCAGGGCACGCTGATGGTGACCCTGGGTTCCCTGGTGTGCTGGTGGGCGTCGCGCAGCGGCTGATGCCCGCGCCCTGCCCGGCCGCCCGGCCGCGCACGTGCGCCAGCAGGGCCTGCAGCGGGTGCGGCAGGGCCTTGCCTTCCATGCGCTTGACCTGGCTGCGGCACGAGTAGCCGTCGGCCAGCAGGTTCGCCTCCACGCCATGCTCCGCGATCAACCGTCCCCAGGACTGCGCGTAGATGGCCCTGGAGGTCTGCAGGTTGCGCGTCTCGTGCCCATAGGTGCCGGACATGCCGCAGCAACCCGTGGCCAGCACCGTGAGTTCCAGCCCCAGCCGCTCGAACACCCGCTGCCACTGGCCGACGCTGGCCGGGGCGTTGGTCTTCTCGGTGCAGTGGGCCAGCAGCCGGTAGCCGGGCCGCTCCGCCCCCGTCGGCGCTTGCGTCGCCGGCAGCACGTCGCACAGCCATTCCTGGATGAGTTGCACGCGGGACGTGTCCTCGCCCAGCAGCTTGGCGTACTCCTGGCGGTACACCAGGGTCATGGCCGGGTCGAGGCCGACCAGGGGCACGCCGCACGCGGCCAGCGCCGCCAGCGCCCCGCCATTGCGCCGCGCGGCCTTCTCGAAGGCGCCGAGGAAGCCCTGCACGTGCAGCGGCTTGCCGTTGGCGGCGAAGGGCGCCAGGTACACGCGGTAGCCCAGGCGCGAGGCCAGCTCGATCCAGTCGATGGCCACCGCCGTCTCGAAGTAGCGGGTGAAGGCGTCCTGCACGAACACCACGCTGCGCCCGCGTTCGGCCGCCGACAGGCCGGCCAGGCGCCGGGGCGTCGCCAGTTGCACGTCCCAGCGCGCGCAGGCCGCGTCGAAGTCCAGGCGGCTGAGCAGCGGGCTGTCGACCATGCCGGCCACCCGGGCGAGGAACAGGCGCACCGGGGCGAAGTCCATCAAAGCGTTGTACAGCCGCGGGAAGCGGGCGAAGAAGGGAATGCTGAACTCCAGCGAGCCGATCAGGTAGTCCTTCAGCGGGCGCCCATAGCGGCCGTGGTACAGCTCCAGGAAGCGCGAGCGGAACTCCGGCACGTTGACCTTCACCGGGCACTGCCCCGCGCAGGACTTGCACGCCAGGCAGCCGGCCATGGCGTCGTACACCTGGTGGGAGAAGTCGCTTTCGCCCAGGCGCCGGGCCAGGGCATTGCGCAAGCGCCACAGCGGCGCCAGCGGCCGCCCGCCCCGGCGGATCGCCGCGCTCTGCGCCAGCACGTCGACGCCCTGCTCACCCTGCAGGCGCAGCCACTCGCGGATCAGCGAGGCGCGCCCCTTGGGCGATTGCGTGCGGTCGCGGGTGGCCTTCCACGACGGGCACATGGCGTCGTCCGGGTCGAAGTTGTAGCAGGCGCCGTTGCCGTTGCACTGCACGGCCGTGTCGTAGCTCTGCCAGACGCGCTCGTCGATGCGGCGGTCCAGTTCGCCGCGCAGGGTCACCTCGTCCACGCCGGTCAGCCGTGCCTCCGGCAGGCTCGCCGGTGTGGCGATCTTCCCGGGGTTGAGCTGGTTCCACGGGTCGAAGGCCGCCTTCAGCGCCTGCAGCTCGGGGTACAGCTCGCCGAAGTAGGCCGGCGCGTACTCCGAGCGCAGGCCCTTGCCGTGCTCGCCCCAGAGCAACCCGCCGTACTTGCGCGTCAGGGCCGCCACGCCATCGGAGATGGGGCGGATCAGCGCGGCCTGGCGCGCGTCCTTCATGTCCAGCAGCGGGCGCACGTGCAGCACGCCGGCGTCCACGTGGCCGAACATGCCGTACTGCAGACCGTGGCCGTCGAGCAGGGCGCGGAACTCGGCGATGAAGTCCGCCAGGTGCTCCGGCGGCACCGCCGTGTCCTCGACGAAGGGCTGCGGCCGGGCCTGGCCCTCGACGTTGCCGAGCAGGCCGACGGCGCGCTTGCGCATGGCGTAGACGCGCTTCACCGCCTCGTCGCCGATCGCCAGGGTATGCCCCAGGCGCTGCACGGAGGTGTCGCTGCGCAGGTGCTCGACGAAGGCGTGGACGCGCTGCTCCAGCTCGGGCCAGTCGTCGCCGCTGAATTCGATCAGGTTGATGCCGAGGGTCGGCGTATCCGCATCCTCGGGGAAATACTCGGCCACGCCGTGCCAGACGATGTCGCGCATGGCCAGCAGCAGCACCTTGGAATCCACCGTCTCGATGGACAGCGGCCGCAGCGCCATCAGCGCCTTGGCGTCGCGCAGCGCGCTCATGAAGCTGGCGTAGCGCACGTTGACCAGCACCGAATGACGGGGGATCGGCAGCACGTTGAGCTTGGCTTCGACGATGAAGCCCAGGGTGCCTTCGGAACCGCACAGCACGCTGTTGAGGTTGAAGCGCCCGTCGGCCTCGCGCAGGTGCGCCAGGTCGTAGCCGGTCAGGCAGCGGTTGAGCCTGGGAAAGCCGGCGGCGATCAGCTCGGCCTTGCTGTCGGCGATGTCGCGCGCGCAGCGCAGCACCTCGGCGCGCCGGTCGCCGCGGGCGATCTGCGCCTGCAGCGCCGGTTCGTCCATGGCCGCGCTGTGCAGCACTTCGCCGCCCAGCAGCACGCTGTGCAGTTCCAGCACGTGGTCGCGCGTCTTGCCGTAGGTGCAGCTGCCCTGCCCGCTGGCGTCGGTGTTGATCATGCCGCCGAGGGTGGCGCGGTTGGAGGTCGACAGCTCCGGGGCGAAGAACAGCCCATGGGGGCGCAGCGCGGCGTTGAGCTGGTCCTTGACCACCCCGCCCTGCACGCGCACCCAGCGCTGCTCGGGGTCGATCTCGAGGATCCGCGTCAGGTGCCGGGACAGGTCGACGACTATGCCCTCGGTCAGCGACTGGCCGTTGGTGCCGGTGCCGCCGCCGCGCGGGGCCAGCAGCACCTCGCGGAACTCGGCGCGGCCGGCCAGCTCGGCCAGGCAGACGACATCCGCCGTATCCAGCGGGAACACCGCCGCCTGCGGCAGGCGCTGGTAGATGGAGTTGTCGGTGGCGAGCACCGTGCGCGTCGCCTGGTCCGGGGTGATCTCGCCGCGGAAGCCGGCGGCGCGCAAGCGCTCCAGGAACGCGCGATAGACCTTGGCGAGCAGGGGTTCGGCGGGGAGACGGGCGATCATCAGCGTTGCGCCCAGGCCTGGATCTCGATGCGGTAGTCGGGGCTGGCCAACTGCGCGCCGACGCAGGCGCGGGCCGGCTGCAGCTCGCCGCCGACCCAGGCGTCGTAGACCTCGTTCATGGCCGCGAAGTCCTGCATGTCGGCGAGCCAGATCTGCACCCGCAGCAGCCCTTCGCGACCGACGCCGGCCTTGGCCAGCAGGGTGTCGAGCTGGTCCAGCACGTCGCGGGTCTGCCCGGCGATGCACGCCGCGCTGTCGTTGGCCACCAGGCCCGAGGTCTCGATCCTGTCGCCGGCGATGACCAGCCTGCTGGCCCGGGGCGATGCGTCAATACGGGAAATCATGCTGCGCCGGCGCCTCAGAAGATCACGTAGGTCTTGCGGAAGGGTTCGCGGATGTCCCACACGCCCTCGCAGTTGGCCGGGAAGAACACCGCGTCGCCGGCGCGCAGCTCCAGCGGCTCGCCTCCATCGGGGGTGAAGATGCACCAGCCGGAAACGACGTGGCTGAACTCGCGGTTCATGATGTGCCGGCGGAATACCCCCGGGCTGCTTTCCCAGATGCCCACCGAGGCGGAGGACGCCTCCAGGGTAACGTCCTGCCCCAGGCGGGCCTGGGCGACGAGGTCGCCGACGGGCAGCCTGGCCGGGGTCGGCTCGCCCATGGGCGATTGCGCGGCGTTCTTGATCAGGGTCGGTTTGACGGCCATGGGTTCGGTTCCTCTTCAAGGAGTGCCCGGGGCCTGCCCGGGCGGATTCGTAAGGGTTGCGCGCCGTCAGCTTTCCAGGCCGGCGCGGTGCTGGCCCCAGCACAGGCTGGCGTTGACGCCGAGGGACAGGAACGGCTGCGGCGGGTTGCGGCTGGGCCCCGCGCTGGCGAGCAGGAAGTCGATCAGTTCGTTGCGCTGGCCGGCCAGCCAGTCGGCCAGCAGCGTGCCGGTGCCGGTGCCGCGGGTGATGCCCAGGCCGTTGCAGCCCAGCGCGCCGTAGACGTTGGGCGCCAGCTCGCCGAAGTGGCCGGCGTGGTTGCGCGTCATGCCCATGGCGCCGCCCCAGGTGTAGTCGAACGCCACGCCCGGCAGCATCGGGAAGCGATGCTCGAAGGAGCGCCGCTGGGCCGCCGCGGCCCGTGCCAGCAGGCGCGCGTCGATCTTGCCGTTGGGGTTGAAGCTGAAGCTGTTGCGCACCAGCAGGCGCTGGTCCGGGGTGCGCCGCAGGGTGCTGCCGAAGGGGTCGGCGGGGATGATGCCCCATACCGGCTTGCCGCCCAGCCGCGCCTGCTCTTCCTCGCTCAGCGGGCGGGTCATGCTGGCGTAGGTGAACACCGGCAGCAGTCGCCCCTTGAGGAAGCCGAACTGGGTGGCGAAGGCGTTGTTGGCGAGCACCAGCTTGTCGGCGACCACGCTGCCCGCGGCGTGGCGCAGGGTGATCGGCCCGCGGTAGTCCACCTCGGTGACGGCGCAGCGCTCGAACAGCGAGACGTTGGCCGGCAGGCTGTCGGCCAGGCCCTTCACCAGGCTCGCCGGCTGCAACAGCAGGGTGCCGGGGGTGTACAGCGCGCGGCGGTAGAAGGAAGTGCCCAGGTGCGCGGGCAGCTCGTCGGCCTCGATGATCTGGTAGGCCTGGCCGAGCTTCTCCAGGCCGCTCTTGTAGGCTTCCAGCACCCGCAAGCCTTTGTCCTCCACCGCCGCCTGGTACTTGCCCACCGGCTTGAGCTGGCAGTCGATGCCGTGCCGCGCCACCAGCGAGGTAATCACGCCCTGGGCGAACAGGTTCAGCTTCAGGCTCATCCGCGCAATGGCCGGATCGCCGATGTAGTCGGGCGCGCCTATGTCATGGGGCAGGTCGATGGCGAAACCGGAGTTGCGCCCGGACGAGCCGAAGCCCACCTCCTGGGCCTCCAGCAGCACGACCTCGTCGGCCGGGAAGTTCAACGCCAGTTGGCGCGCCGCGGCAAGCCCGGTCAGGCCCGCCCCGACCACCGCCCAGCGCGCCCGCACCTGGCCGCCGCGGGCGGCTCGCGGGGTGCGCGGGGGGCTGAGGTGGAACCAGCCGCAGCCATTATCGTCAGCAGGGGTTTCTTGTATTTTCACGGTGTTCTGCTCTCACAACGGATGGCGAATTCTGGAGCGCGCGCCAGCCCGGCGCCTATAACGAAAAGGACGATTGCCAGCAGGTTTCCCCTCGCCCGCCCACGCCGGCCGTGCCCAGCTCCCCTGCCCGCCGGTCCCGCGGCCGCGAACGTCCTATCACTTGTCCCGGTCGTTATATGGCGAGCCGGCGCGCGGGTGAGATAGTGCACCGATCGAATCGAGAGCCAGGCGCGCCGCGCGTGCCGCGGCAAAGGGGGTAATCATGCACAGCCTTGGCATACTGGGCGTCGGCGAGCTGACCGAGAAGGTCGTGCGCGGCCTGCGCCGCAGCGGTTTCGACGGGCGCATCCTGCTGTCGCCGCGCAACCACGAGCGCTCCACCCAACTGGCCGCGGACTGCCGCGCGCAGGTGATGGACAGCAACCAGGCGGTGGTCGACGCGGCCGAACTGCTGGTCGTCGGCGTGCGCCCCGACGCCCTGGCGGCGCTGGCCGACGAGGTGCGGGTGCCGCCGGGGCGCAAGCTGGTTTCGCTGGTCGCCGGCGTCGGCCTGGCGCAACTGGCCGGGCACTTCCCCGGAGCCCGCTGCGTGCGGGCGATGCTTTCCTATGCGGCGCAGTTCAACCAGTCCACCGTGGTGGTCTGCCCGCCGGATGCGGCCACCGAGCGGGCGCTGCGAGCGCTCGGGCACCTGGTGGTGCTGCAGGAGGAAGCCGACTTCGAACTGGCCACCGTGGCCGCCTGCATGAACGGCTGGTTCTACTTCTTCCTCCACGACCTGCAGCAATGGCTGGTGGAAAAGGGCCTGCCCGCCGACAAGGCGCGCAGCCTGGTGCTGGACAACATGCAGGACTGCATCGCCAGCGCCCGCCACCACCCCGGCGTCGACCTCAGGACCCTCGGCCAGGCCATCGCCACGCCCGGCACCTACACCGCCAACGGGCTGGACATGCTCAACCACCTGCAGGCCAACGCCCACTGGGGCGCCGCCTGCGAAGTGGTGCTGGACGCGCTGCTGACCCGCTCGAGCGGGCCCGGCGCCTAGCGCCCCGCCCGCGACCGTTTGGCGCAACGCCGCGCCCTTCGCGCCAGCGGGCCTATGCTCCACCGGGTGGCGCCGCGCCGCCGCCCAACCCTCCACTCCCCGAAATACCGAGGTAGCAAGCAAGATGGCCAAGGCCGCCGATGTGGTTGTGCAATGCCTGGAGAACGAAGGCGTCGAATACGTCTTCGGCATTCCCGGCGAGGAGAACCTCGACCTGCTGGAATCCCTGCGCAAGTCGACGATCAGGCTGGTGCTGACGCGCCACGAGCAGTCCGCCGGCTTCATGGCCGCCACCTACGGCCGCCTGACCGGCAAGACCGGGGTGAGCCTGTCGACCCTCGGCCCCGGCGCCACCAACCTGGTCACCGCCGGCGCCTACGCCTATCTGGGCGGCATGCCGATGCTGATGATCACCGGGCAGAAGCCGATCAAGAAGTCCAAGCAGGGCCGCTTCCAGATCCTCGACGTGGTCGGCATGATGCAGCCGCTGACCAAGTACACCCACCAGTTGGCCTCGGCCGACAACATCCCCTCCCGCGTGCGCGAGGCCTTCCGCCTGGCCGAGGAAGAGAAGCCCGGCGCCGTGCACCTGGAGCTGCCCGAGGACGTCGCCGCCGAGCAGACCGACAGCCTGCCGATCCCGCGCAGCCTGTCGCGCCGCCCGCTGGCCGAGCACAAGTCCATCGAGGCCGCGGTGGAGAAACTGCAGGCCGCGCGCAGCCCGATCCTGGTGATCGGCGCCGGGGCCAACCGCAAGATGACCGCCAAGGTCCTCAAGCAGCTGATCGACAAGACCGGCATCCCCTTCGTCACCACCCAGATGGGCAAGGGCGTGGTGGACGAGCGCCACCCGCGCTTCCTCGGCAATGCCGCGCTGTCCTCCGGCGACTTCGTGCACCGCGCGGTGGAGGCCGCCGACCTGATCGTCAACATCGGCCACGACGTGATCGAGAAGCCGCCGTTCTTCATGGTCCGCGGCGGCACCGAGGTGATCCACGTGAACTTCCGCTCGGCCGAGGTGGACCCGGTGTACTTCCCGCAGGTGGAAGTGATCGGCGACATCGCCAACGCCGTGTGGCAGATCGGCGAGGCGCTGCGCGACACCTCGCACTGGGACTTCGGCCGCCTGCTGGCGATCCGCGAGGCCAACGAGGCCCAGGTCGCCGAAGGCGCCGACGACGCGCGCTTCCCGCTGTACCCGCAACGCCTGGTGGCCGACGTGCGCCGCGCGCTGCCGTCGGACGGCATCGTGGCCCTGGACAACGGCATCTACAAGATCTGGTTCGCCCGCAACTACAAGGCGCACATGCCCAACACCGTGCTGCTGGACAACGCCCTGGCGACCATGGGTGCCGGCCTGCCCTCGGCCATGGCCGCGCACCTGGTGTACCCGCAGCGGCGCATCCTCGCGGTATGCGGCGACGGCGGCTTCATGATGAACAGCCAGGAGCTGGAAACCGCGGTGCGCCTGGAGATGAACCTCACGGTGGTGATCCTGCGCGACGACGGCTACGGGATGATCCGCTGGAAGCAGGCGAACATGGGCTTCAGCGACTTCGGCCTGGACTACGGCAACCCGGACTTCGTGCAGTACGCCCGGGCCTACGGCGCCCAGGGCCACCGGGTGGAAAGCGCGGAGGGCTTCCTGCCGCTGCTGGAGCGCTGCCTGAGCACGCCCGGGGTGCACGTCATCGACTGCCCGGTGGACTACTCGGAGAACGACCGCATCCTCAACATCGAGCTCAGAACCCGCAGCTCGGAAGTCTGACCCCCATGGACGCAGCGGCCCGCCCCGGGCCGCTGGCCAGCCTTCGCCCACTCGAATCCACAGGAGCATCGCATGCAACTGAAAGACCCTTCGCTCTTCCGCCAGCAGGCCTACATCGACGGCGCCTGGGTGGACGCCGACAACGGCCAGACTCTGAAGGTCAACAACCCGGCGACCAACGAGATCATCGGCACTGTGCCGAAGATGGGCGCCGCCGAGACGCGCCGCGCCATCGAGGCCGCCGACCGCGCCCTGCCGGCCTGGCGCGCGCTGACCGCCAAGGAGCGCGCCAACAAGCTGCGCCGCTGGTTCGAACTGATGATCGAGCACCAGGACGACCTGGGCCGCCTGCTGACCCAGGAACAGGGCAAGCCGCTGGCCGAAGCCAAGGGCGAGATCGCCTATGCCGCGTCCTTCTTCGAATGGTTCGGCGAGGAAGCCAAGCGCGTCTACGGCGACATGATCCCCGGCCACCAGCCGGACAAGCGCCTGATGGTGATCAAGCAGCCCATCGGCGTCACCGCCGCCATCACCCCGTGGAACTTCCCCTCGGCGATGATCACCCGTAAAGCCGGCCCGGCCCTGGCCGCCGGCTGCACCATGGTGCTCAAGCCCGCTTCGCAGACGCCGTATTCCGCCCTGGCCTTGGCCGAGCTGGCCGAGCGCGCCGGCATTCCGAAAGGCGTGTTCAGCGTGGTCACCGGCAGCGCCGGCGAAGTCGGCGGCGAGCTGACCGGCAACCCCATCGTGCGCAAACTGAGCTTCACCGGCTCCACCGAGATCGGCCGCCAACTGATGGCCGAGTGCGCCCAGGACATCAAGAAGGTGTCCCTGGAACTGGGCGGCAACGCGCCCTTCATCGTCTTCGATGACGCCGACCTGGATGCCGCCGTGGAAGGCGCGCTGATCTCCAAGTACCGCAACAACGGCCAGACCTGCGTCTGCGCCAACCGCCTGTACGTGCAGGACGGCGTGTACGACGCCTTCGTCGAGAAACTCAAGGCGGCAGTCGCCAAGCTGAACATCGGCAACGGCCTGGAGAACGGCGTGACCACCGGCCCGCTGATCGATTCCAAGGCCGTGGCCAAGGTCGAAGAACACATCGCCGACGCCGTGGGCAAGGGCGCCAAGGTCGTTGCCGGCGGCAAGCCGCACGCCCTGGGCGGCACCTTCTTCGAGCCGACCATTCTGGTCGACGTACCGAAGGATGCCGCCGTGGCCAAGGAAGAGACCTTCGGCCCGCTGGCGCCGCTGTTCCGCTTCAAGGACGAGGCCGAGGTCATCGCCATGGCCAACGACACCGAGTTCGGCCTGGCCTCCTACTTCTACGCCCGCGACCTGGGCCGCGTGTTCCGCGTGGCCGAGGCCCTGGAATACGGCATGGTGGGCATCAACACCGGGCTGATCTCCAACGAGGTGGCGCCCTTCGGCGGCATCAAGGCTTCGGGCCTGGGCCGCGAAGGTTCCAGGTACGGCATCGAGGACTATCTGGAAATCAAATACCTGTGCCTGAATATCCAGTGAGCCTTCGGCACAAGTTCAGCTGACAACTTTCCGCCAGTGGCGCACCGGGAGTCGCCACTGGCGTTTTTTATTTTCGGGCCGCCGTTTTCAATATCGCATTAATTGTCTTTGTTCTTATATCCCGCACTCACGCCTCGCTGAATCATGCCCTCTCCCGCCGAACCAACGGCAGACAAACCGAGGAACTTGCCCATGCCCGTAATCCGCGTCACCTGGTTCAATGACAAGAGCGACTCCGTGAAGGCGGAAGTCGCCGCGGAATTCACCCGCGTACTGGCCGAGAAGACCGGCATGGATAGCAAGTGGATCCACGTCGTCTTCGAGAACGTCAGCCCCTGCGACTGGGCGGTGGCCGGCGAGCTGTTCGCCCGGCCCGGCGAGGATCCGGCCTAGCGGGTTGCGCCGCGGCGCCCGGCGTCGCGGCGCCCTTCCCGCCCCCCCTGCAGGCCCCGCCCGGCGCGGCCTGCAGCCCGCGAGCCAGAGCGCCCGCGGCCCTCCAGAAGGAATCTCCTATAAGTAGTCAGGCCTGTTATATGGCCGCCAAAGCCCTCGGTGAGATAGTGCTGACCAGGCTGTGGTTCGTATCTGTACGCCAGGAAAAGAAAGGATGCAGGGCCGCGCCGGCAAGCGTCGGCGCGACTTCCCGTGGCCGTGCCGGGCCGATGCACTCGTGCAGATAAAGCCACTGAACAATTCCAACAAGAAACAGCTGTTTGTTCCGCCGGCAAGCCTTGTCCGGCCCCCCATGGACAAGCATGCTGAGCGCTGACGGAGGCTCCATGTCCAACAATCACAAGATTTCATTGGAAGATGCATCGCTGAACAGCTTCCACAAGAAGCTGGCGATCTATTCTTCCGGCGCCCCATTTCTCGACGGCTACATACTGAGCATCATCGGCGTGGTGATGGTGCAACTGAGCCAGGCGCTGCAGCTGAGTTCGTTGCAGGAAGGCATGATCGCCGCGGCCTCGCTGGTGGGCATGTTCTTCGGCGGCTTCGTCGGCGGCCTGTTCACCGACCGGCTCGGACGCAAGACGCTATACGTGCTGGTGCTGGTGGTCCTGGCACTGTTCTCCCTGTGCCAGTTCTGGGTCGCCTCCGCCTGGTCGCTGATCGCCCTGCGCCTGATGCTCGGCGTCGCCATCGGCGCCGACCACCCGCTGGCCACCTCCCTGCTGGCCGAGTTCCTGCCGAAGAAACAGCGCGGCTCCATCCTCGCCAGCCTGGTGATGATGTGGTTCGTCGGCGCCGCCGTGGCCTACATCGCCGGCGAGCTGATCCTGCGCAGCGCCGGCCCGGACGCCTGGCGCTGGGCCCTGGCCAGCGCGGTGGTGCCGGCGGTGCTGTTCCTGGTCATGCGCGCCGGCACCCCCGAGTCGGCCCGCTGGCTACTGAGCAAGGGCCGCGTGCAGGAGGCCGACCAGGTGATCAAGAAGGTCTATGGCGAGCAGTACTCGGTGCGCAACCTGCCGGAGAAGACCCCGGAGCAGCACGTCTCGGTCTGGTCGCTGTTCCACTCCAACTACGGCAAGCGCATCTTCTTCGTCAGCATCTTCTGGACCTGCTCGATCATCCCGCAGTTCGCCATCTACGCCTTCGCCCCGAAAATCCTCAGCACCATGGGCCTGACCGGCGAGCTGGCGGCCTGGGGCGCGGTGGCCATCACCGTGATGTTCGTCTTCGGCTGCCTGCTGGGCGTCCGCCTGATCAACCCGCTGGGCCGGCGCAACATGCTCATGCACAGCTTCCTCTGGTCGGGCCTGGCCCTGTTGCTGCTGGGCCTGTGCCCGGACGGCGCGGCCCTGCTCACGCTGGTGCTGTTCGGCAGCTACGCGCTGTTCATCGGCGGCGCCCAGGTGCTGCAGTACGTGTACCCCAACGAGCTGTTCCCCACCTCCATCCGCGGTTCGGCGGTGGGCCTGGCGACCTCGCTGTCGCGCATCGGCGCGGCCGTCGGCACCTACCTGGTGCCCCTGTCGCTGGACGGCATCGGCATCGCCAACACCATGTTCGTGGCCTTCGGCGTCTCCATGGTGGGCCTCTTCGTCACCTGGCTGATGGCCCCGGAAACCCGTTCCCTGGACCTGCACCAGGCCAGCTCGCTCAGCTACTGAACCCGGCCGACAGGCAGCACGGGCCCGCGCATGGCGGGCCTCCTGCCGTCGGACGGAACCTCGACCCCGGGCCCCGCCCGCAGACGTACAGGTAGGAAAGATGGCATTCAAGAGAACGATCCACGCGGTGGACACCCACGCCGGCACGCCCATGCGCGTCATCACCGGCGGCGTCCCGCACATCCCCGGCGACAGCGTCTACGAGAAGATGAAGTGGCTGGAGGAAAACGACGACCAGTTGCGCAAGCTGATGCTGCGCGAGCCGCGGGGCTACCCGGCGCACTGCTGCAACATCATAGTGCCGCCAACGCACCCGGAAGCCGACGCCGGCTACATCATCATGGAGCAGATCGAGTACCCGGTGATGTCCGGCGGCAACACCATCTCGGTGGTGACCGTGCTGCTGGAGATGGGCATGCTGCCGATGCGCGAACCGGTCACCGAACTGGTGCTGGAGGCCCCCGCCGGGCTGATCCGGGTGAAGGCCGAGTGCAAGGACGGCAAGGTCAAGGGCGTCACCTTCCAGAACGTGCCGGCCTTCGCCGCGCACCTGGACGCGACCATCGACGTGCCGCACCTGGGCAAGGTCAGGGTCGACGTGGGCTGGGGCGGGATGTTCTACGTCATCGCCGACGTCCGCCAGTTCAAGGGCCTGGAACTGATCCCGCAGCACGGCGCCGAGATCGCCCGCATCTCCTCGATGATCCGCCAGGCGGCCATCGAGCAACTGCCGGTGGCGCACCCCGACTACCCGGGCATCGGCATCACCATCTCGCAGCTGTCCGGGCCCAGCGACGACCCCAGGGCCGACTGGAAGAACGTGGTGACCATGGCCTCGGGCGAGTTCTCCTGGGACGACCCGGCGACCTGGACCGGCGCGCTGGACCGCTGCCCCTGCGGCACCGGCACCTGCGCCAAGATGGCCACCCTGCACGCCAAGGGCGAGCTGCCGCTGGAGCGGGACTTCCGCCACCAGGGCATCGTCGGCAACATCTACACCGGCCGGCTGATCGAGGAAACCCGCATCGGCGAGCGCAAGGCGGTGGTCCCCACCATCACCGGCAAGAGCTGGATCTACGGAATCAACACCTTCGTGCTGGACCACGACGATCCCTTCACCGAGGGCTTCACCATAGGTGACATCTGGGCTTGAGAACCTGTCTACGATCTGCTGCGCGTCGGCATAACTGCGTTAAAAACAGGCGAGTGATGCTCATTTAGCGGACTAAACTGCGCTCCCTCGCCTGTTTTTGCCTTGTTCTGCTCTAGCTCGCGAGATCGTAAACAGATTCTCAACCGGTCCAGCTGTTCATTGTCCACCCCGAGGGCGCCTTCCCAGCCGAAGGCGCCCTCGGCGTTTTTCAGCCAGGCATCCAGGAGGATGGAAGAATGCAAATGATCGACGCCGCGCAGATCCGCGCGCTGCTGGACTGGGAAGGCGTGCTGCAGGCGCTGCAGCAGGCGCACCTGGGCGCGCGCCCCGCCGGCGACAGCTACTTCATCGGCGACGCCGAATACGGCCTGTTCAGCCGCGGCGTGGTGCTGCCCGGCTACGGCGCCGGGGTGAAGGTCTGCTCCATCTACCCCGCCGGCAACGCCGCGACGCCGCCGGTACCGACCGAGCAGGCGGCCTTCATCGTCATCGACGAGGCCAGCAAGGCCATCGCCGCCATCCTCGACGGCCCCGAGATCACCCGCTGGAAAACCGCCGCGGATTCGGCGCTGGCCGCCCGCAAGCTGAGCCGCGAGGACAGCGCCGTGCTGCTGGTCATGGGCGCCGGGCCCATCGCCCAGGCCCTGGCGGACGCCTACCTGCACATCCGCCCATCCCTCCGCGAGGTGCTGCTGTGGAACCGCACGGCCGCGAAGCTCATGGCGACCTGCGCCGAACTCCAGGCCAGGGGCGTGAACGCGCGGATCGTCGACGACCTCGACCCGGCCGTGGCCCGCGCCGACATCATCGCCTCCGCCACCAGCGCCCCCACCCCGCTGATCCGCGGCGAGCTGGTGCGCCCCGGCACCCACCTCGACCTCGTCGGCGGCTACCGCGCGGACATGCGCGAGGCGGACGACCAGGCGGTGGCCAACGCGCGGATATTCGTCGACGACCGGGGCAGCGCGGCCTGCGCGGGCGACATCCTGGGGCCGCTGCAGGCCGGCGTCATCCAGCCCGGGCAGATCGAGGGCGATCTCTACGACCTGTGCCAGCGCAACCCCTTCGCCCGCGCCGCCACGGAGCGCACGCTGTACAAGAACGCCGGCGGCGCCCACCTGGACCTGGTCGTCGGCCAGTACGCCCTGGGCCGGCTGAAAGCCCAGGCGAAGGGCCTGGGTGCATAGGGCGGAGTCCGCTCGGTTCCAGGAAGCACGGGCGTAGGAGCAACTGTCTTGCCGGCTGCGCCGAGGCGCCCTTCGTAGGATGGGTTGAGCCTTGGCGAAACCCATGCGGTCGGGGTGATGGGTATCGCTTCGCTCAACACCATCCTACGCGGCGTCATATTTGCCGGAAGGTGTAGGAGCAACTGTCTTGCCGACTGCGCCGAGGCGCTCTTCGCAGGATGGGTTGAGCCTTGGCGAAACCCATGCGGTGGTGGTGATGGGTATCGCTTCGCTCAACGCCATCCTACGGGGTGGTTTGCCGGCGGGCGTAGGAGCGGACTCTGTCCGCGATTGGACTCACCGGCCACGCCGGTCACCCTGGTGGCACGGCTAACGGCGGATAACCGTGATCAGGATGACTCAGCATTCACCGTCCACTCCGAACGGCCCCCTCTCCCTTTGGGAGAGGGTTGGGGTGAGGGGCGGAGCCAGTATTGGAACACCTTCGCTGAACCAGGGCAGCGCTTGAATGAACAGCATTACAGGCGCAAAGGGACTCGAGCTCCCGAGCAGACTCAGCGCACCGCCGCCACCCCCTGGCTGCGCGGGTTCGGCAACTCCCGCGCATTGACCATGGCCTCCGCCAGACGGCGGAAGGTCACGGTGCCCAGCGGCTTCCCGCCCGGCGAGACCACCGTGACGTCGCCGTCCGGCACCAGCGCCAGCGTGCGCACCGCCTCCTCCACCGTGGTGCCGGCGGGGATGGTCATCCCGCTCGCAGCGGCGCCCGCGCGCGCCGGCGTCATCACCGCCTCGACGTGCAGCACCCGGCCCCGGTTGACCTCCTTGACGAAGTTCGCCACGTAGTCATCCGCGGGGCGCAGGACGATGTCCTGGCTGCTGCCCTGCTGGATGACCTGGCCGTCGCGCAGGATGGCGATCTGGTCGCCCAGGCGCAGGGCCTCGTCGAGGTCGTGAGTGATGAATACTATGGTCTTCCTGATCTCCTTCTGCAGGTCCAGCAGCACGCTTTGCATGTCCATGCGGATCAGCGGGTCGAGCGCCGAATAGGCCTCGTCCATCAGCAGCACGGGCGCGTCGTTGGCCAGCGCGCGGGCCAGGCCCACGCGCTGCTGCATGCCGCCGGACAACTGGTTGGGGTACTTCTTCTCGAAGCCCTTGAGCCCCACTCGCTCGATCCAGCGCATGGCGATGTCCAGGCTCCTGGCGCGGGGCAGCTTCTGGATGTCCAGGCCGTAGACGGTGTTCTCGATCACGTTGCGGTGGGGCAGCAGGGCGAATTTCTGGAACACCATCGCGGTCTGCTGGCGGCGGAACCCGCGCAGCTCGGCCTGGCTCATCTTGACCACGTCCACGCCGTTGACCAGCACCTCGCCCGCGGTCGGGTCGATCAGCCGGTTGATGTGGCGGATCAGCGTGGACTTGCCCGAGCCGGACAGCCCCATGATCACCTGGATGCAGCCCGCCGGCATGTCCAGGTTGATGTCCTTTAGGCCCAGGACGTGGCCGAAGCGCTCCATCAGCTCGGTCTTGCCCATGCCCTGCTTCACCGCCTCGACGTGGGCCGCCGCGTCCGGGCCGAAGATCTTGTAGAGATTGCGGATGCTGATGCCGTCGAACTGCCGCTCAGCCATGGACCACCTCCAGGTGTTTCTGCAGCCGCTGCCCGTAGGCCTGGCTGATCCGGTCGAAGATGATGGCGATGCCGACGATCGCCAGGCCGTTGAAGATGCCGAGGGTGAAGTACTGGTTGGCGATCGCCTTCAGCACCGGCTGGCCGAGGCCCTGCACGCCGATCATCGAGGCGATGACCACCATGGCCAGGGCCATCATGATCGTCTGGTTGATGCCGGCCATGATGGTCGGCAGCGCCAGGGGCAGCTGGACGTTCCGCAGCTTCTGCCAGCTGGAAGAACCGAAGGCGTCGGCCGCCTCGAGCACGTCCTTGTCCACCAGGCGGATGCCCAGGTTGGTCATGCGGATCATCGGCGGGATGGCATAGATGACCACCGCTATCAGCCCCGGCACCCGGCCGATGCCCAGCAGCATGACCACGGGGATCAGGTAGACGAAGCTGGGCATGGTCTGCATCACGTCGAGCACCGGGTTGACCAGGCGCTGGAGGCGTTCCGAGCGCGCCATCAGGATGCCGATCGGCAAGCCCATGGCGATCGACAGCACGGTGCAGACGAAGATCATCGATACCGTGCGCATGGAGTCGTCCCACATGCCGAAGTAACCGATCGCCAGCAGGGTGGCGAGCGCGCCCAGCACCACCTTCAGGCTGCGGCTGGCGACCCAGGCGATGGCCAGGACGATGAGAACGATGATCGGCCAGGGCGTCTGCGTCATGAAACGCTCGGACAGCAGCAGGAACTTCTGCAGGGGGGCGAAGAAGTTCTCGATGCTATCGCCATGGCCACGGGTGAACGAACGGAAGCCCTCGTCGATGACCTGCTTGAGGCTGCGCAGGGAGTCATCGTCCATCTGGGGAAAATCCTGAAACCAGCTCATGTGATTGCCCTTTTCCAATATGCCGGGCTCATTCTTGTTTTCTCCCGGCCGAGAGGGCGCAGCGCAATGGTACGCACCGCGCCATGCTGCGCATTACAGAGCTGACTTGATCTTCTCGGCAGCGTCAGCGTCGACCCATTTCACCCAGACATCCGGGTTCCTCTTCAGGAACGCCTTGGCGCCGTCTTCACCGGTGGCCTGGTTGTCCGCCATCCAGGCCAGCATCCGGTTGACCAGCGCATTGGGCCAGGAGCGGGTCGAGAGGTACTTGTAGGCGGGGCCGGCGTGCTCCGCGAATGTCCTGGTCACGATGGTGTTGACCTCATCGGCCGGCCATTCATTGGGTTTCGGGTCCGGGCACTTCTCCACCTTGTTGCAACGGTTCCACTCGGCCTCGTCGTAGGGAACGCCCGAGGACAGTCGCACCATTTCATATTTGCCAAGCAGCGAAGTGGGCTCCCAGTAGTAGCCGATCCAGCCCTTCTTGCGCTCGTAGGCATGGATGAGAGAGCCGTCGTGGCCGGCCGCCGAGCCGGTGTCCACCAGGTTGAAGCCGGCGTCCCTGGCCTTGTAGGCCTTGTAGTACTGGCTGGCGATGACGGTGCCGCCCCAGCCCTGCTGCCCCGCGGACCAGGCGCCTTTCGACGGGTCTTCCGGGTCGGGGAAGAGTTCGGGGTGCTTCAAGGCATCGGCGATGGTCTTGATGTCGGGATGGGCATCGACGATGAACCTGGGAATGTAGATGCCCTGTACGCCGCCTTCGGTGAAGGCCTTGCCGGCGATCAGCAGCTTCCCTTCCTGGATGTTCTTCTGCGTGATGGGCGGCCGCAGGCTGGTCCAGGATTCGGGCGCCACGTCCGGCTTGCCCTTCTCCGCCATCGAGGTCAGGGTCGGCACGGTATCGCCCAGCACGATGCTGGCATCGCAGCCATAACCGTTCTGCAGAATGAACTTGTCCACCTCGGCGAGCAGCTCGGCGGAGGCCCAGTTCATGCTCGCGATCGTCACCGTGCCGCACTCCGCCGCCTGGGCAAGCGGCGCGAACCCGGCCAGGCCCAACAATAGCGGCGTGCAGGACAGCAGCGCTTTCATCGCGTGCGCCCCCTTACCTGCGGCACCGGCTCCTTGTGCAAAATCCAGGGTCATTTGTTTTGTTGTTTTCATTTACGACCACCCTCTTCTAGTTTCCGAAAGAGCACTTGGGGAACAACTTCACAAGCCACAGCGCCGGCCGCATTCGCTTGGCGCAAACCAGGCATTCCCGGGCCAAGCACTGATGTAACGGCTGACTTTCGATTGGAGTCCATCGACGGGCCGAGCGACCCGCCCCGCTCACGAAATCCTGACCGGAATCGATTCTGAGGCGGCCAGGGCTACGCGGCCTATAAGGAAAAGGACGATTGCCGGCAGAATTCGCACATTGCACCGTGCTGCAGGCCAGATGCGGGGGCCTGCGGGCGTCGTGGCGCAGTGGCTGCGGTTTGTATGTAAACCCGCTGGGAAGCTCTACTCGCACGATCATCGGTCGAGCAAGACGCTCGAGCATCTTGTTCAGGTAGCTTTCGGCCGCACGCTCATTGCGCTTGGCTGGTAGCTACGCTTCGGCCCCTGGTCGACGATGTATCAACGGTTCCGTGATTGGCGAGACGAAGGCACGTTTGACCGAGTACTTGAGCGATTGCATGTCCGGTCGAATCAGGAAGGTCTGTTTGATCTGGACACCTGGATGATCGACTCCAGCGCAGTGCGTGCAACCCGAGCCTCTTCAGGTGTCGGAAAGGGGGGTCGGAAGAGCCGCCAGATCATGCGTTGGGGCGTAGCCGAGGTGGCCTGACCACCAGGATTCAATGGCAATCGCCAGTTCGGCCCTGGGAACCTCCATTGCGATCCTGGTACTTAGCGAGCGCTGCTCGAAAGCTCCGGTAATAATGCCCTGCGCTGCTCGATCCGATCCAGCACATCCAGCAAGTCGGGACGACGGACGTTGTAGATGGACACCGAGCCCAATGTGGGGAGCACGTCCTTGCCGAAGATGCGCCGAATCTGCGAAAGCGTACTCTGCCGCCCCTCCTTGAGCTCCAGTTCGCGGTGGCCAAGCCACTGCCGATACACCGATTCGAAGCTGCTTTCCGCAGCCAGGCACACAGCCCGGAACTTCTGCTTGCGATCGATCTTGGGATTGATGCCTTTCGCCAGCAGCGCGCGCCTCGTCGCGCAACGCACGCGCTTCGAGAAGGCTGACCTCCGGATAGGCTCCGAAGGACATGCGCTGCTGCTTGGCAGCCCAGTAGTAGCGGAAATGCCAGGACCGGTTGCCCTTGGCAGACACGGCCAGGGACAGGCCGTCGAAATCAGGAAGGGTGTAGTCCTTGCCGGTAGCCCGGGCTTGCCGGACGACGATGTCTTTGAGTGCCATGACCTGGCTCCTGAAAGAGAGTCAGGACCCGATGCTTGTCTCGCCGACCACGCTCCTCCAGCAGGAATCCGGAAAGCGCCCTCCCCCGAAAGCCTGTACTTGAAAATGGACTTGAAAGTCCTGGCTGGGGGTGGATTCCAGTGGTTTTCGCCAGAACGAAAAAAGGGCCTTTCGGCCCTTTTTTCAGTGACTTGCAAATGCCAGTGGACATCTGCAGATCGATATTTGGAGCGGGAAACGGGACTTACAACCAGTCTCCAACCCTTTGATTAAAAGGAACTTTTCTCGCTTACTGCCTCCGCAGTGGACATAATTGTGGACTTATTCGAGAGGACAGGCAACCTCTTGCCCAACTCTTTTCGCAAGAGACAAGAGCATTACCTTGGCAAACGATCCCGCATCGACTCCAATCCATAGTGATCATCGAGGGCACCTCAGGCCGTTCTGTCATAACGATCAAACCTGCTGATGAATGGGTCATTTACCTGCAGGCACAATACCATCACCACTACTTAATGGTTAGGACGCCTGATTTGCTCTGGACATATGGGCTATCAGTTAGACGCCCAAGACAGGTGCTCGGGTTAACCAGGACACTCTGATGGATCAACCTTCACGCCCCATAATGTGGGTACTGCTGTGCGTCTGGCACCATAGCCGCCACAGCCCTTCTCTGGATAGCTTGGTTGATGTTTGGCTATTTTAAATTTCCATTAATCATTCAAGATATGCCAAGAACATAACTCCGACCAGTAAAAATGGTCATCTGCGTCACTCAGCCTTCATCCCTCCGCCTATAAATATTCACCCCCAATAAAGTATCTCAGATCCCCCTTTTTTGCCCAGATAAATTTTGGCCACAGCAGATCACTTTTAGACACAAGTACCCCTGCCACTTAATAGAAATAAGAAAAGAGAATAAGTGACAAGAGCAGTGCGATCGCCGCCTTACCGTCCATCGGACAGCAGAGAGCCTTGTTGTTCCATGGGTAGCGAAGATATTACTATCCGCCGAGATAGGTTGAGACTCAATGTGTCCCTCTTTGAGGGATTGACCTACCTCCTCAAATGGAGCGATTACGGCCTACCTTTCAGCTGGATGCAACGTGCATGGTAAGGAGACTACTCAATGAGGTTACGTCACCTACGCTACTTTCTAGCTGTGGCTGAAGAATTGAACATCTCGAGGGCAGCAGCCAAAGTCCATATTGAGCCATCCCCTCTCTCTCGAGCTGTTAAGGAGTTGGAGAGCGACCTAGGGGTGCATCTACTTCAACGCGCCAACGGCCGGATCCGATTGACATGGGCAGGAGAGGTGTTCAGGGAAGAGGCCCAACGCATGCTCACCTTCTTGGAGGGTGCGCGGACTCGAGTGCAAGCTGCATCACGTGGATACCGGGGTCGACTGCGTATCGGCTTGATAGAAAGACTTGCTCAGCCCCAGCTTGCCAAGTTATTGGCCAAATGCCGTGAAGAAGAACCTCTCACTGAGGTTAGGATTTTTGAAATGACTGCGAAGGAGATGATCAATGCGCTAAAAAATGATCAGATCGATGCAGCACTTTCTGTCCAGACTGGACTCAGTAACGACTTTATCAAAAAAATAGTCTGGACTGATCGCCCTGTCATTGCCATCCCTAAAAACCACCCATTGCTTTCCTTTGAAAAAATACCACCTCATGAGATTATTCGACATTCATTGATTCTTTACCATCCCGAACTATGCCCTGGCGTATATAATGCCATTTATCGTGGGTTTTGTGAATTCACATTGCCTCTTCCCGCGGTAACCGAGTATGTATCGGGGCACGAGTCAATGTTGATTCTAGTAGCTGCGGGTTACGGAATTGGTTTGGGCCTAGAGTCTCAAGTCACCTTATACCACCACCCCAATGTCATAATTCGCCATTTCACGGATGAAATACCCAGCGTAGAAATTATAATTTCCATGCTAGATAAGCCGCCCTCCGAAGAGCTAGAAAGATTTATTGAGCGCGCCATCCAAGCCGGAGAAACCAAAGCAATCGACTAATCCCCATATAACCTTTCAATAGTACTTCACCCTGCTCCACTTTCGTAACCTACCAGACCTTAAAGGTCATCTCTCTTCATAGCCGCCCTCCAAGCAGAGAAACGGCTAGCCAAGGTCCCCCTTACAATTCCTAACCAATCCCACTCTATATCCTCATGACTTTTTTGGTCGGGGGCTAGACAAAAACGCTCATACAGACAAATTCTCAAGACATCAAAAGATCCCATCCCCTTTCGTACCTTGATTGCTATCTGGGCTCCATCGATAGTGGAGATATCACGGATTCGTTTGACGATGCAGAGCTAATGAATCGATAAAATCTAAAAACCGCATGCCATTCGAGATATCCGGTTCTCAGCAATATCCGATTGTTTGATGCGCTCAAGGAGTGACGCTCATCTACTGCAGGTCACGCCATCGAGTGCCACCAAGCATTTAGGAGTGACCACCATGTCCACTGAGCAAACTCCTGTTGCGGAGCGCCGTATCCTCCGCCGCGCCGAAGTTGAAGCTAAGACAGGCATAAAGCGCGCGCACATTTACAACTTGATGAAAGTGGGGAAATTTCCGAAAGCCAAACGCCTCGGTATCCGAGCGGTCGGCTGGGATTCCGCCGAAATCGACGCCTGGATCGCTGAACGTCTCGAAGAGCGCGTTTGACGACGCTCCACTATGCATAGAGGAGCGCGCCATGAACGTGATTGCGATCATTTCGACGAAGGGCGGAGTCGGCAAGACCACTATCGCGGCCAACCTGGGAGCATTCATTGCCGACGCCGGCCGACGTGTACTGCTGATCGATCTGGATGTACAGCCCACCTTGTCGTCCTACTACCCGCTCAGCCATCGCGCCAGCAGCGGCATCTACGAGCTACTGGCATTCAACGAGCAGACGCTGGCGGAGCTGGTGTCACATACCACCATTTCAGGCCTGGATGTAGTGCTGTCGAACGATGAGCACCAGCAACTGGGAACCCTGCTCCTGCATGCCGCTGATGGGCGCCTGCGCCTACGCAATCTGCTGCCGTTGTTCCGCCCCTACTACGACCTGGTGCTGATCGACACCCAAGGCGCGCGCAGCGTCCTACTGGAGATGGCCATGCTGGCGGCGGATATTGCGGTATCCCCGGTCACGCCGGAGATTCTGGCCGCACGCGAGCTGCAGCGCGGGACACTGCAATTGGTCGACGCGATCGCACCATACCGCTACCTGGGCATCCAGCCACCACCGGTGCATCTGCTGATCAACCGTGTGCCAGCCGTTTCCTCGAATGCCCGTCTGGTACAGCAAACGCTGCGCCTCATTTTCCGCGAGCACAGCGAGATCCAGGTACTGCGCACGGAAGTCCCGGCCATCGAGGCGGTTCCGCGCGCGGCCACAGCGGGGCAACCGGTACACCGGGTCGAATACCGCCGCCCGTCCGGTCGCCAGGCACCGGCAGCCCTGGAAACCATGCGTGCACTCGCCAGCGAACTCTGCCCGCAATGGCAGGAGCAGTTCGCTCGCGTGACTGGCCGGGCCGATGGGAGACAGTCCCATGAGCGCACATGAACTCTGCCGCGGCCACAAACGATTGCTACCGCTAATCGAATTCGCCCTGAGCGAAGGCTGGCAGGTTAGCCGGACGGGCGGTGGTCACCTGAAGTTCACCAAGGAGGGCTTGCCACCGATCTTCACCAGCTCGACGGCCAGCGACTACCGGTCCAGCCGTAACGCATGGGCACGCCTACGTCGCGCGGTGCGTAACCTGACGAGAGGTGGTCCGAATGGCTGACCTCACGCCCCAGGAAATGGCTGGCAAGCTACTGGCCGAAGGGTTCTCGCGCAACGGCCCCGTTGCGAAGGCCCTCAGCGATCCTATCGTCGAAACACCGATGATCGTGACGCTGGACGAGCTGTTCCCATACGAGCTTGACCCACGGATCACTCGCAATCCTCGTTACGACGAGATCAAGGCGTCGATCCGCGAGCGAGGTCTCGATGCGCCTCCGTCGATCACCCGGCGACCTGGCGCGGATCACTTCATCATCCGCAACGGCGGCAACACTAGGCTGGCGATCCTGCGCGAGCTGTGGTCCGAAACGAAGGATGAACGCTTCTTCCGCATTCCTTGCCTGTTCCGCCCATGGCCCGCTCGTGGCGAGATCATCGCGCTGACCGGTCACCTGGCAGAGAGCGAACTGCATGGCAGCCTGACCTTCATCGAGCGTGCGCTAGGCGTCGAGAAGGCCCGCGAGCTGTACGAACAGGAAAGCGGCAAACCGCTGTCGCAATCCGAACTGGCTCGCCGCCTCAGCGGCGATGGCTATCCGGTCCGGCAATCACATATCAGCAGGATGCAAGACACGGTCCGCTATCTGCTGCCGGTCATTCCCAACGTGCTGTACAACGGACTGGGGCGCCACCAGGTCGAGCGACTGGCTGTGCTACGCAAAGCAGCGGAGTTGTCCTGGCAACAACGCGCTGCCGGAAAGTCACTGAGCATCGACTTCGAGACGCTGTTCAACGATGTCCTCGCCCCATTCGATACGCAGCCAGAAGCGTTTTCCGTGGCACGTGCCAGGGATGAACTCATAGGTCAGATGGCGGCCGTCCTTGACACCGACTACAACCTCCTGGAACTGGAAATCGACAGCACCGAGCATCGTCAACGCGTCGTGGCCAGTCCTCCATCGATACCGGGTAACCCGGAGCCTGATGTTGGCAGAACCAACGTCAGAACCGCACCGAATCCCCAGCCGGAGCCAACACCAACAGCGCCGCAGGACGGCGACGGCACTACGCAGCCCCCTACCGCAGTCTCCGCTACGCCGGCCCCACCACCTTCGCCACCATCCGGGCAGGAACAGCCACCAGGCCCTCCTCCGGAAAGCGACGCTCCGGCACGCATGCAGCAACATATTGTCTCGCCCGCCGCCACGACGAAGCGCTTGCAGGCGATCCAGCAACTGGTGGCCGAGCAGACCGGCGCCCCGTTGCCGCTGTTCGCAGACACGGTGCTGCAGGCGATTCCCGTGCAGGTCGGCGGCCTGTTTCCAATCTCGGACATCTGGTACATCGAGCCAGGGCTCGACTCGCCAGACCGCCTACGCATCCACATCGCGCAATTCGCGCAGGAAATCGCCGAGGAAGCCGAGCTAACCGATTGCGTCGAACCTCTCGACACCGGCATCGGCTTCAGCTGCAAGGCACTCCAACCTGCTGCGGCAACCTCCCCATTCGCTCGTAGTGTGCTCACATTGCTGCATGCGCTGAGCGTCGTCCATTACGACGTTGAGCAGGACGAGCAGCACCTGAGCGACAACCTAGGCGCGCTGCTGCTCGGCTCCGAACTCAGCGATGCGGAAGCTCCCCCACGCCTTAGCGACAACGGTTTGGTGAAGTTTTTCCGTCTTGTGAGACTGGCACGTCGACTGCTCGATCTGGAAACCAACCCAGGCGAGACCGACAACTGAACCAGCCGGAGGCAACCATGTCGGCACCTCATCCGCTGAACCAAGCCGTCGTCGCCCAAGCTCTGCACGACCTGCGCAACGGTCAATTGCGCCGTTGCCTGTCCATGGGATTTAGTGAACGCGAGCTGGACGTATTGAAGCAGCCTGCGCTGGTCAGCCTGCTCGCGAACGCGCAGGTCCCGTGGTGCTCGGTGAAGGTGAATACGGATGTCCTGTGGCGCCTGGTCGGACAGGTGCATGACATCGAACAGGAGATCGCCACCGTCGATCGCATGCTCAAGCTTGGGGCCAGCACTGAGATGATCAGCAAGTTCTATGGCCTCACGCACCAAGAGGTCGCACTGCGCCGCGACATTATCGGCCTGCCCAAGCGCAAGGGCCGACATCCTGTACTGAGCGAAGAACAGGAGATGACGCTGTGGAAGAACTGGAAGACCGGCATCGACGAGCGCGGTGTCGTGCTGGACGACGACAGCGCTATGCTCGCCTTGACCATGGATCTCGCCGAAGCCCTGTCATTGCCCATGTCGGTGATCTGGGCCGCGATACGCAGCTGGATCGACCAGGGATTGGTGTGACCTATGGCGCCGCCAAGCCCCCCTTCGGCAGGCCCCACCCCGCTTTCAACGTTGCTTGATCAAGCCCTGCGGCATCTGGTACCTGCCAGCGGCACCGATCCCGCCAGAGACGGTTTCCTGTTCAGCGGCAATCGCCATGAAAGTGTGCCCCGCGCGCTGTTTCTCGACCGGCGCCTGACGCCGCTGGAGCGTAATACCTGGCAGGTGTTCCGGCTCATGCTCAACGAAGACGGCGTGACCGCATTTCCCACTTATGACCAGTTGCGTCCCTACCTCGCATCGACGCCCTGCGAGGGGCAGGCATCCCATGAGACCGTGGCCCGGGCGCTGACGCTGCTGCGCCTGACTCGCTGGCTCAGCCTCGTGCGCCGCCGGCGCGACCCGAAGACCGGACGCCTCAGGGGCAATCTCTACGTGCTGCACGATGAGCCTCTAACGCCCTTTGAAGCCATGCAGCTGGACCCAGAGTACCTGGGGCTGGTCAGCCACGCGCTCATTCACGCCAGCAAGGCCATTCAGCGGGTTGGCTATCACGCCATCCAGGAGCTCGGCGAAGACCCGATGCTCTGCGGTCGCTCACTGCCGACACGCATCCAGGTACTGGCACAGCGTATGGCCCAGGGTGACACTCCCGACGACGAAAGCTACCTACGGAAGACGCAGTCCGTCCACGATTCCGAAGAAGGTGCCGTCCCCCTTCTTCGGAATCGCGTAACGCCGTCTTCTGATTCCGAAGTAGGTGTACAAGCTAACAAAACCGCCGCTCTTCGGAATCCGGAATGGGACCGTACTGAAGTACTGAGTACTCGTATTAAAAATCCAGTACGTACAGTACCGCGTGCGCGAGAACTTCAGGATCTGCGACTGCCTGCACGCTTCCTTACGCTGAAAGACGAGCAGCAGGTCGGCGCGCTGGCCGCGCTGCAGCAGGTTGAGGCTGATCAGCGACAGGCTGTCCTCGACGAATGGGATGTACGTTGTCGTGACAGCCGGGTGCGGAAGCCTGCCGGTTATCTGTTCGGCGTAATTCAGAAAGCCATCCGTGGCGAATTCAAAACATGGGCCGCACAGGAACAGAGCCACGTCACCACTCCACCACCCGCAGCGGCGTCTCGCCCCGCGGACCCCGAAGTCGTCAAGGCACATCTAGCTACCCTCCATGCCCTGCTCAACCGAAACGGCAGCGACTCATAGCGCAGTGGACGTCCAAAGCGCTATCCCCTGGGGATAGTTACAACAGACAGCCCTCCGGCCAGCAAACCCGGCTGACATCGAGTTCGGTTTGTTGACTGACCGCCTTCCACCCTCCTCCCAAGCTGGCGACTCGTTCCCCCCACCACGAGTCGTCTTCATGGCCAACGAAGAAAAACCACTGCTGCTCAATCTCGGAGCGCTGCGCAGCTCGATGGCATTGACGCTACACACGCACCATGCCTCGCGCATCTGGCACGGTCGCGCCGCCAGCGAAGGAAAGCCCGGCATCGTCGGCCTCAACGGTTTCATCGCAATCGCCAACAAGATCAAACGGGGCGCCGAGCAGGACGACCCGTACAGCGACTGGTGGATGTTGCGCATCGAGGAAAAGCTGATGCAGACCAAAGACACGTTGCAGGTGTTGCGTGAGCAGGTCGACCAGGCCCTGGCCGATGTGCCACCCGCCCTGAGCCTTGGCGAAAACATGAATGTGCAGCCGGTGAAGCTGCCCTTGTTCGTGAACGCGCAACTCGGCTTTCTCGCGGTATATCTGCTGGCCGACTACGACGATCTAGCACGCAAATTGATCCTCGCGCACCACACCGCGCTGATCGATCGTTCGACATTGGAGCGCTGGCTCAACGAGGGTGCCCACGCCTTGCGCAGCCTGTTCAGCCTGGCCCAGCAATACCGATTCTCCGGCTGCACCCGAGACGATTTCGCGGCGAAAAATGCCGCAGCCCGAGCGGCGATCGAGAAGTTCGGCGAACTGCCGCAGGACGTGCTCGAAGGTGTCCGTCGCTCTCGCTATGCGCCACCCATCGTCCGGCGCTCGGCACTGACGACCTCTGCAGGACTTGCCACTGGCGATGACGACTTCCCGGCTGAAAGCGCTGGTGAGCCGGCGACTGGGGCGAACGACAGCGAAGATGCGCCAGCATGACAAACACCTCGGCATCTGCTGCAGCCCGCCGCTTTATCCCCCTGGAACAGGCTGACTTCCAGAATCTGGAACACGCAGCCTCTCTAAAAGGCCTTTTACGTCCCTTTCCTTTTAAAGGTAAGGGGGCACTGACTGAATGGGCCAGCCAGTGCCACGCGCTACGTGACGAGCTGATCGGGCTGGCGCAACGGCGTGTGCTGGCGCAGGCCAACGCCTACCCCTTCCGCTTATTGCCCGTACAACTGGCCCAGCAAGCGACTGGCGCAGGGACCGTATTTCTGCGCTGGCGCAAGCCCGACCGTTCGGCGATGGGGGTGGCCCTGTGGCAAGAACTGATCACCAGCCATTCCACTCCCGAATCGCTTATCGACGACCTCCATGCGATGGAAGTCCAGCGCATCGTCCTCAACATGCAGATCAGCCTGCTGCACACGCTGGGCCGCCAAGCCCAAGAATGTGCCAGCAAGGTGGCCCTGACCGAATCGATATACCTGCGACGGGTCCACGGACTCGGCGCCCCCCTGCGTACCACCCATCTCGAGGAAACACCATGAGCACTCACTACGTTGGCGAGGGCAATATCGGCTCTGCGCCGGAATACCGGGAATTTGCTAACGGCAACGACGAGCCCAGCCGCCTTCTGCGCCTGAACGTCTATTTCGACAACCCTGTACCCAAGAAGGATGGTGGCTTCGAGGACCGCGGCGGTTTCTGGGCACCTGTGGAGTTGTGGCATCGTGACGCCGAGCACTGGCGGTCGCTGTACCAGAAAGGCATGCGCGTTCTTGTCGAGGGACGCACTGCGCGTGACGAGTGGGAAGATGCCGACGAGAACGAACGAGTGACCTTCAAGATCGAGGCTCGACGGGTCGGGATACTGCCCTATCGGCTGGAGTCGGTCGTGCTGAGCCCGAAACCGATAGCTGACGCAGGTACCGCAGGCGAATAACCGAAGGTCGAAGAACTCGGTGGAACTATCCCCTGGGGATAGTTCCACCGAGATCCATGGAGTTCCAGCGCGCTCTCTGAACGATATTACTGGTCAGCAGCACCTTCGCCCTCTACAACCACGGATGGACCACTCACTGGTCCTCCCATCATTTGACCAACCAGGACTCGACGGTATCGTTACCGTATTCGGTCTTCCATGCCTTCAGCACCTTGTGGTTCCCACCCTTGGTTTCCACAGTTTCACCGGTGTGAGGGTTCTTGTAGACCTTTACGACACGCGCCTTGCGCCGCGCATCGACCTTGTGGCTGACCTTACGGCCAACAACGCCAGCTGCCGGATCCAGGATCCCAATGATATCTTTCAGGTTTTTGCCATAAGTGCTCATCAGCTTCTTCAGCTTTTCTTCGAACTCGATTTCCTTCTTCAGGCTCGAGTCGTTCTTGAGCGACTCCAGGTATGCAAGCTGCTCGGCAAGAGCTTTTTCGGCGGCACGAAACTCTGCCAGACGGGACATATTGGACTCCTATTATTAGATAGAGGGAAAACAAAATTATTATAAGACAGCCAACCTAATGGCAGCCAGAGTAAAAGCAAGAGATAACCATATAAAATATAAAGATACTCATGCAATCCAACATCACGAGTTGAGATCCCTCTCCTCGTCAATGAGCACATGTTTGTTGGCTTGGCAATCGGAGTGGGATTTTTCATGACGGAGCAAGCTTCGACCAAGATCCTTTGACCCCTGCACTCGCCAACCGAGCTACTCGCCATTCTCTCTACTGAAAGCGGGCTCACTGTCTCCGCCTAGTTTGCTGCTCTGTACATCGTATCCGGGAACCCTGGCAGTCATTCCATGATCGCCAGCGACCTGGAGAACTTATGCGTGTGTTCCTGTGCGAGAAGCCCTCCCAAGGTAAGGACATCGCCCGCGTGTTAGGCGCCAGGCAACGCGGAGCTGGGTGCTATAGCGGCACCGGACTCGTCGTCACCTGGTGCATCGGCCACCTGGTCGAGGCGGTTCCGCCAGAAGGCTACGGTGAGCAGTACAAACACTGGAGGCTCGACCAACTCCCCATCATCCCTGAGCAATGGCGTGTCGAGCCCAAGCCGGCAACCGCCGCGCAGTTCAAGATCGTCAAACAATTCCTCGCCAAAGCCTCCGAACTGGTGATCGCCACGGACGCAGACCGTGAGGGCGAGATGATCGCCCGCGAGCTCATCGAGCTGTGTGACTACCGCGGTCCCATCCAGCGGCTGTGGTTGTCAGCCCTCAACGATGCCTCCATCCGCAAGGCGCTGAGTACGCTCAAGCCAGCGAACGAAACTCTACCGCTGTACTACTCTGCGCTCGCCCGCGCCCGGGCGGACTGGCTGATCGGCATGAATCTGAGCCGACTGTTCACCCTGCTCGGTCGGCAAGTCGGGTATGACGGTGTGCTGTCGGTTGGCCGAGTACAGACACCAACGCTAAAGCTGGTGGTGGATCGCGACCGTGAGATCGCGTGTTTTGTCTCCGTCCCCTACTGGGCAATCGATGTCGAGCTGTCCCATGGCGGAAAGAGCTTCATCGCGACCTGGACGCCTCCCAATAGCACGGTGGACAAAGCCGGCCGCTGCCTGCAGCCGACAACGGCACAACAGGCCTACGAGCGCATTCGCACAGTTGGCAGTGCGACCGTCGAGTTGGCCGAGACCGAGCGCGTACGCGAAGGTCCACCACTGCCGTTCGACCTCGGGACGCTTCAGGAGGTGTGTTCCAAGCAGTTGGGGCTGGGTGTCCAGGAGACCCTGGATATCGCACAGGCCCTGTACGAAACGCACAAGGCAACGACCTACCCTCGCTCAGACTCAGGCCACCTGCCCGAAAACATGCTCGCTGAAGCGCCAGCGGTTTTTGCAGCCCTGCTCACCACCGATCCCGGCCTGCAGTCAGTGCTTGGCCACCTGGACAGTGCACAGAAATCTCGCGCCTGGGACGACAACAAGGTAACCGCTCACCACGGCATCATTCCGACGCAGAAGCCCGCCAATCTGTCGGCCATGAGCGAAATGGAGCTCGCGGTCTACCGCCTGATCCGCGGGCATTACCTCGCGCAGTTTCTGCCGCACCACGAGTTCGATCGCACAGAGGTACGGCTGACCTGTGCTGGGCAACAGCTGATTGCCGTTGGTAAACAGGTTGCCGTAATGGGTTGGCGCGAAGCGCTGGCAATGCCCTCGGAAGAGGACGCGCAGACCGAGGAAACGGCACAGCGCCAAGTGCTGCCGCCTTTGCATGCTGGCACTTCTTGCCAGGTCAACAAGGTCGACCTGAAGAGCTTGAAGACACAGCCGCCCAAGCCCTATACCCAGGGTGAACTGGTCAAGACCATGAAGAGCGTCGCCAAGTTCGTCACCGATCCGCGCCTGAAGCAGAAGCTCAAGGAGACTGCGGGTATAGGCACCGAGGCGACGCGTGCCAGCATCATCAACGGCCTGCTCGGGCGTGGTTACCTGCTGAAGAAAAGTCGTGCCGTGCGCGCATCCGGTGCCGCCTTCACGCTCATCGATGCAGTACCTGCGGCGATTGCCGATCCTGGCACTACAGCGCTCTGGGAGCAGGCACTGGATATGATCGAAACCGGGCAGATGACGCTGGAGAGCTTTATCTCCAGACAGGCCTCATGGGTGAGGCAACTGGTCCAGCAGTACCGCAACAGCACGTTGGCCATCCTGCTACCCAAAGCCCCCACTTGCCCTCAGTGCAAGGCACCGATGCGCCAACGCACCGGCAAGAATGGCGCGTTCTGGTCATGCAGTCGCTACCCAGACTGCAAGGGTTCCCGCCCCATCGAGCCGTCGACAGCCGGACAAGGCTCGCCACGTACGAAGGTCTCGCGCTAAGACCTCCTGAACCCCTCTGTCGTGCCACTATTCGGCACTGCGGCAGACGTCCCGCCGGCCCGGTGGGACCTCCCAAGCACACCTTCCCTTCCGCAATGGTGTGCCCCCGCCAGCCTGCAACTGTCTCTGTGCGGTGCGAAGGTCACTCCTCCGAGAATCGCGGAACGTCCCTTCAGCTGATCAGTCTCTTCCGTTGCCCGCGATGGGTCCCCTGGCACCTTGCCGAATTACCAGCGAGTTGCCAGGAGACTCATCCGGGTCGAACGGTAATCGGCGCCGGCGCCTACCGGCGAAACAACGGGTTCCTTTTGTACGCGGATGCGTGCCGAAGGATATCGGCCCCAGCCACGACACGGGCCGAGTGCGATTGCTGCGACAACGGATGGCTTTGACGACAGCCAGACCGTTCAACCAGCCCACTGTGGCGACTTCCTCAAACGCCGGAGGCACAGCCTTCGGCGGCCTTCTCCTGCTGCTCACGCAACCAATTGAAGGCTCAGCCCAGTGACCGGCAGGAACCGGACACGCCCACCTTCCGATAATCCCACGACACGCCAGACCAGGTTCCCCAGTCTTGCCGCAGGTATCGCTGCTCGTCAGCGTCCCCGGCAACCAAGGTCTTCAAGGTTGCGCTACGTCCCGTAGTGACCACAGCCGTCCGCCCGCATCGCCTTTGCGGACATACGCCAGCCCTCGGCGTCGATGCCATCTACTTCCGCGCCTCAATCATCCGCAGCGCCCTCGCGCTGCCCCACGGGCCTCTTCTTTCACGCCCCTTCGGGCCCTCAAACAGGAGCTACGCCATGAGCATGATTCGTCTCAAGACCAACCAGCATCAGTTGATCGCCAACCTGCGACATGCCTTCACCCCGGCCTCCATGCTGGGTGAGCTGCTGCAGAACGCTCGCCGGGCCAAGGCTCAGCACATCGAGGTCATCGTCGACAACAACACGCTCATCGTGCGCGACGACGGTACCGGCATTGCCGACCTGCAAACCCTGATCTTCATCGCCGAGTCCGGTTGGGACCAAGAGCTGAAAGAGCGGGAGAACGCATTCGGCCTCGGTGTCCTGTCGACCCTCTACTTCGCCGAATACCTGTCGGTGCATTCGCGCGACCAGGCCTTCCGCGCGGCCACTGCAGCCATCATCCACGGCGATGCCATCGAGGTTCATCCCGCCATACCGCGCCTCGGTAGTGAAATACAGCTGGAGGGCGTGCAATCACCGCAGGCTACGCTCACCTTGTCGCAATGGGCAGCGGCACAGCTAGAGCGTCTATGCGAGGCATTCCCCGTGCCCATCTCGTTCAACGGTGTCGACCTTCCTCGACCCTTGGCCGACCCCACCTTGCCCTGGCTTGAAACAGCCGTGGGTAAGGTTCTACTCAACCTCGACACCCCTCCGTCACGGTGGCGCTGCTTCCTTCAGGGGCTCCCCCTTGGCGGCCGTTACTCGACAGATCCCAGGCAGCAGGTCGTACTGTTGCGCGATGACATGATCGCTCGCCTGCCCGATCGCCAGCACCTGCTCAACGAAGAGACGGACAATCGGCGGATACGGGACGCCATCAACGCCGCCTACCGGCAGGCACTGTTCGAAGCCAAGGAGCAACTGTCGGGCAGCGACTTCGTGTCGTCGTATGCCGAGACCTGCCTGTCATCCTCGAATGCGGACCTGCTGAATGACGTCCCCTTCGTGCCCCGTGCATGGTTCCGCAACTGGGAGGGCGAGCCACCTGGCTATCGTCGCTTCTGGGACCATCATCCGCTGAGTGGGATCGTGACCCGCCTGGAGCTGGAGGAGAAAGGCGTCTGGTCCATCGAGAGCGATGGCCGCGAGGAGTGGGCAGCGGAAAGCTACCTCACCGCGCGGCAAGCCTTCCTGCTGGAAGAACCTCGTCTCGATGAACAGCACTGGCTGCGGCAGGTACGCCGAACCACCACATCTGATCAGGTGTGCGTCCATCATGGCGCCATACTCTATCGCGAGGACACGCCTCCTTTGGCCGAGGCCCTCGAACTGGTCCTGGTCGAAGCGCTGAACGTCAGCTTGAAAGGTGAGCCAGGCCAGTACCCGGTGAAGGCACTCCGCCAGGACGATACGCTCTACCTGACACCGAGCGCCGACTGCGTGACGCCACTCGTATCCGACTACGTCTTCGATGATCGATACGACGAGGATGCCGAAGTGGAGGATGACGAGACGCTGTCGACCTTCATCGCCGTAGGCTGCTCACAGGTGCCCAGTGAAGTCGTAAAAGCACTACTACCTCGCGCGCTGCGCTTCGCCTCCCAGCCCAAGCTCGCCAAGGCAGTAGTTCGACTGGTCTTCGATAGCGAAGGGAAACTGCTGGAGGTGAAATCCTGACCGCGGCCATGAACGCTCCTTCGGGAGCGTTCCTCTTCCTCGCGATCACCAGCAGTACCAACACTGCCTGCCACGTTCAATCGGACGCCCACCGGCTTCCAGTTTTCCACTGACACCCGCCTTCCCACCCTAGATGCTGCCAAGCATGTGTCGTCAGACTTCGGTCGACGCCATGCCTCACAGCTAAGGTCCCACTGGCTGCAACGTGGCCTGCTCCATGTCAGCCGAGCCGATCTGCGTTGCACCGTCCAGTGAAGGAGCACCCGCTATGTGCTGGTACATCGTCAGATGGGAGTCCGCCCAGTACCTCTACCGCCAGCCATCCACTGGAAACAGAACACGGCTGGCAGCCCTCCAACATAGGGGACTAGTTCATGAATCACTCATTACCCGATCACCTTTTGGATCTGCTCGCCCAAGAGGAACGACACCTGTCACTGGCTCCAGTAGCTTTCTTCAAAGCCTGGAAACGGGGGGTAGAACTCTCAGGAACCCAGTGGTTCGGTAATGGCAGCCGAGAAGCCCTAGAACTCGCACAAAGCCCATGGGATCTATGCCCTGATCTCGCACGGATCAAACGCGGGCTCGGCGTCCTGAGCAGTGGTGAAAAGATATTCCTCGCCGCCATGGTGAGCTTCTACAACGCCCATGAGGGTGGCTCGATGCTCAAGCGTTGCCATGTCGAAGGGCTCGCCGACCTTGGTGGACTGGACCTGCAACGCCGTAAGGTCATCGTCGAATTGCTATTGCACTACAGCGGCTGGTGAAACAACTGTTCCCTATTCATCCAACAGGGAACACACTCCTTCACAGGCCCAAGTTCGAAAACATGTTGCTCATCCCTGCCACCAATCTCCGGCAGGGGGGATTGGCTCTTCCCTGACCCACAGCTGGAAAATCTACTACGGGCCATTACCTCAATTTTTTATAGAAAAGACAAACCTTGATTACGCTTGAATTAAAGCTACAATAATCTGTCAGGCAAAAATAACCAGAAAATACTGACAAATGACTATGAGAACCTTATGACACTGGATAAGTTCCGTAGATTGCTGCTCATTCCTTCGCGCAAACAGTGGAGCAAAGGAACACAACCCACAAAGCAAACTACGATAAGCTATTTCATAGGCATAATCGCCCTGGCCATCACGGTATATGCCGTAATCCCCACGCCACCGCCTAAGCCAGCAGTGCAAGCTTACGATCTATCGAGTGAGCGTAGAGCAGAGCTCATCGATATTGTACGCATACCACAACATACAGGCCTGGCAAGCTTGCGGATCGGTTGTGTAGCCTGGAGCGAAACGTCGTGCATTGCGGCAGGAGAATTCCTGAGATTATTCAGCGAAGCAGGATGGGAGATATCTGGAAGACAGGTCTACAAGATGGATACCACACTCCCTGAGCGTGGAATTAGCATTGTAACTCGTAACGATGAAAAACCAAGACTACCAGAGCCTCCACCCCATATGGGCACATGGGCAGTAATGAGCAAGAGTGGCGCCGTCATTACAATGGCCCTGAAATACATGGATAGTCCGGTTCATTTCTCCAGCGATCCGGATCTAGAAGGCAATACGCTGGGAGTTTACTTCGGACCGGACGCTCCCACCATGCCGTCAATGACATCTGATCAGAAAGTCATTAGGCGCCCCTTGATGGAGTTATTGAAAGCAGAGATATCAATCGAGCATGAATGCCTGAACGCTCCACTTGATAGATGCCTTGCTCAGCTCACATCCTGGTCTACTGCAGTAGAAGGCTATCTAGCCGATGGAAAGTTTGGACAAACCTCCATCGACGCATGGGCTGCAATGTCTACAGATCCAAAGGTATTCTCAAAAGAAACCATGGAAAAACAGCAGAACCTGCTTATTGGGCTATTTCTTGGAGTTAGCTGAACCTCCAAGAAACCAAGCATCCAATAGAGCCTCAGGAACAGGCCCAACCAAAATCAAGGCCCGCACCAAGCGGGCTCTTTATTCCTGCATACAAATGGCAGTAGTCACCCTCGACTCTTACCAAGAAGAGCACATCCGGTGTTTCACGCCCCTAGCTTTGCCTGACACATAGGAGTTCAATGTTATAGGATACCCCTAAGATAGAGCCATCCTTCATCCCACATCGAAAATCGCCCACGGGAGCTAGTGGCGAATCTTATCTATAGCACTTTTAATAACCTCAACATCCCTGTTCGTGAAGATATTTTCCAGCGTAGCTGGATCAATAAAAATCTCTGCCTTACGCCGAATCTCCTCCAACGCAAGCTCGATTCTATAATCCATGAAACAATCAAACATCTGATCAACTGAGTAACTAACCCCTCCCCCTCTACTCTTCCCCATCAAAATATGTACGATCGCTCCCAATACCAGAGAAACTCCAGACTCATCATCATGATCTAGATAACGCTCAATGCTGCAAGAAAGCCTTCCGAGCCAGTTTTCGCTCAAATTGCATGGAAGAGTAGATTCCGGGCCAGCATCCAGCACTTCTTGCTTGAATTGAAACAGTAAGTCATTACTCATCATCGATGTCTCCGGTAGATCGTTCTCAAGCATAGTCCGCGACTTCAGCAACGCCAGAACTCCAACCTACCCAATCTAGTACCGTCGGGGGCTTAGACCTGGCGGTAGAAAAAATCACCAACCACGGTAGCGACTGACGAAGGTGGGCGGATACGGTTACCGATTTTTCCTGGCCTCGACAGCCATTCAACATCACGCTGACCACATGCTCCGCTGATGACGTCAGCGACATGCCAGGCAACCATGGTCCTCCCGGTTGCCGCGCAGCGACAGCTGCGTGACCAAGCCCGTTCGCATCGCATCCTTCACGCGAACAGCCACCATCCGGTGGTGGATGCCGACCGTCCTCAACCCGCCGCGGGGTTACGCCCCCGCCCAGGGTCAGCGTGTCTCCGCCGTCTTGTCCTCAAGCATTGGAGACTCGCCATGAACAACACCGCTTCCGAGCAGAAGTCGTACTTCGATATTCACACCTCCGGCATCGGCTACCTTCAGCGTGTCCGCGAGGTCCCCCTCAAGGGCGGCCGTAAAGCCCAGCCATTCCTGGCCTGCACCATCGCCGCACTGGTCGGGCCTGCCAGGGATCCCATCCTGCGCTACTTCGATGTGCGCGTCTCCGGCGCCGAAGCCAAGAAACTGGTCCAACCCTACATCGGTGTCGAGGATCGCCAGCAACGACCGTTGATTCGCTTTCGCCTCGGCGATTTATGGCTCGACCCGTTCCGCCGTCCCTCATCGGGGGAACCGGCGGCCAGCATGAAAGCCCGCTTGCTCAAGGCTGAACTGCTGGACCGCAGCGTGCTGCGAGATATCGAGCAGCATGAGCTGCACACCAACGGCATCGGCTATTTGAATAATCCCAGGATGCTGTCGAACGACGGCGCCCCGCTCATGTCCTGCTCCCTCGCGGTATTGGCCGGCCCGACTGACAGTCCCGAGTATCGCTACATCGAGACCGTCGTTGCTGACGACAGCGCCCAGGAGTTGCTCCAGCGCTGCGTCCAGGCCGTTGAAGCCAAGCAGAAGGTGCTACTCGCTTTCAAGCTCAACGACATGCGAGCCGAGGCCTACAACCGCACCAAGGGCGAGCATGCCGGTGAAGTCGGCGCAAGCCTGAAGTCAAAGCTGATCCACGTGAGCCTGATCAAGATCGACGGGCAGCAAGTCTATCCCTCTCAATCCGACGCCCCTGAAACCGAAACGATCGACTCTGTCCCGACAGACAGTGATGGCTCACAAACCGCCGCGCCCTCCCAGGCGCCTGAAGCCCCCGCACTAGCGGCTTCGTTCTAAGCCACAGGCCTTCCAAGCCTGCTTTCCTCCCCTGCCCCCATGCCCCGACACCTCGGTGTCGGTGGCATGCCCGGGCTACCTCCTGCGCTGCAATCAGCCCACACCCTGGGCTCTCCGTCATCCCTCGCAATCGCCCCCAAGGTTCTGCCTCGGTGGGCGACTGCGCATTATTCCAGGAGAACGATCATGCAACTCGCCTCTCACTTTGCACCCCAGTCCCCGATCCTGCGCGCGAACCATCCGCTCTCGGATGATCAGATTCGCTCGGTGGCCCCCTCCATCTTTGCGGAAACACCGCACGAAAGTCGGTCCGATCGGTACAGCTACATCCCGACCGCTACCATCCTCGCCGAACTTCGCCAGGAGGGCTTCGAGCCCTTCATGGTGTGCCAGACCCGAGTGCGCCATGAAGACCGCCGCCAATTCACCAAGCACATGCTGCGTCTTCGCCATGCCAGCCAGATCAATGGTGACGAGGCCAACGAAATCATCCTGCTGAACTCGCACGACGGCACCAGCAGCTACCAGATGCTCGCCGGCCTGTTCAGGTTCGTCTGCCACAACGGCCTGGTCTACGGCGACACCGTGGCCGATGTTCGAGTGCCTCACAAAGGCAATGTCGCCCAGCAGGTGATCGAAGGGGCGTACGAAGTCTTGCAAGGCTTCGAACAGGTCCAGGACTCTCGTGACGCCATGCGCGCCATTACTCTCGACGCGGGTGAAGCAGCGCTGTTCGCTCATTCCGCCCTGGCGCTCAAGTACGACGATCCCAACGAGCCGCAGCCGATCACTGAGGACCAGGTGCTCGCACCGAGGCGCCTCGAAGATCGGCATGCCGACCTCTGGTCGATCTTCAATCGGGTCCAGGAAAACCTCGTCAAAGGCGGTCTTTCCGGTCGTGCAGCCAACGGCCGCCATCAACGAACCCGGCCAGTCCAGGGCATCGACCAGAACGTCCGCCTGAATCGCGCGCTTTGGCTGCTGGCCGAAGGCATGCGCCGGCTCAAGGCCTGAGCGTCAGCAACACCATTCGCACCGCAGTAGCGGCATCAACTCACCCGCTGGGGCACCGTCCCTCGGGGCGGTCTCCAGCCATTTACTGGAGATCTCATCATGGGTTGGTTCTTCTCTCTCCAGTCCCGATCCGAGCTGATCGCGGAACTGGTTGAACCGCAGGAAACCGAACGCGCAAGCGCCAAGGTCATCGCTCACACACTGCGTGGCAACGTCCTATGGTCCGTCATAGAAGTGACCGCCAAGGTGGAAGGAGTGTCCCCGAATCTCGCGCCAGGGCAATCGCTCCGCTACATCCGCTGCGACCTGCTGCAGCGGCATGGCAACGAGTGGGGCTACAAGCCCTTGGACGAGTCGATGCACCCTTACTACTACACATGCCCACTTCGCTACCTGGAGCTGGCACCCGAGCAGTCCAGGGAGTGGCGCGAGCGAGTCCGTGCCTATCACGCGCGGCGGCGTCAGCCCAAAACCTCGGAAACAGCTCCAGCGACCTGAGATGTCCAGGGCATCTTTCCACCACCCAGGAATCGGCAATATGGAGATTCCCCTTGTTCGCAGATAGCTCTTCGCAGAATGGTGATGCTCCCGGCTAGACCCAGCCGGGAGTCATCCCATGTCCACCACGCAATACATCTACCGTAGCGCTCTGCTACTGGCCGCTCTGGTGTCGGGATGCTCCGCCTCTTCTCCGCCATCGGCGCCGGCACCAGTGGCAACAACAGAGCAAGTACCACGGCAGATTCCGGTCGAGCGCTATGGCCGCTACAGCCTGGTCGAACTGGCACCAACGGCTGCACAACAGGACCTCTTGCAGCAAGTAGTCGACCTCAGCATCCCCGACACACTGCATGCCAGTGTCGGTGACGGCCTACGGCATGCATTGCTCCGCTCCGGCTACCAGCTCTGCAACACGAGCGAAACCCACCTCTTGGACAGCCTGCCGTTGCCGGCACCGCACTATCACCTGGGCCCTCTCCCCCTACGCGAGGCGCTGCTGACCCTGGTCGGCCCTGCTTGGTCGATGCATGCCGACGACAGTACCCGCCACGTCTGCTTCACCCACGCGAATCACTCAGGAATACCTGCTGCCCCAGTAACTCCCAGCGCTCCATCGGCATCAGCCATGGAGACGCAACCATGATCCTGCCAAGACCAGAACAGCGCCGTCCCCTCCGTCTGATGGACATGATCGCGGTCATCTGGCTGTTGTCGCTCACCACGGTCCTGGGGATCGAACACAGGACGCAGGCTCGACTCGCTGCACAGCTCAATACGCGCGCTACGGCACAGCAGGTCGAGGCGTTGCATCAGCAAGTAGCCCACCTCAGCCAACTGATCGACGAGTATCAACCGCCGTCGGATGTTCTTTCCCTATCCCGTTACGAAGCAGACAGCCAGGCCTTCGGACAGCGGCTGAGAATCCTTGAGAAATCACTCGACGGTCACTCCGCAGCAGAAAGCCTGCTGCCATTGCAGGCCCGCCTTGAGCAGTTGGAGGGACAGCTGGCTGCACAACGCGCCACGCCTCCAGTCGTAGTCCAGCACCACCGGCCAGCTCCGGCCAAACCACGGAAGTCCAAGGCGCCGTTCCAGATAGTTGGCCTCGAGCAACGAGCTGGCGAGCAGTTCCTTCTTCTGCTCCCGATCAACACGCCAAACGACAGTCTCACTCAACTACAGCTGCTGCATCCCGGTGAGGAAGAAGTGGGCTGGCGGCTGGAGGGCATCGAAGGCAGCACCGCCCTCTTTCGACATGGCGACGACACCCGACGCCTGCCGATCCCCACCGAGCCCACCCAATGAACCACTGGGACAGCGTTTCCCGGGTGATTGCCGGCCTGCTGGTCTGCGGACTGGTGCTGGGTATGGATAGCCGGACGTCCCCCACCCATGACAGCCGTGAACGACCAACACTGACCGAGACCAGCGGCGAGCAGCAGGCCCGTGACTGGGGACTGAACACGGACGAGTGGGCACGTTTCCAGGCCCTGATGCGTGGTCCCCTGGGCGTCTACTCCCCTCACCTGGATCCGCTCTCTGCTCTCGGCATCGAAGCGCGCTCCGACGAAGAGCGGCGCCACTATGCCGAACTTCAGGTCCAGGCCGAAGCTCGCTGGGTCGAGAAGCTGCTCGCCTACCAGCACGCCTATGACGACGCCTGGCAACAGCTATATCCGGCCGCGTCACGGGTGATGCCACTCGACGTCAGCACTATGCCCATTGCCTCGTCCACCAATGAGCGAGCCGCCGTGTTCGTCAAGGACGAGTGCCCGGCCTGCGATCAGGTCGTACGCCAGTTGCAGGCTGCAGGCATGGAGTTCGACATCTACCTCGTCGGTAGCCATGCCGACGACGCTCAGATCCGCTCCTGGGCACAGCGCGTAGGCGTCAATCCGAGCAAAGTGCGCGCCCGCCACATCACCCTCAACCACGATGCCGGTCGCTGGTTGCTACTCGGTCAGCCCGGTGAACTACCGGCCGTACTACACCAGGTGAATGGACAATGGCAGCGGCAATAGAACGTTCGCCATGGACGACCTGCGTGCTTCTGGCCTGCCTTTTGACTGCCGACACCCAAGCCCAGGAGACACCTCCGCCGGCTTACCAGATCGCCGCACAGCAGGCCGGCATCCCCTCCGTCGTGCTGTATGCCATTGCCCTGCAGGAGAGCGGTACCTGGCTCAACGAACGTCTGGTGCCCTGGCCGTGGACGCTGAATATTGCTGGCAGGGCCTATCGCTATGCGCATCAGGCCGCAGCCTGCTCCGGGCTCCAGCAGGCCTTGCAACACACCTCGCCAACTCGCATCGATGCCGGCCTGGGCCAGATCAACCTGGGTCACCAGCAACAGCGCTACCAGCATCCCTGCGAGCTTCTGGATCCGTACCGCAACCTCGCCATCGCCGCCGAAATCCTGCGCGAGCAGCACACCCCAGGACAGGACTGGCTGATCACGATCGGACGCTACCACCGCCCCGCCGGCGGAGCACCCGCCGCCCATTATCGGCAGAGCGTCGGCCTGCACCTGGCCCGGGTACTTGGTGATGCCCAGCTCGCCTCGGCCCTCCATGGAGATCGGCCGTGAAGTTCTTGCTCGCTACGACCCTCCTTGCCCTCGCCACTACCTCAAACGGCGATCACACAGCCAAGTCTCTGATCGTCGTCGAAGACCGCGGCGGCACCTCTGCACTCCCCTACTACGAGGCCCTGGATCTCCAATCACGCCCGGAAGAACCAGCGCAGGAAATCGAAGCGCCTCCCGTACCCACTGACTCTTTCAGCGAAGCCGACATGCTGCCTGTGCAGTCGACGTTGCTGACACCAGGTCCAGTAGAACGGCGAGTGATCCAGGCCCCAGGGCTACCGCCTCTTTTCATCATCGGCAACGACGAGCTCTCGCACACCTGGCTTCGTCGGCATGCCGGCCGCCTGAAGGCACTCGGCGCCGTGGGGCTGGTAGTCAATGTCCAGAGCCCCGCCGATCTGGCAGCGCTGCGAGCCCTGGCCCCAGAGCTCCACCTGGCCCCGACGCCCGGCGACGACCTGGCACAACGCCTGGGGCTACGCCACTACCCGGCCTTGATCACCTCGACCGGGATCGAGCAGTGACCTATTCGCCATGGCGCAGGCCTATGCGATCGAGGTGCTACTGCGGCCAGCCGTAGAGCTGTATTCCGTCGCGGTTTGCGCAGGTGCCGCCGCGTTGTGTCTGGCGGCCCCCTGGTCATTGGCGCTGAACCCGTCGCTGGGCCTGGGTAGCGCGCTGGCTTTCTTGGTGTTCGGCAGCATCCGCCTATGCGAAGCGCTGGTGATTCTCCGTTATCGCCGCAATCTCCGTCGCCTACCACGCTACGTCATGACCAGCCGCGAAGTGCCGGTCAGTCAGCAACGTCTGTTCATCGGTAGGGGCTTTCGCTGGGAGCAACGCCACACCCACCGGCTGATGCAAACCTACCGACCGGAGTTTCGCCGCTACGTCGAACCCTCCGCGACGTACAACCTGGCCCGTCACCTGGAGGAGCGCCTGGAGTTCGCGCCCTTCCCAGTGTCCTGTCTAGCCAGGCTCACGGGCTGGGACAGCCCCTTCAACCCCGTGCGACCGCTGCCTCCAGTCGGCGGCCTGCCACGGCTACACGGCATCGAACCTCACGAATCCGACGTCAGCCTGCCGCTGGCCGAACGTGTCGGGCAGACCCTGGTGTTGGGCTCGACGCGCGTCGGCAAGACCAGACTCGCCGAATTGCTCATCACCCAGGACATCCGCCGGCGCAATACCGACGGCGAGTTCGAGCCGGTGATCGTCTTCGATCCCAAAGGCGATGGGGACTTACTCAAACGGATGTACGTGGAAGCCAAGCGCGCTGGCCGCGAAGGTGAGTTCTACATGTTCCACCTCGGCAGGCCGAACCTCTCGGCGCGCTATAACGCCGTGGGGCGTTTTGGCCGCATTTCGGAAGTGGCCACCCGCATCGCCGGGCAGCTTTCGGGTGAAGGCAACTCGGCCGCATTCCGGGAGTTTGCCTGGCGCTTTGTCAACATCATCGCCCGCGCGCTGGTCGAGTTGGGCCAACGACCCGACTACCTGCTGATCCAGCGGCACGTGGTCAACATCGATGCCCTGTTCATCGAGTACGCTGCCCACTATTTCGCCCGCACCGAGCCCAAGGCCTGGGAGATCATCGTCCAGATCGAGGGCCGGCTGAACGACAAGAACACCCCGCGCAACATGATCGGCCGGGAGAAGCGCGTGGTCGCCCTGGAACAGTACCTGTCGCAGGTCCGGGTATATGACTCCGTGCTCGACGGCCTGCGTAGCGCAGTCAGGTACGACCGCACCTACTTCGACAAGATTGTTGCAAGCCTCCTACCACTCCTCGAGAAGCTGACCACCGGCAAGATCGCCCAACTGCTTGCGCCAGACTATGCCGACCTCGCGGACCCAAGGCCGATCTTCGACTGGATGCAGATCGTACGCCAACGCGCGGTGGTCTATGTCGGCCTCGATGCGCTCTCTGACGCGGAGGTTGCCGCAGCCGTCGGCAACTCGATGTTCGCCGACCTGGTGTCGGTAGCTGGGCACATCTACAAATTCGGCATCGACGATGGCTTACCAGGCGGAGGTAGCAGCAGTACGTTGCCGATCAACGTCCACGCGGATGAGTTCAACGAACTGATGGGTGATGAGTTCATTCCGCTGATCAACAAGGGGGGCGGCGCCGGGTTGCGAGTCACGGCCTACACCCAGACACTCTCGGACATCGAGGCGCGCATTGGCAACCGTGCCAAAGCAGGCCAAACGATCGGCAATTTCAACAACCTGATCATGCTGCGGGTAAGGGAAACCGCCACCGCTGAATTGCTGACCAAGCAGTTGCCCAAGGTCGAGGTGCATACCACTACCCTGGTCAGCGGAGCTACCGACAGCTCCGACATCCATGGTTCGACAGCCTTCACTTCCACCGCCCAGGACCGTGTCACCACTTCGAGCGTGCCCCTGATCGAGCCGGCGCATCTGGTCAGCTTGCCGAAGGGCCAAGCGTTCGCCCTTCTGCAAGGCGGTCAGTTGTGGAAGATTCGCATGCCGCTACCGGCCCCCGATCCGGACGAGACCATTCCGGCGGACCTACAGGAACTCGCAGGCTACATGCGACAGCACTATGCCGAAGCGGGCGAATGGTGGAATGGCCAGGAGCTGCCAGGCCTTCAAGAGGGCCAACTGCCTGATGACCTGCTCGAAGGCGTTTCTCCCTCAGCCAGTGCCGGCAAGGGCAACGACGAGGCCCGGCCATGAGGGACCCGGCCGCTACCGCGCAACGCCAACAGGTCAGACAGCAGAGCCTGGTCGTCAATACCATCACCCTGCCGCTACGCATGCTCGGCGTACTGATGGGGTCGCTGCTGCTGTCCATCGTCATCGAATGCGTGGGTATGTACTGCTTCTGGCCTGACCAAGGCTGGCACCACGCCCAGGGCATGCTGGACTATGAGTTGGCGCAGTTGTCCAGCCAGTTCACCCGCAGCCTGCTCGTCCAGGAACCAGGCCACACGGCACAGCAGGTCATCAATGGCGCCTACGAGTGGATCTTCGTGAAAACCGGTCTGCTCGAATGGATAGAACACGCCTCGGCACACGCTCGCGCTCCAAGCCTGAGCAACACATGGGACATCCGCTATTATCTGGGTCAGGTCTATCGCTGGACGGAAGGCTATCTAATCGCCGCGGCATTCACCGTGCTCACCTTCCTGGTGCGATTACTGGTGCTGATCCTGACGCTACCGCTGTTCGTCATGGCAGCCTTCGTCGGTTTCGTGGATGGGTTGGTACGGCGCGACATCCGCAAGTTCGGCGCTGGTCATGAGTCTGGCTTCGTCTACCACCGTGCAAAGGCTGCACTTATGCCCATTGCGGTGATGCCCTGGATCCTTTACCTCACCCTCCCCATCAGTGTTCACCCACTGCTGATCCTACTGCCATGCGCGATACTACTCGCTGTGGTGGCGAACATCACCGCCAGTAGCTTCAAGAAATACTTGTGAACGTCGCCGCAACGGCATACCGACACTAGCCCCGCGTAGACAGAGTGTTTCCGTAATCCGGTCAGATACCAATACCGATTGAATGAGGCGACACGACACGCATCTGGAGAGCATCACGCCATTCCTCCACCACCGTGGATAGGCCAATGTCGATGCAATCCTACGTTCCAGTCAGCAAACAGAGTTCTTTCGACAGGCTACTGGTACTCCTGCTCAGCCTCAGCAGTCTGGGAATTTCTGCGCAAGCCGGCGCGGTCGATGCCATGCCAGAGCAAGAGCGCCTCACTGCCGCTTTGCGCCAACTCGACAGCATTGAACGACTCGTCGCACCACAGGCTGAGCAGTCGCTCAACGAGCGGGCTCGCTACTACTTCGACTATGCCCGCCTGAACGCCGATCTGGAGCGCATCCGCGTCGGCATTCACGGTTATCTGTCCCCCTCCCGCGCTCAGCCGCGCGATGCCAGCCAGCTCTTCGGTGATTACCGCCAGGCCACCGTTGTACCCGCGGACACAGGGGGCACTCCATGAACGCCGCCCAAGCCAGCGCATTCCAGGCCAACAGCGGCCTCACGCCGTCAGGTGTCTCAACAGTACTCCTGTGCACCGTCTTCGCCACGCTGCTGCTGTGGAGCGCCTGGGCGCTCCGCGGCGCCTACAGCGGCTGGGCCGAAGCCCAATTGTCCCAACGTCAGCTTACAGGCGTCATGGTGCGCATCATCGCCCTGTATCTGGTGCTGACCTTCTTCCTGCTGTCGTAGAGGTCGTCGCCATGAGGCCCTTTCTTCGTGTGCGTCTCAGCCGTGTTGGTCGCTGGTCAGGGCTGTCCGTAGTTGCCGCCTTGTCATCCTTCTCCCAGGCCGACCTGCCTACTCTGGAAAACCCATCTCGGGGCGCCGGCTCCGGCATCCTCGAGACGCTGCGCAACTACGGCTATGACATCGTGATGCTCATCGCGCTGCTGGTGGTCGCCTCGATGTTCGTGGGTGTGTGCTACCACGCCTACGCCCGCTACGCGGAGATCCACACCGGCCGCGCCACCTGGGGTCAGTTCGGACTGACGGTGGCGGTCGGCGCGATGCTGCTGGTGGTCGGCATCTGGTTGCTGACCGAAGCCACCGGCGTGCTGTGACCCTCCCACCATGAGCGACGATATCCGCGCGGACGGCACAGTGGCCTTCCTGCCCCATCGGCTCAACCGCCACCCGGTCGTGGTACGCGGTCTCACCGCTAACGAACTGTGGGTGTGCGCTGGCTCCTCAGGCGCAATCGGCCTGCTCTGCGGGATTCCACTGGCTATCGCCTGCTCGACCCTCGCAGTGGTGCCCTCTGCGATGCTGCTGGCCATCACGGGTGGGATCTTCGCCGGTGGTGGCGCGCTCCGTCGCATCAAACGCGGCCGTCCTGAGACCTGGCTGTATCGGCAGTTGCAATGGTGGACCGCGACGCACCTGCCCCATGCTGCAGCCTTCGTCGGCGGACACACACTGGTGACCCGCTCCGGCCATTGGACGACGCGCAGGAGCCGCGCGCCATGAGCCGATTCAAGAACGAGATCCTGCATCTGCAGGCACACATTCGCACCCTGCGTACCGGCGCTGGCGCACTCACCGCGCTGGCCCTGGTCATGGGCATCGGCTGGTGGAGTGCGCCACGCAACCTGACGGTTCATGTACCACCGGACCTGCGCTCGGGCAGTACCCGCCCCTGGTGGGAAGTACCACCGGAAAGCGTGTACGCCTTCGCCTTCTATGTCTGGCAACAGCTGCAGCGCTGGCCTACCAACGGCGATGACGACTACCCCCGCAACCTGTACGCCCTGTCGAGCTACTTCACCCCTGCCTGCAAAGCCTTCCTGCAACAGGACTACGAGTATCGCCGCAACGCCGGCGAACTGCGCCGCCGTGTGCGAGGCATCTACGAGATTCCCGGTCGCGGCTATAGCGACAACCCGACCCTGCGCGTGCGCACGATTTCCAACCAGGCGTGGGTCGTCACCCTGGATGTCACCGCTGACGAGTACTACGCCTCGGAACAGGTCAAGCGCGCCCTGGTGCGCTACCCGCTGAAGGTCCTGCGGCTCGACGTGGATCCACAACGCAATCCGTTCGGCTTGGTCATCGACTGCTACGAAGGAGCACCACAGCGTATCGCCGCTCCGATCGACTCCGCACATACCGCTCCCCCGCCACCGGAAGACGTCCCATGAGTCGTATCCCGCTAACTATCGCCGTGCTCGCGCTGGCCACCTTCAACTCCGCCAATGCCACCGAGATTCTGCGCTGGGAACGCCTGCCCCTGGCCGTCCCACTGGTAGTCGGCCAGGAGCGCATCGTCTTCATCGACCGTAACGTCCGCGTCGGTGTCCCCGCCTCGCTGGGCAACCGCCTGCGCGTACAAAGCGCTGCCGGCGCCGTCTACCTGTTGGCAAACGAACCGATCAAGCCCATACGCCTGCAACTCCAGGACGCCGATACCGGTGCAGTCATCCTGCTCGACATTGCGGCTGAGCCCGCACAGGACAAGCAGCAGCCACTGGAACCGGTGCGCATCGTCGAAGAGCCAACCTCCAACCCCCGGTACGGCGTCGCCGCGGCGGCCAAGGAGCCTACCAAAACCGGTGACTCAACAACGCCTCTACCCAAGCACGAAACACCACTCCCAGTGGTGCTGACCCGCTATGCCGCGCAGAACCTCTATGCGCCGCTGCGCACCGTCGAGCCCGTGCCCGGCATTACTCGCGCCAACCTGCCAGCGGGGATGCCACTGGGTACCCTTCTGCCAACCTTGCCGGTGCAAGCCCAGGTGTTAGCCGCCTGGCGCCTGGACAATCTCTGGATCACCGCCGTGCGGCTGCGCAATACCAGCCTACGTTGGTTCGACCTGGACCCGCGATCGCTCCAGGGGGATTTTCTGGCAGCAACTTTCCAGCACCCCACCCTGGGACCCGTTGGCACGCCCGAGGACACCACCGTCGTCTACCTCGTGACCCGCGGACACGGCCTGGAGCGAGCGTTGCTGCCGAGTCTCTCGCCCATCGATGCCTCGCTCAACCAACCGGCGACGCAAGACGGAGGCCACGATGCGCAGTAATGGCCTGCTCAAGTGGCTGATGATCCCGATGCTCCTGCTGCTGGTATTCGTCGGCGTCAAACTCTTCTCAGGCCGCGGTGCTGCACCACCCCCATCGGACGCCAGCAGCCGCCTCACACCAGAGGAAGCCAAGGCACTCGGCATCGAGGGCGACACGCCGCGCGACACGGTGGCCACCCTGGTTGCGCAGGTTCGCCAACTGCGCACCGAACTGCAGACCGCGCTGGCCGACAACAAGACTCAACACGAAGAGAATACGCGCCTGCGCCAACGGGAGAGCAGCATCGATCGGCGCATCCAGAGCGCCCTCGAAAGCGGACGCAACCAACTGCGCGAGGACCGGGACCAGGTTGCGAACGAACGCCAGCGAACTCAGGGCCTGCTGCAGGAGCTACAACAACGCCTCGACGGCATCGGCGGTGGCAAAGGCAAGCCCGCGGACCTACCGGTCGGGCTGGGATTGGAGCCCGAGGATGGCGAGGAGGCCCTGCGCTGGGTAGAGCCAGATGACACCCGTGACGACAAGCATCGCACCGGAAAGAACGCCCTGGGCTCCGCCTTCCCCACCAGTTTCGGCCCGGCGCAGAAGACACTCGAGACGGCAGCCGGCACCGCGCTCGACGCGGGGCGTCAGGCCGCTGGCGTACCGGCAACGCAGGCGGTCTACACCCTTCCCACCAATGCCACGCTGATCGGTTCGATCGCCATGACGGCGCTGATCGGCCGAGTCCCGGTGGACGGCACGGTCAACGACCCCTACCCCTTCAAAATCTTGATCGGTCCGGACAACCTCACCGCCAACGGCATCGATCTTCCCGACGTCGCCGGCGCCGTGATCAGCGGCACCGCCTCCGGCGATTGGACGCTCTCCTGCGTCCGCGGCCAGGTGCGCTCGGTCACCTTCGTGTTCCAGGACGGCACCATCCGCACCCTTCCGGAAGACCACGGGCGCAATACCACCTCGCAACGCGCCGGGAACAACAGCTCCACACAGAACGGATTGGGCTGGATCAGCGATCCCTACGGCATTCCCTGCGTCAGCGGCGAGCGGCGCAGCAACGCCCAGCAGTACCTCAGCAGCCAAGCCCTGATCACTGCTGCGGGAGCCGGCGTCGCCTCCCTGCTCGACACCAGCAGCGGGCAGCTCTCCTACGTGAATAGCAACGGCGCCATCGGCACCGTCGGCATCGGTGCCAACGAGGCCATGGGCCGCATCCTCGCGGGCGGCGTGCAGGACATGTCGCAGTGGGTCAACAAATTGTATGGACAGGCCTTCGCCGCCGTGTACGTCAAGCCCGGCGCCAAGGTCGCCGTACACCTCGAGGAGCCCCTGACTATCGACTACGCACCGGCCGGCCGACGGGTCGACCATCGCCTTGGAGGAACGCCCCATGCGCAGGACCTGGATTGACAGACCGGCGCTGCTGGCCATCACGCTCATCCTTGCAGGCTGTACGACCAGCAAGGAAGAACTGCTGCCACACGACGACGCCACCATGCTCGATGTCTGGAATGCCGGTACAGGCGGCAGCGCCGTCGGCGGCCAGGCAGCCCGGCAGTTGCTCGATGCGCGCCAGTCGCTGCGCCGCCCTCTGCAGGCGCCCGACCGGCAGGCGGCAATGGCGGAACAGGCCCGCTATACCCGCACCGCGGCCAATGAAATCTATCGACAATTCCACCGCCTGCCCAATCCCGACCTGGTGATGTACGTGTACCCGCATCTTGCCGGCAGCGATCCCATCCCGGTGCCTGGCTACACCTCCGTGTTCCCTCTGTACCAGCGAGTGCAGTACGCCATGCCCGGTGAGCGGACCGAGGACTACTGATGCCCTGGCCACTGCGCAAGCGGCCTTGCCGTCAGACAGAGGGTACTGAGGCAACCGATACCTGGGCACGCCATGTCGCTGCGTTACAGGCAAAGGGCATTCCCGAGCCCGGTACAGCACTTCGGCAGCATAGGCCCGCCACCCTGGGCGACGAGCAGGCGCTCTACGACTCCGCACCGTCATTCGCCGATCTGCTGCCCTGGGTGGAGTATCTGCCAGAGTCTCGCTGCATGCTGCTGGACGACGGGCACTCCGTGGCGGCGTTCTTCGAGCTGCAGCCGATCGGCACCGAAGGCCGTGAGCCGAGTTGGCTGTTGCAGGTGCGCGACACGCTGGAGAACGTGCTACAGGACGCGTTCGACGAACTGGATGACAACCCGTGGGTAGTCCAGCTCTACGCCCAGGACGAGGCAGACTGGGAGCCCTACCTTGGCACGCTGCGCGACTACATCCAGCCCCGAGCCCAAGGCTCGGCATTTACCGAGTTCTACCTACGGTTCTTCCGCCACCATCTGGGCGCTATCGCCAAGCCCGGCGGGCTGTTCGAAGACAAGACCATTACCCGCCTGCCCTGGCGTGGCCAGATCCGCCGTACCCGCCTGGTCGTCTATCGTCACGTTGGCCAAGCCGCCGCTCGCCGAGGACAAACACCCGAACAGGCCCTCAACCTGATCTGCGATCGCCTTACCGGAGGCCTGGCCAATGCTGGTGTGCGCTGCCAGCGAATCGACGCTCCGGACATCCATGCCTGGCTGCTGCGCTGGTTCAACCCGTACCCGATCTTGCTCGGCACCGCACCCGCCGATCAGGAACGCTTCTACGCACTGACCCGCTACCCGCAGGAGCAGGAAGCCGGCGAGATCGAGTTGGCCAGCGGCACCGATTTCGCTCAGCGCTTGTTCTTCGGCCAGCCACGATCCGATGTATCCCAAGGCACCTGGCACTTCGATGGATGGCCACACCGCGCCATAACCATCGACCGCCTCCGTATGGCACCGTCCACCGGACACCTCACCGGCGAGACGCACAAGGGCGATGCCATCAATGCGCTGATGGACCAGATGCCGGAGGACACGATCTTGTGCCTGACGCTGGTCATCACTCCGCAGGATGTCCTCGAGGCGCACCTCAACCACCTGGCCCGCAAGGCGGTCGGTGACACCCTGGCGTCCGAGCAGACCCGGCGCGACGTGCAGCAGGCTCGTGGACTGATCGGCAGCGCGCACAAGCTCTTTCGAGGCGCCCTCACCTTCTACCTACGTGGGCGTGATCAGGCCGAGTTGGAGGCCCGTGGACTACAGCTCGGCAATGTGCTGCTCGGTGCTGGCCTGCAGCCTGTGCGGGAAGAAGATGAGGTAGCCCCGCTCAACACGTATCTACGCTGGCTCCCTTGCGTCTACGATCCGGGCAAGGACAAGCGGCAGTGGTACACCCAGCTGATGTTTGCCCAACACGCGGCCAACTTGGCCCCTTTATGGGGGCGCAGCCAGGGTACAGGACATCCAGGCATCACCCTGTTCAACCGTGGTGGCAGCACGCTGACCTTTGATCCGCTGAACAGGGCCGACCGGCAAATGAACGCCCATCTGTTCCTGGTTGGCCCAACAGGCTCAGGCAAGAGCGCCACCCTCAACAACCTGCTCAACCAGGTCATGGCGGTCTACCGCCCGCGGCTATTCATCGTCGAAGCAGGCAACTCGTTCGGCCTGTTCGGCGATTTCGCCGCCCGACTGGGACTGACGGTACATCGAGTGAAGCTCGCGCCTGGCGCAGGTGTGAGCCTCGCACCATTCGCCGATGCCTGGCGCCTAGTTGATACGCCAAGCCAGGTTCAGACGCTCGATGCCGACGCGTTTGATGACGACAACAGCTCGACCGACGAGGGCGATGAGCAGCGCGACGTGCTCGGCGAGTTGGAGATCACTGCGCGACTGATGATCACCGGCGGTGAAGAGCGCGAGGAAGCGCGCATGACGCGCGCCGACCGCAGCCTGATCCGCCAGTGCATTCTCGATGCGGCGCAATGCTGCGTCGCCGAGCAACGCACGACGCTCACGCGCGACGTCCGGGACGCGCTACGCGAGCGCAGCCACGACAGCACGCTGCCGGAGATTCGGCGCGCACGGCTATTGGAAATGGCAGACGCAATGGACATGTTCTGCCAAGGAGCGGACGGTGACATGTTCGACCGCCCAGGCTCGCCGTGGCCGGAGGCCGACATCACTATCGTGGATCTGGCCACCTATGCCCGCGAGGGCTACAACGCCCAGCTTTCGATCGCTTACATCTCGCTGATCAGCACGGTGAACAACATCGCCGAGCGCGACCAGTTCCTCGGCCATCCGATGATCAACGTCACCGACGAAGGGCACATCATCACCAAGAATCCGCTGCTCGCGCCCTACGTGGTGAAAGTGACCAAAATGTGGAGGAAATTGGGTGCATGGTTCTGGCTAGCCACACAGAACCTGGATGACCTGCCCAAGGCCGCCGAGCCGATGCTGAACATGATGGAATGGTGGCTCTGCCTCAGCATGCCACCGGACGAAGTAGAGAAAATTGCGAAGTTCCGCGAACTCACGCCAGCCCAGAAGACGTTGATGCTCTCCGCACGCAAAGAGTCCGGCAAGTTCTCGGAGGGCGTGATTCTGTCGCGCAGCATGGAACTGCTGTTTCGAGCCGTCCCACCCAGCCTCTACCTCGCCCTGGCACAGACCGAGCCGGAGGAAAAAGCCGAGCGCTACCAGCTCATGCAGCAATACGGCATCAGCGAGCTGGATGCTGCACTCCGTATTGCAGAAGCCATCGACCGGGACAGGGGCATTACATCTTGTGCCGGTATGGCGGGACTCGGGCACTAAGCACGTATTGCCTCACTGAGGAGTCAAGCGCTGCAGGGCTCCGTCCGGATCATAGACACGCAGTTGCGCCGCAGGCCGGGACGAGCTGCGGTAGATCACCAGGTTGGTTCCACCCGGCCTTGCCTGCGAAGGGAACAGAATGCCGTCCAGCCCAGCAGCGACCACGTCGTCAGCCATGTACCAAGTGGGCGGCTCGACCGACTTGTCGAACCACTCCGCTCGCCAGTCCACCGTGTAGTCGGCCCAGAGCGGAGGCCAGTGATCCGGATCGAAACCGGCGCTCATGTCAGCGACGCGCAGGCCGTTGACGAAGAACGTGCAGATCGTGCCGGGACGTAGCCACGGGTTGTCCTGCTTGTATTCGGCCAACGCCGTCGACTCATCCAGTGCCAGGTACAACGCCTCCTGGTCCGGACGGTTGAACCGCCCTCCCTGGCGCGCCGCCCCCATCCCGGACAAGGGCGTGCCGGCATAAGCCGGCACGATGACTCGGTAAAAGGCCTCGTCACCGTTGGCGCCGAGCATCTTCGAGATCATCCGGCCGCACCGCCGGCGAAGGATTCCAGGTAGGCGATGACCGCATCGGCGCGACCTTCCTGGATCAGGGTATCCGCGGTCTTGTAGCCAAACGCACGCAGCGGTTCATTGCGCAGCAGAAAGACCGCCCGATGGACGTCACCGGTCATCTCGGTGGCCACCGCCAGCACTCGCACCATGTCCTGCAGGTACTTCTGCAACTGCGGCGCCTGGGGCCGAGCTGTCGGAGTATTGCGATGCACGTGCGCACGCTCGGCCAACTCCTGGACCCGAAATCCAAAGAAGTCACCCACCTTGGACGGAGACAGGTAGGGCGTGTTGGGCTCGCGGAACCGCTCGACAAAGGGCTCTTGTAGCACGGTGTTCATGGTCGTTTACCTAGCGCACCTGATCATGCACTAATTTTGCACTCAAAATGAACAAACGGCAAATGTAGACTGTTCCAGATAGCGTGCGATGTAGGTGGGCTCCTCTGGGAGGATGTCGATCAAGGCTGTTCATTCACCTTTGGAGCAGTAGGCAGTTTCGTACGTTGAGAGATGGAGTGGCAGGCAACGCCGGCCACCTCCGAAGCTCGTATCGTCGCAGGCTGATCGAATCCAATCCTTCACAGCGGCGGCAGAGTAGTTGAGATCTACTGCTCCTCCCGCAGGGCCGAGAGCGCTGCAGCCTCGGGCAGACCCCAATCACGGCTGGCCAACCAGGGCAGGACCCCCATGAAAAGTGCTCCGGCCAGGGTGTTGCCCAGCGTCACCCAGCCCAAGTTCCAGGCCGCGCCCACCCAGTTCAGCCCTTCCGGATGCGGAGACAGCAGGGCCACACCGAAGACCGTCATGTTAGCGATGGAGTGCTCGTAGCCGGAGGCGATGAAAGCGAACAGGCACCAGGCGATGGCGATCATCCGCGCGGTTTCGCTGGCGATGCGGCTGGCCATCCAGATCGCCAGGCACACTAGCCAGTTGCACAGCATTGCGCGGGCCACCAGTTCCGCTGCGCCGGCGTGCATCTTGGTCTCTGCTGCCTTGTAGATGAACTCGCTCGCTGCATGGGTGATCACGCCTCCACCACCCTCGACGAAGATAGCCGACAGCGCCAGGGCGCCGAGCAGGTTACCGACCCAGCTCAGTGCCCACACACGGGCCATCTGGCGGTTGCTGACGGCACCGGTCAGGCGGCCGAGCATCATGGTCATGGTCAGGCTGGTGTACAGCTCGGCGCCGGCGAACACCACCAGGATCAATGCCAGGCCGAAGGCGGCGCCCATGGCCAGCGGGCGCACCGTCGGATCGAGCAAGGATCCCAGGCTGAAGATCAGCAGGATACCCAGGCCGATATAGGCTCCAGCCATGACCGAGGCGATGAGATAGCCCAACGGGTTACGCTCGAGAAAGGTCGCCTTGCCGACAGCGCTGTCAGATAGTTTCGCGATGGTGTCTTTGAACACGGTAGTTCTCCCGATCATGTCAGGGTCGGTTTTCCGACCCCAGCAGGTTTTCCGATACGAGCCGACCTTAGAGCAGCGGCAACGTGTAACTGACGATCAACCGGTTCTCATCCTGATCCCGCTGCGTCGCCGTGCCCGAGCCGCTGACCGGCAGGCCGCTGCGCATGGTGGCGTTCTTCCAGGCCAGGCCCAGGCCCTTGAAGGTGCCTTCCGGGACCACGTAGCCCACGGCGATGTCGCGTTCCCACTCGCCTTGGTCGCCGCGGCCGGTCCGGATGTCGTCGGCGTTGAGGTAGAGCACGCTGAAGGTCAGGCCGGGCACGCCGAGCTTGGCGAAGTCGTAGGCGTAGCGGCCGATCCAGGTGCGCTCGCCGGCGTGGTTGAACTTCAGCAGCTGGGCGTCGGTGTGCAGGTAGGTGCTGGTGCCTTCGCCGTCGCCGCGGTTCAGGTAGGGGAAGTCGCTGTCGCCGGTGAGCACCTGGTAGCCGGCGCCGATGCTGTGGCCGGCGAGGCTGTAGGTGAGCAGGCCGCTGTAGACGTTGTTGTCCACCTCGCCCTTGGTCACGCCGCTGCCGTAGTAGCCGCTGCTGACGTAGCCGTCGGCTCGCCCGGAGGTGCTGCCGTTCTTGCCGTCGGAATCGCTGATGAACACCCGCAGGTCGGTCTTCAGGGTGCCCGGGCCGACCGCCCAGTTGTGCGTCAGGCCGAGGAAGTGCTGCTGGTAGAAGTCGGTCAGCTGGCCGTAGTAGTACTGCAGCGTCAGGTCCTTGGTGGCCTTGTAGTCGCCGCCGGCGAAGTAGAACTTGTTGCTGTCGCGGGAGCTGGCGCTGCTGCCGTTGGCGCCGGCGATGGACATGCTGCGCCAGTCGGTGGAGTTGCGGCCCTTGGTGTGGGTCAGCTGGCCGCCGATCAGGGTCAGGTCCTTGAACTCGTTGGAGGTGACCTGGCCGCCCTCGTAGGTCATCGGCAGCAGGCGCGCGTCGTTGTAGACCACCACCGGCAGCTTGGGCTGCAGGGTGCCGTAGCGGAACTCGGTCTTCGACACCTTGGCCTTGGCGATCAGGCCCAGGCTGCTGAATTCGTCCACCGCGCTGCCGTCGCTCTCCAGCGGGAAGATGGTGCCGGGCTGGCGGTCGATGCCGCTCTTGCCGGACCGGCCGCCGCCGTCCAGGCGCAGGCCGAGCAGGCCCAGGGCGTCGACGCCGAAGCCGATGGTGCCTTCGGTGAAGCCGGAGGCGTAGTTGAGCATGAAGCCCTGACCCCATTCTTCCTGCTTGCTGGGCGAGGCGGGGCCGTTGCGGTTGTCGGTGTTGATGTAGAAGTTGCGCAGGCCGAGGCTGGCCTTGCTGTCTTCGATGAACCCGCCGGCGCTGGCCTGTTGAGCCAGGATGCCCAATGCGAGCGGCAGACCCAGATATGCCTTGTTCATTGTTCTTCCCCAAAGAATCCAATCGATGCCGGCGGATACATGCTCCCCTCGCCGGCGCCAGCGGCAGTCAACTCGCCAGGGCCAACTGCAAGCCCCTGTCGCCCGTTATTTGTTCGCGAGTGCGGCCCAGGCAACCGACCCGCTCGTGCAGCTTCACTCAGGCCATCAGGCCGATTTCCACCGTGTCATCCTGCAAGCGCACCGACCATCCGGTCGTAAGCACATAGCGGCTCTTCGCTGAGCACATGAATGTGGTAGCGATCCGACCCTCCGCGCTCGCCCAATTGCTCGACACAGTGGTGGCCGACCATGTCATCACCGATCACGATCAGGACTTGCGCGACCTTGAAAGTCACGGCGTTGGAGTTCATGGAAGCCCCCGGTAAGCTCAACGGTTTTGCAGCGGAAAACAAAAAAAGGCGCCTGGAGTCTCGCGACTCCAGGCGCCTTTGCCTGTTCATTCTGGGAGGGCCGTCGGGCCACGCTGCCCGATGCACCTGGTACCCCGGATCGTCGATCTGCATTGATCGTCCGGGTGGTCTACCTCGCCGGTGGACACGAGGCTGCTCTAGCGGAGTCTTTAGCAGACTCCATGCCAGACTTCTGGGCCCCCTCCTCCGAGTCCTTCCTCCCCCAGAATACATAGACCGGACAGCCGGTCACGTTCTTCCAACTGCCCTCCGCACCTGGCGCGCCCCGGTACGACAGGCGAGCCAAAACAGTGCGCAGAATGGTAAGCGCGCCCCAGGATGCACCCTTCACTAGCCCAGACGAGTGCCATCTCTCCTCACTGAAAACTCTGCCTTGGCCCGTCCCCACATATACGCCGTCACCCCCTCGGGCATGGGCGAATCCGAGGCCACCAATACCGGCAAGCAGGCTCTGCTCGGCCTGGCTATGGACATCACTGCTGATCTGCTTCTACACCTTCAAGCGGAGCCCCGACGGTAACCGATGCTGGACGGCAATGACATTTTCATCGCATGGGAGAAGTTTGGTGAGGCCTCGGAAGCATGGGTTCTACCTTCGTGGTAGCTGATAACACCGGGATGATCGCCTGCACAGCGATCGCATGGCACCATTCGAGCCTGTCGAACCCCATTGGACGCTCGCTGAGCGAACAGAAGCGTTACCTGCGTGATGTCTATTGAGGCGCACGTTCGGAAAGCTGCCCGGAAGTTCCGGGCCTACGTTATCTACCGTCCACAAATTGCGCGGTACACTACCGGCTCGTTGATGCCCTGCATGGTATAAGAGACACCGCTGTGACCTTGACTGACACAATGATCGCCTTGCTGCTCGCCGCAAAGATCCATGGTACCGATAAGGCGGTGAGAGCCACGGCCAAGCGCTGTGCACAAGCCCTGCCTCGCAGCCAGCGCGACTTGATGTTTTCAATCATCAATAGCCCGCAGCCACTGAAGCGAATCGCCCAGATCGCCGAGAACCTGAGCCTGGACTAACCCGTCCATAGCGCTCCTGTCCCAGTGGTTTGTCGCTTCTTACCACCACAGCCTAGTCAGGCCTGAAACCTGTGACAGCCCCCGCACCGCGTCCCTGGAGCGAGGCTTCTCTTTCGTAGATTGGCTGTCTATCATGCCGTTGTCCCAGAGGCCATGCCTGTGGGGCAAAGCCGTCTGGAGTCCCCTCTCCTGGACGGCTTTTTTGTTTGACGATGACTCCAGCCCGGTAGTTCGCCGGACTGCACCACAGCCCGATACAGAAGGCTTATCAATAACTTAGGCGCATCCATCATATGCCGGTGCTTTCTGAAAACTGACCCGGTTTCCCCTCGCACCGCTCCTATATGGCTCCTGAACAGCAGGCGTTCCAGAACGCCCCGCGCCACAGCAGCAAGCCGGCCACGCGCGAGGCCCGCCGCATCGCCTCGCTGGAAAACCGTCTCGAAAAGATCGACGCCGAACTGGAGGACGCCTGCGACGCCGATAGCAAGCGCCCCGGCTTCGACCGGGGCGCTTTGCTGCTTCCGCATCGCCAGCCGCGATGCCATCCCGCCTTCGGACGGTGGTTCAAAAGTCCGGGCGCGACGGTGGCCCGCCGCGCCCGGCTTCAACAGCCTACGGCCACAGCAGCCGCACCGGCATGGCGTCATGCCACGCAGCTAGTGGCTGTGCTGGTGATGCACGTCAGGGAAATGCGCATGACGATGGGTGACAGGCGCATGCCGATGCGGATGAGCATGTGGCTCCGATCCGTCCCAGGGGAAATCGTGCTGATGCTGGTGGTGTTCGTCATGGGCATGGCGGTGCGTGTGCTCAAGCGGTTCGTGCATATGCGTATGCTCGTGCCGCTCCGTCAAGTGCAGCCAGACGCCAGCGCCCATCAGCATGGCCGCCAGCCAAAACATCAGCGAAGTTGGCTCGTGGAAACCGACGATGGCAATGACTGCGCCGATGAAAGGCGCGGTCGAGAAATACGCGCCCGTGCGAGCGGAGCCGAGACCACGCAGCGCGACAACGAACAAGACCAAACTGATGCCATAGCCGGCCAGTCCGACGCTCATGGCTTCGACCATGCGTGGCCAGGCAGGCAGCGCGGCGCCTAGAGTCAATGCCAGCACGAGGTTGGTGATACCTGCCACTAGCCCCTTGGTGCCGGCGATGAACATGGCATCAGATGCCGATACCTTGCGCGTCAGATTATTGTCCACCGCCCAGCACAGGCAAGCCCCTGCCACGGCAAAGCTGCCCAGTGCGCTGCTTTGCCCGGCACCACTCTGTTGCCACCATGCCAGCAGCAGGCCGCCCGCCACGATGAACATCATGCCGAGCACGATGCGGCGGTCAGCGTTTTCGCGGAAAACCACCCACGCGAGTAACGCAGTCAATACCGCTTCGAGGTTGAGGAGCAGCGATGCATCGGCGGCCGAGGTGTGGGTCAGCCCCATCATCAAGAGTAAGGGGCCAAGCACGCCGCCGCTGGCGATTGCGCCCAGCAGCCAGGGCCACTCCTTCTCGGCCAAGCCCGATGCCGCGAAACCGCGATTTCTGACTATACGAGCCGTCCACAGGCCGATACCGCTGCCCAGGTACATCAGCCCGGCCAGCAGCACCGGCGACACGTCGCCTGTCAGTTGCTTGGCAAATGGTGTGCTGGCACCGAACAGTAGGGCGGCACCCACTGCCGCGAGGATAGAGGTACGACCCGTCACGGAAAAAGCTCTCAATCGACTTTCAAGAATGTCACCTTACACCTGATTTTCTGATCCCGCATATGCTCGAAGCCTTCATCGCCGGAGATCGGGGGTTCAGGAAGGGCTCCGCAACGCGGAGTGTGCCGTCCAAGCCGACATGATGGCCTCGATCGCTGTCCAGTGGCCTCCATTGAACGCGCAGCTCAAGGCTGCGCGTTCTTCATTCTAGATCGCCAAGAGACGCTTGGGCTATGATGATGCGACAGCCCGGCCGTTCCTCAGCAATCCAGCGCGATACAGTGCGATGCGGCTTTCTCTCCCGATGCTCCTATGCCGCTCCTAGCCCACGAGGCCATATCTCGCCAAAGTGGCCAGAAAAGAGCTGACCTATTGTCCCATATATGGTTTCAAGCCCTGCGTGATTTGCACGAAGGACTTGACGCCGGAAATTTTTTGTTTCCAGCGACAGCATGTGCATTCTCAGAATGGGGGCAGTGAGATTCCCGTTTGTGTATCGCCGACCTCTCCCTCCTCAAGTCAACTATCGCCATGACCCATCCCGCGGTAGTTCGACATGCCATCGCTGTTCGCTCGCCCATGCTCCTCGCAGCAGTTCCTGCTCTCCATAGCGCGGTGCGGGATACTGATTGCTTCGCAGGCGCGAGCCGATGAGATCCTCGTCGTCACCGACAGCCTGCATCCTGTTCAGGGATTCACCAATACCCGCATCATCCAGCTGGACCTGCCGACGCGAATAGAGGCCGAACTAGCAGCCCGCTTGCCCAGTGATATCAATCGCAGCACAGCGCTCATCCAACAGCGCCTGGCCAGCGGCGGAGAAGAGCTTCAGCAACGCATAGCAACCGCCTACCAGGGAGTACTGGAAGCCTGGAGCCTAGGCATCACCACCCTTCCTGCAGTGGTCGTCGATCGACATTACGTGGTTTATGGCGAGCCGGACGTCGCCAAGGCGGTTGCGCTCATCGAGGCGCACCGAGGGACGCAACCATGACGCGCCCTAGCCGCCTGCGCGCCGGCATCGCCACCCTCTTCCTGCTGGCTGCCTCGCCATCGTTTGCCCTCGACACGGCGACCATCGTGGCCTCGGTTGTGTCCCCCGATTGCCTGGCCTACCGTGTCGTGGGCATCTGTTATTGGCTGTACTGCAGCCATGGCGGTTGCTCGATACGCACCTCGGTGAAGGTCAGGCACTACGTGCCCGATGCGGTGGTGTCCAGCTACTCGGATACCGGAGCGAACCCCTGGGTGGAAGTACGCCCACTCAGCCCTCCCAACTTCACCGCACAAGCCGGTGGAGACGGCACGACCAATCACGACACCGAAAACAACCTGGCGAAATTCAAGAATACGGACGTGCTCGGCCATCCCGGAGGCTATGCCCTCAGCCGCTTCGCCGCAGCCACGGGCTACGCCTGCCGAGGTGCAGGGATCGCCTTCATGCCCTACCTGCTGAGCACCCTCGATACGCTCGCCTGGCGCTACGATGTGCCAGAGCTGGCGTACCCTGAGGCCCTCACGCCGGGCACACGCGAGATAGGTAGGCGCTCCTCCCTGAACCTCTGGGGCAACGTCTATCCGCGCGGCGGTTTTCTTCACCAGGCCGATGACTACAAAGCCGCTGCCGTGGTGGCTCAACGCGCTGGCGACATCGTCACTCGCCGCGGACAGATCCATGTCTACCAGACTCTGCTCGCCGCTCCTCAAGACGGCTACTGGCCCGCTGGCGCGCTCATCGAGAGCGATGAGGCGACAGGCAAATGGCAGGAGCTGACTCCGTCGCTATCGCCCACCTGCGCGGTTTTCCCCAACGTAGCGCAGCATGTGCAGGCGCCGCAAGGAGACTACGCCTGGGCGTTGTGGCGTCCCTACCGCTGCTGCCAGCGACGCGGCCAAGTGCTTCTCGGCAGCGCGGATTTCGAGTGAGGAATGCCCGCGTGCGTCGGCCCTCCCCCTCCCCCTCACCCATTCGCTTCGGCAGTCTGGCGCTGCTCATGGGAGCCTTCGCGATGGCCTGTCCACTGTTCGGAGCACAAGCCAGCGAGTACAGCGCGCAGCAGCAAGGCTCAATCATCGGCGACGACGTCCTGTACAGCATCGGCGGTGGCCAGGCCGTTTCGATGTCACCAGCCTCGAGCATGCATGGCCTTGGTGTCGGAGTGGGTTGGAACAACAACCTGATCTGCGGAAACATGTCGCTGTCCACGACCATCCAGAACCAGTTGAACGGCCTGACCAACGGCTTCCAGACGATCATGAGCAGTGTCATCCAGAACGCCACCTCGGCCGTGGCGTCGCTGCCGGCACTGATCATCCAGCGCGCCGATCCGGGGCTCTACAACTTGCTCACCAATGGAGTATTGCAAGCCCGGCTCGACTTCGATCGCTCCAAGCTGACCTGCCGCAGCATGGCCGACAAGATGGCCAGCACAGCCGGCGGCCAGCTCGGATGGGACCAGCTAGCCGAAGGCATGGCGTTGAAGCAGGCGGTCGCCAGCCATGACGCCGTCTCCGCCGTCGAGCAGGCCGAAACCCGTCACGGTAACGATGGCGTGCCCTGGGTCGGCGGCGACAATGCCGGCGGCTCAGGACAACGCCCGATACGCATCGTCAGCGACGTTACGCGCGCCGGCTACAACCTGGTCAACGGCCGCGATGCCACCGACGGCAGCTCGATCGACACACGCCAATGCGACGGCAATCTCGCCTGCCAGACCTGGAGCTCTCCAGACGCCGCTGCCAACTGGGCGGTACGGGTGCTGGGCGAACAGGAACAACGGACCTGCGAAGCCTGCACCAAGAGCGTCGCCACCCCGGGAGTGGGCCTCACCCCGCTGATCCAAGAAGAGTACGAGGCGAAGCTGCAGGCGCTGCAGCAGCTGGTTGCCGGCAGCCGCACCATGAGCATCGAGAACCTGCGGGCCGCCGGCAGCAGTTCCCTGCCCATCACCCGCGGCGTCATCGAGGCGCTCAGGGACGAACCCGACCAGGACCTGCTCGCCCGGCGCCTGGCCTCCGAGGTTGCGCTGGCCAGCGTGCTGGAGAAGGCCCTCCTGCTGCAGCGCACCTTGCTGACCGGCCGTAAGGAGCCGAACGTCGCCGCGAACGACCTGGCACAGAAAGCGGTTTCGAACGAGAGCGATGTCCTCGACCGGGAGATCCTCAGCCTGAAAACCGAGTTGGAACTACGCCGTGAACTGGCAGCCAACTCACCGACCACCATCATCCAACGGCACAGCACGCGCGCCGCTGGCTCTCGCGGTATCTACCAAGGCGACCCGACACGCGACCGCCTGGACAAGCTGCAGCAACCTTCGAACGGCGGAGCCACTCCGTGAGTCGCACCTTGCAATGCCCTCGATGGCTACGGCGCAAAGGCGCGCTCCTTGCCGGGGGCATCCTGCTGCTTGCAGTCATTGCCGTGATCAATGCGATAGGCCTTCGCCTGGCGGGTAGCGCCCTGACCTGGCAAGCATGGCTGACGACACACAGCAGCGACTTCCTGGCCTGGCGAATACTGCTCTATGCCACCACCGCTCGGGGCTGGCTGTGGATGCGCAAACGCGTGCTGGCACGTGAACCAGATCCCGCTACCCGGCTGCAGCTGCTGTGTGCCGAGTTTGCCGCGGTCGCCGCACTCGCCGTGCTGGAAGTGTCGTCACTCGTTCAGCACGGCTGACCTGGAGCTGACGATGACGCTCTACACCACCGACTACCTGGAGTATTACCTGACGCTGGTGAGCTGGATCATCCATAACGGCATCTGGTCAGTGCTGACGGCCAGTGGCGCTTTCGCCCTGCCATTCCTGGCGATCATCCTCCAGGAGTGGCTCCGCGCCCGTGCCGAGGGCGCCGACGAGGGCAACAAAGGCGCGCTGTCGGCCAGCCGCATCGAGAACCGCGTTTTCGTGGCGATCGTCATCATCATGTTCGCCGGAATCCCGTTCATCGACGTGGACTTCAACACGCTGCAGTTCGATCAATCCCGCTCCACCCAGTGCCAGGTGAATGCCCCTCAACCTGCCGAAACCGGTTGGTCGCAGTCCTTCAGCACGCTCAACAACCAGTCGGCGAAGGTGCCAGTGTGGTGGTTCTTCATGCATGCCCTCTCCCGCGCGATCACCGGCGCCTCGGTGGCGGCCATCCCCTGCGGCACGGATTTGCGCCAGATCCGCATGGATATCGATGCCACCCGTATCGACGATCCGCTGCTGGCCCAGGAGGTCAGCGATTTCACACACGACTGTTACGGGCCCGCACGCGCCAAGCTCTTCATGAATCGTCCCGAGATGACTGAGGAGCAGATGTACGACGTGACCTGGATTGGCTCGCACTTCTTCCTCGACCACGGCGGCTACTACGACGCCTACCACTCCAGTACGCCCCGCGAGGGTTGGGCCTATGACAGCAATCGCGACGCAGGGCTCGCCGAGGTCCCCAGCGGTGCTGGCTATCCCACCTGCCAGCAGTGGTGGTCGGATAGCGACGGCCTACGTGCGCGGCTGCTCAGCCAGGTCGACCCCAATCTGCTGACCAGGATCGCCAACTGGGCAGGCTTCCTCTCCCAGGATCAGGTCAACGACTCGGTAATCCGGGCCATCGCCTCGCCCCAGCAGCAGAAGCTCAACCAAGGAGCTGTCTACAGCGACTACGGTGGCCAAGTCAGCATGACTGCGCCGAACGTAGCCGCGCGTGCCACCAGTGATGCGGGTCTGGCAGTAGGCTCGGTGGCCTTTTTCCCCGCTATGGATGCCATGCGCCAGGCACTGCCGATGGTTCTGGCGTTACTCAAGATGGCGCTGGTGATCTGCATTCCACTCGTGCTGGTGATCGGTACCTACGACCTCAAGACAGTGATCACCGTCAGCGTGGTGCAATTCGCGCTGTTCTTCGTCGACTTCTGGTTCCAGCTCGCTCGCTGGATCGACTCGACGATCCTGGACGCGCTCTATGGAACAGGCTGGGGATGGAATCGCCCGCACACGAACTTCGATCCGATGATTGGGCTGAACAACGCCTTCGGCGATCTGCTGATCAGCTTCGTGATGGCGACGATGTTCCTCGTACTCCCCACCCTATGGGTGACCGCATTAGGTTGGGCAGGCGTGCGTGCAGGAGGTATAGCGCAGAATCTAATGAGCGGAACCAAAGATGCTCAGGCGGCAGGAGGCAAGGGGGCTGGCACACTGGTAAAGGGAACTAAGTAGACGTCCCCTACTGCTCATCGTCAGGATCATATGGATCAATGCGGGAGCCATCCGGATGATACAAGCCGAAACCAAACACTCCGTTTCGCCATTGCGGCTGCTCTTCTTCCCAGTCTACATTCCGAGCGGTCCACACGGCCGTAACAGCAAACAAAAGCAACATCGCCAACCAGAATGCACCGTACAAAAGCACGCCGAGCACCACTAACTTGACGCCCCAGAGCAGCACCGTAGCGCCACCGGCCGATACCCCCTGCCCCACCAACCAGCCATTCACCTTCCGCTCCTGGCGAACGTATCCGCGACATACTCGACCTAACGTCTGACCCCGCCGTTCTGCCAAAGAGATCGATACCGAAGATTTCATCGTCACTACCTCACGGTTGCTCTGTCTGTGCTCTCCGAAAATCTCCTGCTTCGCAATTGAAGCCCACGCGTCGGTGCAACGACAAAGTGCTGCGACCTCATTCACTGATATGAAACGCCAAAAGCTCAGCAAGGTGCATCGCACCTGATAACCGGTATATCGCTGAAAAATTCCAACAACCCACGGATAATCCGGGCGACGTTATGCCGGATTGGCTGGCCTTGGCCTCTCCTGCCCGTGCTTCGATGGTCCTGCAAACGGTTCGCAGTCTGCGGACACTGCATCGCCTACCAAGCGATACCCCATAGCAGCTTCTTCCGGTGCCACCTGGCAACGCTGCAGCCCGCTGATTGACCTCAGCAGGCTCCCGGAACCGCTGTTCTCCCCCGGAGGGGCATTCGTGCCCTTCCGCCCGGATGCCCTGTTCTTCTATCCCAGAGCATCCGTCCTCCTCACTTCCTTCCCGAGGTGTTGTCCTCTAGACGGCTGCTCCTGCTCCAGGAGTGATGACCATGGGTATGGACGTTTTCGGAAAATCTCCTGTCTCCGAACGCGGCAAGTATTTCCGCAACAATGTGTGGTGGTGGCATCCCTTATGGGACTACTGCGAGCGACTCGCTCCTGACATCATCCCTAGCGACAACCTGGGCCATTCCAATGATGGCTGGGGACTCAACAGTCGCGATGCACTCATACTGGCTGATCGCCTAGCCACCGCGCTCGCATCTGGCGAAACGGAGCAGTATGCGCAGCGCTACTCTGCCTACCTCGAATCGCTACCTGATGAGCCTTGCAGCATCTGTGGAGCAACAGGCAAGCGCGCTACACCACCTGCCATCGGTCCCGGTATGCAGCCATGCAATGGCTGCAACGGTACCGGCCATACTCCGAGCTTCGAGAAGCATTCCCCCTTCTCGATCGAGAACGTCCGTGAGTTCGAAGCGTTCCTTCGAGAGTGCGGCGGATTCGAAATCTGCTAACGCTTGTCCCAACGAGCCGCGCATTGCGCGGCTCTTCTATTTGTGCGCCAGTCTTCAGTGCTGTGCCAGCGATATCAGGTCTGCGAGCATGTCGAAGTCAATCTGCTTCAGGTGCCCAAGCAGCACATGAAATTCTCGCTCGCCACTCAGTAAATACCAAAAAGGGAAAGCGCCCAGCGCACATTGAAGCTGGCTGCAGATTACGATCTCTCTATATCAAAGGGCTCCCGCAAAGGCCGAAGGGAGCGGAGCCCAAGGGAAATGGGCCCACCTGGAAAAGGAAAAGGCTCTCCCGCTCGCCGCAACGCCAGGTGTCATCGATGCCCAGGCTGTTCCAACGAAAACGCCTCTCGCTGGCGCCCACCACGCTCTCGACCGAAGGCAAGGGCAAAGGGCTGATTCAACCGGAGTCGGCGACCACTCTGCTGTCCGCCCCACGCCGGCAACGCCTGTTGGAACACATCTGGCAGCGCACCTCGCTCTCACGCAAGCAGTTCGCCTCGTTGTACCTGAAGCCGCTGGAACGCTATGCCGAACTGGTCCAGCAGTTCCCGGCCTCCGAGAATCACCATCACGCCTACCCGGGGGGCATGCTGGACCACGGCCTCGAGATCGTCGCGTATGCGCTCAAGCTGCGGCAGTCGTACCTGCTACCCACTGGCACCACCCCCGAGGATCAGGTCGTACAGGCGGAAGCGTGGACCGCCGCCGTCGCCTATGCGGCCCTGCTGCATGACATCGGCAAGGTGGCCGTCGACCTGCACGTCGAACGGGCCGATGGCAGTCCCTGGCACCCCTGGCACGGTCCGCTGAGACACGCCTATCGATTCCGCTATCGCCAGGACCGCGAGTACCGACTGCACAGCGCGGCGACGGGCCTGCTGTACCGGCAGGTGCTCGATGGCGAAATTCTGGATTGGCTCAGCACCTATCCCTCGCCCTGGTCCGCGCTGCTGTACGTGCTGGCAGGCCAGTACGAGCATGCTGGTACGCTGGGCGAACTAGTCGTGCAGGCGGACCGAGCATCCGTCGCCCAGGCCCTGGGGGGCGATCCAGCCCGGGCCATGTCGGCGCCGACGCATACACTGCAGCGCAAGCTGCTCGATGGCCTGCGCTACCTGCTGAAAGAGGAACTGAAGCTCAACCAGCCCCAGGCTTCGGATGGTTGGCTGACTCAGGACGCGCTCTGGCTGGTCAGCAAAACCGTCTCGGATAAATTGCGTGCCCATCTGCTGGCTCAGGGCATCGACGGCATCCCCTCGAACAACACAGCAATCTTCAACGTGCTGCAGGACCACGGCATGCTGCAGCCCACGCCGGACGGCAAGGCGATCTGGCGGGCGACCGTCACGAGCGAATCCGGCTGGTCGCATGCGTTCACGCTGCTGCGGCTGGCTCCGGCCTTGATCTGGGACGCAGATGATCGGCCGGCGCCGTTCGCCGGCACCGTCGTCGTGGACCTGGAGCCCAGTGAGGCTCCGGCCGCAGCCAGCAGCACCTCGCCGGAGGTCAGTGGCACACCACCAGCACCGGGTGCAGCCTCCGATGCAGATAGCGTCGATACTCTGCTGGCACTGCTGGGCACCGCCGCTATCGAACCAGCCCCATGCGAGCCAGAGATGGAGACCTGCGCCGATGAGTTGCCCGCCGACTCCCTGCTGAGCAACTCAGCATCCCCCCCAATTCCCACCCTTCCATCCAGTAGTTTCAGCGGAAACGGGCGAGAACCACCATCAGGCGAACACTTCATGAGCTGGCTGCGGCAACGCATCCAGAGCCGCACACTCATCATCAACGACGCCCGAGCACTGGTGCATACCGTGAACGATACGGTGTTCCTGGTCAGCCCCGGCCTCTTCCAGCGCTACGCCCAGGAACATCCACAGACAGCATCGCTCGCGAAGCAGGGTCAGGTCGCAGACTGGCAGTGGGTGCAAAAGCGCTTCGAGAAGCTGCAGCTGCACCGTAAACAGGAGGGCGGATTGAACATTTGGATCTGCGAAGTGACAGGACCGCGTAAATCTCGACGTTTATATGGGTACCTACTGCAGAACTCCAACTATCTATTCGGTGAATTGCCACCGAATAATCCTTACCTATCACTATCCAAATCTAAACAAACAACTACACACTAGGCATCGCCTCCAGGGAGATTCGATTCAAACAGACACCCCTCCTTAATTGGGCAGAATATAAAAACAAATCTTCTTCAAAAAGTCCGCACCACGAGCGTATGAAGCATCCTCCCCATAGAGATTTTTCAACAACCACTCATTCCCCCCGAACAGATCAGGACCAAGAGCCACAATTAGCAAAACCCCGAAGCCCAACCAAAATACCGGAGTGCGCAATGGGCTGATAGTCTTACGTATCTGTCGGGCCAGCCAAATCTCATATTCTGTCTTATTCTTCTTCCGATCAAGCTCTCGCAACCTGCTCATTTCATTTCGCGCCAGCGTATAATGAAAGGCAAATAGGAAAACCAAGCTTACAACCCCCCAGAACTGTGGAGCAGGTGTTCCTAGAGCGGCAATAGCAAGGGTGAACCCCACAAACCCGGTCACCTCATTAAGATACCGCTCCCAGCTACGAACCTCTGCGGCAACAACTTTCGCATCCTTTACCGGATCAGGCTTCTCAGGAGCACTCATATATATCTCCACGTTTCCATATAGAAACCACTTAATCAGAATAATGCAGCAATCACAAAAGCGCCTCATATTAACTGCACACAATCGTACTATACCCCTGAACGAGCACTAGCCAGAGAGATCCGCATCAGAAGCCTGCAAGGGCATCCTCATTTGCAGTTTCTTACTTATCGAGCTGCACGAGAAGCTCTAGTCCTTGCATTGCTCAGCATCACGGAGCAGTACTAAGTTGCGCTCTGTATTCGCGACCAGAGTCGAGGCCTCGCAACCCAGCGCTTCGGCAACCCGAAGAATGATAGCCAGTGTCGGCATATGCCTGCCGCGCTCAATCTTCCCCATATGAGAACGATCAATTCCAGCCATGTTGGCTAGCGTTTCCTGCGCGAGGGCTTTCTGAGTGCGAAGCGCGCGTACAGCCATGCCAAAAGCCTTTGCTGTGTCGGCTTCGAAGGTGGTTGTGCCTGTGGGACGGCCTGCCCGGATGGAACGCTTCTGCATCTGCAGCAGCGTCATTGACAGAGCCAATTTAAACCACGGTAAATTTAACTCATTCTGCTAATATTTATCTGCTTGCCCTGTCCATGCCCCCACCTTCGAAAGGTCTGCCATGCTTTCCGAGCCAGCCATCGCACCACTGCACCTCGCTGTCACTACTGGCGCGATATCGCCCTTACTGACGGCCTTACTGACGAAACAACGTATCGAAGAGCCTCAGACGCCAATACATATCGTTGAAACATCTGCTGCAGAGCAGTATCAAGGCCTAAAAGAGGGACGCTATTGCCTGGGATTGTCGCTGACGGCAGAAGAAAATCATCTCTCTCTGCAATCGGAGCCTCTTTGGCAGGATGAGCTGGCGATTGCCGTCCCCCCCCTCTTCCCATTATTGAGATTCGCTGAAATACCGCTGCAAGAGGCCATTCAATACCCACTGATCATGTGGTCCAAGGGAGCCTGTCCCCCCATCGATGAACAGATCGAGTCGTTGCTGGAGTCAACCACAACAAACCTCAACATCGTTCACTGGGTAGAAAACTTCGAACTCATGGTGGCACTGATTGCATCCGGATACGGTATTGGGTTTTACATAAAATCACGCATCAGAACCTTGCGCGGCCTAGACATAGTAATGCGTCCGCTTGCCGGTGGACCTCAACGAGTGACGACCTATCTAATTCGAGCCCGCTCGTTTCCTTCGACTGCCGTTGATCGTATCATCCAACGCGCCAGATCAATATGAACCCCCTACGCCTGAGTAGGCTCTTGCATTTATTAATGGGCTACCAGCATTCACAGATCCAATTACTGACTGAAACGGCTTGAGTGTCAAGACATCATTATAATTAATGACCGCCAACATCCAGAGCGCCAAGAACACGTAAAATTATCCAAGGTAAAGATAACAAATACCGACGACGCCAACTGCTCTCTGATCGCCCAATCCCCAGATAAAAAAGAGGGGCCAACTAGCCCCTCCGCCTTGTTATTTCTTTAGCATTTATCTCAGTAAGATGTAGCCACGTCAAAGCTGGCCTCCTCTACTCGTGCCAGTCAACATTGCAGCTACTGTCCATTAGTTTCACTTGAAGGGTAATTCTCTCCAACCCAGCAAACGTCCCAAGCCACTCGACACCCGGGAAACTTTCTAAACAACTGCAAACAATATTCTCTTTACACAGTAATATGTAATTCCGAAACGTTCACTTTTCGCCCAGCACGCCTGTCCCTATCTTTTGCAAACAAGCTGTCCTTCAACAGGAAATGTGACAAGGCTGGAATCAGTACCAAGGCAGCCAGCATGTTCCAGATAAACATGAATGCCAGCAGGAGCCCCATGTCAGCCTGGAATTTGATTGGCGACCCAATCCAGGTCACCACACCCACCGCAAGCGTTACACCGACCAGAGCGACCATCTTTCCGGTGAACCGGATAGCCCGGCGATACGCCTGCTGTAACGGCAATCCCAGGCGCTGCCCCTCTAACTGCACGCTGAGTAGATAAAGCGCATAATCCACACCGACCCCCACTCCCAGCGCCACAACAGGCAAGGTGGCGACCTTCAGACCAATGTTCAGCATCACCATCAATACCTCGGCCAACAGGGACGTGAGTACCAGCGGTAAAAGCGCCACTATCGTCGCACGCCAACTGCGGAAGGTAACCAAGCACAACAGCGCCACAGCCGCATACACAGCCAGCAGCATCTCCAGTTGTACACTCTTGACTACGATGTTAGTTGCCGCCTCGATACCCGCGCTACCGGCAGCTAGCAGGAATTCGCGATCCTTGACGCTATGCTTCTCAGCAAACTCGCTGGCGACTTCAACGACCCTGTTCAGGGTGTCGGCCTTGTGATCGGACAGGTAGGCGAGTACCGGAATCAATGAGCATTCACTATTGAGGAGTGGTGAGTTCCAGACCAAGGCGTTGTTAACCTGGGGCCACACCACCCCCTTGTTGTCGCTGATGGTGAACCACTTCGGGCTTCCCTCGAAGCTGCCAGCAGTGTAGGTGCGTACGGTATCGGCAAGTGAAGCCGTACCTTGTACTCCCGGCACCTGCGCCAGTTGCCAAGCAAGACGATCAGCCTCAACCAGGGTCTCGTAAGCGCCACACTGATCGGCAGGTGTCTTGATCATTACCGCAAAAACATCGCTGGATACAGCGAACTTGGAGATGATGAATGCATTGTCGCGGTTGTAACGCGAATCCGGGCGTAGTTCCGGACTACCGGCCTGCAGATCGCCAACCTGAAGTTTGGTGCGTTCGACCAAAGCCATCGCGGCCAATCCGGTCGCTACGACTATCGCAGCGATAGCCCAGCGTTTCTGGGTGAAGTTGTCCAGATGGCCCCATATCCGGTCGATGCCCAGTTTATGAACCGTTTCATCATGCTCGATAATGTGGCGCTTCGCTGCTTCCTGACTGATTCCAGTGAAAGACAGCAATACAGGCAGCAGAATCAGATTGGTGAACACCAGCATTGCGAAGCCTAGGCTAGCCGACAGCGCCAGTTCACGGATGATTGGAATGTCCACCAGCACCAGTACCGCGAAACCTACTCCATCGGCGATCAACGCAATCAAACCCGGCAGGAACAGGCGGCGGAACGTATAGCGGGCGGATACCCAGGGATGAGTGCCGCGGGCAATATCCTGAGAGATGCCATTCATCTTTTGGCAGCCGTGGGACACACCGATGGCAAAGATCAGAAATGGAATCAGGATGGTAAATGCGTCCAGTACACCACCAAAAGCGGTCACTAGGCCCTGCTGCCAGACCACGGCAATGATCGAGCAGAGCAGTACCAAGCAGGTACTGCGTATGCAACGTGTATGGAAGAAGATGATCAACGCCGCCACCACTGCTGCGACGATGAAGAACAACATGACCTTGAAGATCCCGTCGATCATATCGCCCGAGACTTTGGCGAATCCGGTGATGTAGATTCCGAGGTTATTCCCTTCGTACTTGGCCCGAACACGCTCTAGGTCGGAAGAAAGACTCTGATAGCTTAGCGGCTGGCCATCCACTGTCGGCAGCAGCGGAATCTCGATCATGCTGGAGCGATAGTCGTTGGCAATCAAGCTCCCGACCACACCGGCACGGGCGATATTCATCCGCAACTGTTTGATCGACTCGGGAGAGCCGTCGAAGTTTGCCGGCATCACGGGCCCACCAACAAACCCTTCCTCCGTCACTTCGGTCCAGCGTACTACCGGACTCCAGATGGATTTCACCCACGTTTTGTCAACGCCTGGGATGCGGAAGATCTCGTCGTTGATCTGCCCCAGTTCTTTTATATAGTCAGCATCGAATATATCGCCCTTGCGATTTTCGACTACGAACCTCACGGAGTCTCCAAGGCCACGTAACTGGTCACGGTTCTCCAGGAAATTGCGAATGAACGGGTGACTGTGCGGCAACATCTTGTCGAAACTGGTCGTCACCGCGAGATTGCGCAGCTGCCAAGCCGAAAACAGTGTCGTAAGCACGCAAAGTGCCACGATGAGCAGACGGTGGTTGAAGATCAGGCGCTCGAAAAAGTTCCCCGAAAACCGGTCGAACAAAGCGGGATCCCGAATGACGCTCATCAGCCCTGAGTTTTCATGCTTGCGATCAACATTCATCACATTCTTCTCGTTGTTTTTTCCGCGCCTGCTACAGCGTTAGAGCGACTCGATCCGCACACCTAAAGCCCCGACCAGGACGAGATGATGCCCATCGAGTAAGGCAGCACCGTAATAGGGCATAGGCCCCGCCAGCGACAGCAGCTTGAAAGCATGAGCACCTGGCTCGCCAAGCGAAACTTCGCCACTTTGTGAAACCACAAGCAGGCGACGATCTTCGGTCAGCAGTATCCGCATCAGGCTCCCCCCCGTCGGCAGCGTCAAACGCTCCCACGTCCGCCCGGCATCAGTGCTGTGGAAAAAACTTCCGCGCATGCCAAAGGCATAGAGGTCATCACCGTCTACGGAGAGCACCCCAAAAAGGGTGCCGTTGTACGGTGTGTCGATGGAAAGGAAATGGCCGGCCACTGTATCCCAGCGCCACACATGTCCCTGTTCACCGGACAGGTAAACTTGAGTGCCATTGCCCGAGACCGAGTAGAAATGCCATTCCTGGGCATTATTGGTCAGGTGCATCTGTGGCTCCCAATTGCGCCCGCCATCCTGCGTCATGAAGATGCGGTTGAAGGTCCCGACCACATAGCCACGTTTTTCATCGGCGAAGTACACATCCAAGAAAGGCTGAGTTTCGTTGCCATTCGACAGCCGTTGCTCCTTGGCCAGGTAGTCGGAGGCCCCCTGGAGACTGCCTACCCGGGCGCTGTAGTAATCCATTGCCAGTTTCGATGCTTGCAGGCCGTCGAGTTGTTTTACCCAAGATGCCCCCGCATCGTCGCTATGCAGGACCACCCCGCCATGCCCAACGGCCCAGCCTTTCTTCGCTCCCACGAAAGTTACGGCAACCAGGTCGACGCTGACCGGGACGTCAGCCTGGGTCCAATTGCGTCCCTGGTCGTCGGAGTACAGAATCGCGCCCCGTAGGCCCACCACCACCAGCCGATTACCGGCTCGAGCCACCGCCTGCATGGGGCTGGTGCTATATCGATCGCTCTTCATCGCCGGGACCTCCAACGGCGACTCGAAGGCCTGTGCAAGTGGCGTGGCTAGATACAATGCAGCCAGAAACAAGCCACGCAAAAATATGCGAGACAGAAAAAAACTATGAAGCGTGGCAACTGCAGACATGACAAACCCCAGGTCAATGTTCTTGGATCCACTCGCTCCCCAGCAGCCTACCGCCAGCAGCAGCCTGGCGGCAGACTGAGGGACTTATCAGAACGAAGTCTTGAAGGTCAAAGACACCCAGTCACGGTCCCAGTACTTACCCAGCGTGGCATTGCTCAGGCTGCTGGCCCCCAGATCATCCTCAGAATGTCTGGCGATGAAACCGTTGTATTTCAGATCGACAGTGTACCGAGCAAAGATGTCAGCGCTTAGGCCTGCACTCCAGGTGCCCTGTCCTTCGTTACTGCCGAACCACACCGGCGAGTTACCATGTAGCCCCATATCGACAAACAGCGGCATGGACAAGTCGATACCAGGGGACACCTGGAACCACGTCGGGCGGAACATCACTGACGCACCCACCGCCCCACGAGTTTGGCAGGCGATTTTGGTGGCATCATGATCGTTGGCACAGTTATAACCTTTGCCGTTATAGTTCTGCGCGTTCTCAGTGACCTTATCGAGGTATGAATAATTGATCTCGGCAGTAAGTGACGCCGCATCGTAAAACGGGCTTGCACTGAAGGAGGCAATTCCGTTGAATACGCCCGCCCACAACTTTCCGCGCGGAACCCAGGTATCAGGATCGGTACCCTTTGGAACATAAAGGGAAAAAGGTGTCGCTTGCAGAACAGCATCTTCGCGATAAGTAAGATCGGCACCCCAAGAAATACCCCAAACCTCTTTGGACAGACTAACACCGAGCAACTTCTCGCGCTTATCAGAAGAGTAGTCAATACCAGTTCCCCCCGGCACGACTCCAACACCAGGCACCACATTTACCCGAGTGATAAGCAGTTGCGGGAATCTATTGGTATATTCACGATAGTAGAGTCCTAGGGTACCATCCAGCCATTCAGGCCTCCAACGCGCAGAAATCCCCCAGTCCCCATACTGCTTATTCGGTTCGTCGGTCACCTTAAATGGCATGCCGAAGACGCTACCACCACCACCAAGGCTTACACCGTCAGCCGCCCCGAAGTAGGTACCACCATCCGGAAGCGTCATGGGCTTCCAGTCAAGGTAGTACTGCGCCGCCACGGTCAACTCCTGGCTTAGCTGTGCGCTCATAGAAATCTGATCGATCGGCTTAAATAGTTCCTTTGCTTCGGTACCAGGCGTGGTGATTGACTTGCGGATATCCACCGGACCTTGCCCGAAGGAAACACCATTGGAAATGGAGAACAGCGCCTCCCCCCAGTAGATGTTGTGCTGGCCAACCTTCATATCGACCGGCACACTACCTAGGTCAAAGCCAGTGAATACGAAGGCATCAAGGATTTCTCCCGAAGGTCCATTGTTCCAGCGGTTAGTATAACTGCTATAGCCTGAACCAGAGCGACCGGCCCCCGCCCCAACCCCGGAGGCGTCCAATACTCGGTCACCCTTGATGTCTCCATCATAGGCCTGATCGTACCAACCACTGGCGCTGATACGAGCTCCATGCCGCTGCTTATAAATAAAATCAGCCTCGGAGAGAACATCAACTCGGTTCGTGACTATGTCGCCAGCATGCGCAAACTTTCGATCCGACTGATACGCCGTGACATCGCCGGCGCCAGAATTGTTGCCACAGATATTTTTATCACAATCATGGACACGGAAACCCAAGTTGTAACGCACAGTATTGTCCCAGCGCAGCGAATAGTCTGGGTTGCCCAGGTCAATGTTGAAAGCACTCGCCGGCCCAGCCATGCAGAACATCATGATGGGTGCCAGCAGGCATTTTCCACCAACCACCCGATATTGACTTACCATCTTCATATGTTGGAGTCCTTCTTATTTTTCTGCTCGCTCATACATACCGACATCGCGACGGAACCTTGCCAAGCGAAGTCGCCATGGGAAGGCCCTGCGCACCATTTGCTACTCAACGTTACTCTCCGGTGTACCAATTCCCGTCGTCGGAACCGACGAATCCTGCGAATGCTAGTGACTACCATCGGACACTCAACGATGAGCATCTGGAAAATCGTGCGTCACGAGACGGGTCAACGAAAGGCTGGAGTCGATGCAGGAAAGAAAAGGTCTACTAAACGGGTCGCATGAAAATCTGCGACCCGAGAGCAACCCGAAGACAATGCCAGTGGGCGCAAGCACGAAACAGCCTCCAGCGGCACAGATTTATAGATTCAAGGATGGTCCAGGCCTCCGCAGCTTATCGCTTAATCAAGCTCATTCCCCAAATAAAATCATCAAGCGCTATAACTCTTCCACACAGTTTTCGAAGTGAGCACTAACATTTCAGCGGGGGGAGATCGACCAGCCGCCATCGGAATACATGAGATAGGACGGCATAACCACACGGGTATCAGCAAACTGCGAGAAGGTATAGAATCCACCAAAATACACTCCCGTGCACAAAGCGGCAAAACCGGTAGCAGCAAACATCCGTGCCGCTGGACGCAGTCGTAGCGGCAACTCAGACACACCGCGCTCGATGAAAGATATACCGTCACGCCGGACCGAATAGCTCAGCCAGCTGTATAGGGAAGCATAAATCGCCACCAGAAGTGACTCATAGAGTGGAAATTGGAACTGAGTACCGGGCCATAGACTGAGGGCACCGATACTGTACGGCCAAGCATATGCCTCACTGAAACGGATAATTGCCACTTCAGCGAGCAGATCGAAGACAAAGGCCGAAGCAAACGCCAGTAACAGCGCTGCATAACACCCCAACTGGGGTCGTGTCCGGCGGAATACCAGAAGCTGAATGCTAGCCAGTGCGACACCGAAGTACATGTACATGGGGGGGCCCCACAACCAAGCCTCAGCATAACGAGTCGGCCCGTGATGACCAGGAAAAAAAGCACCCCAAGTCCCCATGTTGAACGAGTGCTTATTCCAAGCCATATAGTAATCACTGAAATTTATGCTGGTATCGAGCACATAAGAAATCAGTGAGCCGATTAACATCAAGCCCGTGATCGGTGCCCGCCCTGTCTCCAGCCAGGGGCGCAAAAGATAGACATATAGCGCTGCCAGCGCGATCAATAGACTCCCCCCTTCTAGTCCACGCAGCATTAGCAGAGAAGGCAAAGCCATCGCATCGACCGCACTCAGCGGCACGGGAGCGAACTCAGAGGAAAACAGCCAACGAGCAAAGACACTAAAAGAAAAACAGCTGAACAGGAACCCACTCAGCCCCCAGCCCACAATTGGGAGGAAAGGCCAAGCGTAATATCTGCCAAACACCTTACCACCATTAGGCAAAATACCAGGAAATCGAACAACCATCTTCCCTGCCCCTTTATAGGCAAATAAGCCTCTGGACAGATGTATATGGCTGCAAATCAACCTGACTGCAGCCATATAAACCACTCAAGTTAGCGAATACCGACCTGAGCCATATTTTCGGGAGACCAGACAGACTCAGGAATATCCACTACTTGATAGCCACCGCCTTTGAATGCGGTGAATGCAGGTATCGTATATGCACCACGCTCCAGATCGAAAGTAACGGTATTGTCCTGGATAACACCATATCCAAACACGTAATCCGGGATGCTCAGCATTGTGTCGATACGGATCAGCTTGCCGGCAGAGTCATAGCTATCAGCAATGCCCAAGCCGCTCGCATCTTCGTCCAGATAGAAGCTGCGCTTAGGCAGCAAATGTCGGAAGCCTGGCTTCAACGTGGCCTCGACTACTCGCACTCGGTGCAGCTCCCAGCGTATACATTCAGGATTCGGGAAACTCTTGGTAAACAGCTTGTCTTCCGAACAACTCTTGTAGTCGTAGACCGCGAAATTGTTATAATTGATGAGTTTTTCCTGCACGCCGACATACTTGAAATCATAGCGATCCTGCCTACCTAGGAGCAGGCGCTGCTCATCCATTGTCGTGATTCCTCCCGCCACCGGTGAAGGCGTGTCATACGATAAATCCGGAGCGAGCTTCACTCGACGCTGACCGGGCAGGTATTGCCAAGCACGCTGCTCACCCGCAAGGTTCGTACGAATCATGACCAACTCCCCGTTGCGCCGCGCAGGCTCATATACGGCGTTACGGACTCGGAAATACTCGATCGATTGCTGACTCGGCCCCGTATTGGTCGAATCAGTGAAAGGATTAGACGTCAAGTTATTTTGCGCATTGACCATGATGCGCCGACCGCTCCCATCAACCAGGTATGAGCGAAGATTGGCGGATAAATGAGGTGTGTATGCGAGTTGATGATTCCATAAAACTTCGTTGCCAGTTTTAGGTAGCGGGAACGGAACGCCACCATAACAACCCTCGATAGCAGTACCTTCCTTAGTAGTCTTACAGGAATCAACATTCTTCTTAGAATTGGCCAAGTAATACTCCGGGGCACGCATGGTACGGCGGCTCGGGTAGACATTCATCTTAAAGTCGGGGTAGCGGGCGAACATCGCTTTCTGCCCCTCGGTCAGGCTACCAGCATACTGCTCAAGGTTTTGAGCGGTGATCGTATAGAGCGGCTTATCATTCCACGGATCACATAAATTTCTCGGCTCACTCTTGTCGTAACACGCCGGCAGTCCGATTGGTTCGCCAGTGTAGGCAGGGATTCGACCATCGGCGCTTGCACCGCGTTGCGCGCCAAAGGCTGTCAACTCGGAGTCGTCCAACTGGTTGGCGCCGGCAGATGCGAACTGAACGGCACCACCTAGAACGGCAAGCGCCAGCACGCTGGCCAAGTTGCTTCGCTTCATATTTCCCTCTCTTCTTGTAATCATGGGTGACGCCGCTGAGGCGGCGCCTGACTATGAACCACCGGACACTGGAGTCGGTACCCGGTCTCCAAAAACGCTTCAGAAATCAGACATGCAGCGATCCGCGGAACCTGAATTTCGCACCAGAGCGGCCTGGAGTCGGTTCGAGTACCTTACGGTCCTGGCCGACTACTTGCGGTCGTCGGAAACGACGAATCCTGCCGACATCCTGCTTAGCGCAACTCGTCTCCGCTAGACACCTTTTCCAGCAACAGCGTCGGCGGAGCGAAACGTTCACCGTAGCGCTCATGCAGTGCACGAGTACGCTCCACGAAGCGTGACACCCCATAGCCATTGACGAACTGCAGGAAGCCACCAGTCCAGGTCGGCGCGCCGATACCCAGGATCGAACCGACGTTGCCATCAGCCACCGAACGCAGCACGCCCTCCTCCAGGCACTTGACCGCCTCGATGACCTGACGGAATAGCAGACGATCTTTGATGTCTTCGATCGGTAGATCGACTTGGGGGTTATGGAACCGCTCATAGAGTCCCGGCCAGATGGTTTTTTCCCCTCCTTCGGGATAGTCATAGAAACCACCGCCATAGTGACGACCGGCGCGACCGAACTCTTTGATCAGAATGTTGCCGACCTCATCGCTGTGGCTATTGTCGAAGACGGTGGCGAACACACCCATTTCCTTCTGGGTTTCGTTGACCTTGCGCATCAGCTCCAAACTGACTTCATCGAGCACGGTCAGCGGCCCGACCGGCATGCCAATCTGCTTGCCGAGGTTGTCGATCAGCACCGGATCGACGCCTTCGAGGAGCAGCTTGCAACCTTCGTCGAAGAAACTGCCAAAGGTGCGCGAGGTAAAGAAGCCCAGCGAATCATTGACCACAATAGCGGTCTTGCCGATCTGCCGAGCAAAGTCGAAGGTCTTGGCCAGGGTTTCGTCGCTGGTCTGATCACCGCAGATAATTTCAACCAGTGGCATTTTCTCCACTGGCGAGAAGAAATGAATGCCGATGAAATTCCCTGGGCGTTTCGACGCATTGGCCAGCAAGGAAATCGGCAGGGTCGACGTATTACTACCGAAGACGGCGCTGTCGCGAAGCTGCTCCTCGGCCAACTGGGTGACCTTGGCCTTGAGCTCAACGCTTTCGAATACCGCCTCGACGATAAAGTCGGAACCCTGCAAATCGACGTAGTCGGCGGTGGGGGTGATTCGAGCCAGTGTTTCAGCCTTCTTCTCTTCGCTCAAACGACCTTGGCTGACCAGCTTTTCCAGCAATTTGCCGATATTGGCCTTGCCACGCTCAGCGCTCTCCAGACTGACATCGAGCAGCACCACCTCAATCCCGGCCTTGGCCGCGACATGAGCGATGCCATTGCCCATCATGCCTGCTCCGAGAATGCCGAGCTTACCAACCTTGGAACGTTCGAAGCCTTTCGGCCGGCTAGAGCCGCCATTGACCTCGTTCATCTGGAAGAACAGCGTGTTGATGATGTTCTTCGCCTGCACACTGGCCGCCAGGCTGGTCAGCCCGCGGGTTTCCACCTGAAGAGCAGCATCGAACTCCAGCAGCGTACTTTCCACCGCCACTGCGAGAATACGCTCGGGCGCCGGCAGCAGCCCCCGGGTGCTCTTCGCCGTCATAGCCATTGCGCCGGCAATCATTTGCGCCACCTGTGGCTGTTGGGCACTACCGCCGGGAATACGGAAGCCCTTGCGATCCCATGGCTGCACCCGGGCCTCTTCATTGCCCCGCTGGGTCTTGATCCAGGTCTTGGCCGCCGGCAGCAGCGCCTCTGCCGTTCCGACCAGCTCCTCCACCAGCCCCACCTCCAGCGCATCGAGCGGCTTCAATTTTCGTCCTTCGAGAAGCAACGGCAGCGCCTTCTCCAGACCGAGGCGACGCACCAGGCGAACAATGCCTCCAGCACCTGGCAGCAGCCCCAGGGACACCTCCGGCAACCCGACCAGCGCTGTCGGCACGTTGAGGAGAATGCGGCGATTGCAGGCCAGTGCGATTTCGAAGCCACCGCCCAGGGCGGCGCCATTGATGGCGGCGACCACCGGGACAGGCAAGAGCTCCAGACGCCGCAGATCGTTCTTGGTCCGCTCGATCTTGGCCTGGAAATCCGCTTCGTCACCAGGCTTGAAGTCGAGCAGTTCGTTGAGGTCGCCGCCGGCGAAGAATGTATTCTTCGCCGAGGCAATGATCACACCGGCCAAATCCGGCTCCAATTCCAAGCGTCGTACAGTCTCGGCCATGCCTTCACGGTACAGCTGGTTCATGGCATTGACTGGACCGGGCATATCCATGGTCACGGTGACGATGCCATCGGCATCCTTCTCATACTTGAATGCGTTCATGATTGGATCTCGAAGTGAGGATGATGCGCCGACTCAGACACGTTCGATGATGGTGGCTATACCCATGCCGCCGCCGACACATAGGGCTACCAACCCGCGCTTAAGGTTGCGGCGCTCCAGCTCGTCGAGCACGGTCCCGACCAGCATCGCGCCAGTCGCCCCGATCGGATGCCCGAGAGCGATGGCACCGCCATTGACGTTGGTGATTTCCGTCGAAATGTCGAGGTCACGCATGAAACGCAAGGCCACCGCGGCGAAGGCCTCGTTAATCTCGAACAGATCGATGTCGGCGACAGTCAAGCCAGCCTTGGCCAACGCCTTCTTCGCTGCGGGCCCGGGGCCGGCGAGCATCAGCGTCGGCTCGGTGGACAGCACCGCCGTGGCAACGATGCGCCCACGCGGCGTCAAGCCCAGGTCGCGACCGGCCCGCTCGCTACCGAGCAGGGTGGCGCTGGCACCGTCGACGATGCCGGAGGAGTTACCAGCAGTGTGGATGTGCTCGATGCGCGCTACTTTGGGGTATTTGCGCAGAGCAACCTCGTCGTAGCCGGCCTTCCCCATCGCAGCGAAGGAAGGCTTGAGCTGGGCCAGTCCCTCCAGCGTGGTAGCAGGCTTGATGAACTCGTCGCGCTCCAACACCACCAGGCCATTGAGATCACGCACCGGCACCACGGAACGATCGAAATAGCCGTTGTCACGAGCCTGTGCAGCACGCTGCTGGGACTGCAGGGAGAAACGGTCGATATCCTCGCGGCTATAGCCGTCGAGCATCGCCAGCAGATCAGCCCCGATCCCCTGCGGCACCGACTGCAGCTTGAAGGCGACTTCCGGATCTTGAATCCAGGCACCGCCGGCGCTGCCCATCGGCAGACGCGACATCGACTCGACGCCGCCGGCCACGATAAGGTCCTCCCAGCCACTGGCGATTCGGCTGGCAGCCTGGTTGACCGCCTCCAGGCCGGAGGCGCAGAAGCGGTCGATCTGCACGGCGGGCACACTCTGGTCCCAACCGGCATACTGTACCGCGCACTTGGCGATGTCACCGCCCTGCTCCCCCACCGGCTGACCACAGCCAAGCACCACATCCTCGATCCGGGCAGTGTCCAGATCATGGCGTTTCTGCAGCTCGCTCAACAGGCCCGCTGCCAGATGCACCGGCTTGACGGTATACAGCGAACCATCCTTCTTGCCTTTTCCACGCGGTGTACGAATGGCGTCGTACACGAAGACTGACTGGGACATCGGGGATTCCTCTCAAGGATTTCGTCGGAATACCCGCAGCCTAGAAATCTCGATGCCATCGCACATCGTCGAAAGCGACGATCACCGGCTGCCCCTCGTAGATGGACCATGCCTATGAGCGCATGATTGCCATTCATGGCATCTATGCAAGCACCCAATACAGCCTTCGAAAAAACGGCCCCAATAGATGGCATTTTAATATCACAAAACGCTAAAAGGCGCTTGATGCCAGAGAAGGTTGCCTCATACCTTAAGGCTTCGAAAATAATAGGCAGGGAGTAGCACAGCCAAACCCTGCAGAAGGACTCGTAATGTCTTCGACTCAACGCTCTGCGCCCTACATCTCACGGACCAAGATCACGCCGCCGCCCCCCTCACGCTTCCAGGTACTGCGCCAGGCCATCCTCGATCGCGTGACGCAGACCGACTCCGCTCGGGCCATACTGGTCCACGCGCCGGCGGGCTTCGGCAAGACTACCCTGATGACCCAACTGCTCGCCCAATATCAACGCCAGGGCGCAGCTACAGTCTGGCTTACTCTCGACACCGGAGACAACGATGTCTCTCGCTTCCTCAGCGGCTTCTCTTCGGCGATCGCGAGCCTTCAGCCAGACGCCACTCCAGACTTCTCGCAAATGCGCAACGCCGATCTGGTGTCCTGGATACTGGAACGTATCAGCGAATACCCAACGCCCCTCGCAATCTTCTTCGACGACTTCGAAGCCATCCGCAATCCCGTGGTATTGGGCCTGGTCGCACGCGGCATAGAGGCCGTTCCCAACAAGGCGCACCTGATCATCGGCAGCCGCACGCTGCCGGAAATCGGCCTAGGGCGGATGCGTGCGCGCGGCAACCTGATCGAGATCGATGCCGCCGGGCTGCGCTTCAGCAGCGAGGAGACCCAGGACTTCCTGACCTTGCGGCGTGGCATGAACCTCAACGCGACGCAACTGAAAAAGCTGCAGAGCAGTACCGAAGGCTGGGCGACAGCACTCTGGCTAGCCTCACTCGCGATGGAGAACCATGGCGACACAGACAAGTTCCTCGACTCTTTCTCTGGCTCCAACGCAGCCATTGCCGCCTATCTAGCCGAGGATGTCCTGGCGGCCCTGCCCGCACATCTGCGAGACTTTTTGCTGCGCAGCAGTGTATTGGACGAACTGAGCCCCGCACTCTGCAACGCGGTGTGCTCGGTGAGTGACAGCCTGGAAAGATTGCACGAACTGGAACGCCTGCAACTGTTCCTGGTTCCCGTCGACGAGCAGCGCAATCTCTACCGCTACCACAGTCTGTTCCTCGATTTTCTCCGGCACCAATTGCAGCGCCGCCATGCCAGCGAACTACCGTCGCTGCACCGCGCGGCCTGTACGGCCTACCTCGCGGAGGGCCGCGCGATCCCTGCTATCCGCCATGCCTTGCTATCTGGAGAAACACAGACCGCCATCGATCTCATCTACCAGCATGTAAACAATCTACTCAGCCAGGGACGGCTACGCCTTCTCGCCGAATGCATAGGCCAACTACCAAGGGCGGAATTGCAGCGACATCCACGGCTTCGCCTGATTCACGCCTGGTGCACAGCCTTTACCTGGGGCCCACGGGAAGCCCTGGCCTTGGTCAACGAGATCGATGGCTCGGAGCTAGAAGGCGAGCCCGCCATGTACCTGTCGGCACTACGGCCGATGCTGCTGGTCATGATGGATCGTAACCAGGAGGCCCACGATCTGGGTCTCAAGGCGCTGGCCGAAGTGTCTACCGAGTATCCATTCGCCTGGGCCATGCTCAACCAAGCCCTGACCCAGACCAGCATCATCCTTGGCCTCCACGATCAGGCGCACCGCTTTGTCGATGAGGCTCGCCGCGCCCAGAGCGAGTCGACCGGCGCCTTCGGCTTCGTCCTGGCGGAATCGGCGGAAGCCCTCCTGGACATGATGGCCGGCCGATTGAAACAGGCGACGGCGCGTCTACGCCTGGCCAGTACGATGCTCGAGGCATCTCGCCGCCGTGACCGCAATGGCAACGCACTGGCGGCAGTGCAACTCGCCGAAGCGCTTTATGAAAGCGACGAATGTGCCGAAGCGCAGAAACTGCTGCGAATATTCACGCCGCTGGTACAGGACCTTGGCCTATCGGATGCCCTGATAACGGCTCATACACTGATGGCCCGTATGGCGGAGGATCAGGGGGATCACGACCGCGCTTTGCAATTGCTTACCGAGCTGGAGACTATCGGCCATCGTTCTGGGCTACCTAGAGTCACCGCCAGTGCCCGAGTGGAGCGGTCAATGGTGACACTCTCCCGTGGCGACCACATTGGCGCCATGGAGCAGTTGACGCTCGCGGAGCAGACATTCCCCTGGCAAGAAACCCGAGGGCATTGGTTCATCGGCAATGACACGCTAACCCCGTTCATCGCCCGGCTACGTTGCCTGATCCGAACCGGCTCTGCCGCCAAGGCGATAGCGCCTCTTCGTAGCGAGTTGGCCGAAGCCGAACGGCAGCTGCGCGGCCGCAGAGCACTGAAGCTACGCATCCTGCTGGCGGAAGCGCTCTACGTGGACAACCAGACCAAGATGGCTCTGCGAACGCTGGAGCGCGCCCTCAAGTTCGCCCAAGCCGAAGGATACGTGCGGACCTTCCTTGAAGAAGGCCCAGCTATTCAAGTCATGCTGCAGGAGTTGCGTGACGAGCAAGGCGAAACAGGACAAAGAGAAAGTCTGGAACGCTGGTTGCGCCATAGCGCTCCAACTCAGCCCGAGACGACGACAGCGGCGCTGGTCGATCCCCTGACGCACAAGGAGCTGAAGGTGCTACAACTCCTCGGCCAGGGGCTCTCAAATGCGGCAATGGCCGAAAAGCTGTTCGTATCGGACTCCACCGTGCGCACCCATCTGCGCAACATCAACCTGAAACTGCACGCAAACAGCAGAACCCAGGCCGTGGCCATCGCCCGGAAGCTGGGCCTGTGCCCTTAGGGAGGAGCATCTCGCTCCGCAGCCAGGCCGTGATATTTCACGGCCTGGCGAGCATCATCCTAAGCCAGGCGAGCCCGATATTCGTCGCGTAACAACCGTTTGAGCAATTTTCCGTTGGGCTCCCGCGGCAGGCTATCGACAAAGTCAATGGCGCGCGGGCACTTGATCGGGGACAACTGTTCACGACAGAACGCAACCAATTCCTCCCGCAGAGCGTCGGAAGCCTCTACACCGGGCTCAAGCTGAACGACAGCACGGACTTCCTCTCCCAGGTCGCTGTGCGGCGTACCGATTACCGCTACGTCGAACACCTTGGGATGAGTGGCCAGGACATTCTCGGTTTCCTGCGGGTAAACATTGACGCCGCCGGAAATGATCATGTTGTTCTTGCGGTCAGTGAGGAACAGGAAGCCATCCTCATCCACGTGCCCGATATCACCGACAGTGGCCCAGCCCTTGTCGTTGTACGCTTCACGAGTTTTTTCCGGAGCTTTGTGATAACTGAAGCGAGGGCCATTGGCAAAATACACCAGCCCATCCTGACCGGGGGGCAGCTCCCGACCATCCTCATCGAGAATATGCAGCTCGCCGAGCACCGCACGGCCTACCGTACCCGGGCGCTCCAGCCAGGTCTTGCTGTCTACCATGGTGGAGCCGATGGTCTCGGTACAGGAATAGAACTCGATAAGGATAGGGCCCCACCAGCGGATCATTTCCAGCTTGGTCGGTACCGCACAGGGCGCGCCCGCATGCACGGCGACTTTCTGACTGGACAGGTCATAGCGCTCGCGTACCTCCCGGGGAAGCGCGAGCATGCGATGGAACATGGTCGGCACCCATTGCGAATGCGAGACACGATAGCGCTCCACAGCTTTGAGCGCACCTTCCGCATCGAAGCGCTCGGCCAGTACGAGAGTACCGCCCAGGCTGGTCATGCCCTGCCCCCACTTCATCGGCGCGGCGTGGTAGTACGGGGATGGCGAGAAGTATACCGACTCGAGCCCTACGCCGAAGCCGCGCTGCATCAGACCGGCAATCACCCCGGTACTGCCCAGCGGGAGCCCGCTGAGCACCGGTTTGACCCCCTTCGGCCGGCCAGTGGTTCCTGACGAATAGAGCATCTCGCTGCCCTCTACCGCATCACGGATCGGACTACCGTCGAACGCCGAGAGCGCATCGTCGAACAGCTTGATCCCAGCGACCGGATCGAGGCTATAGATCTGAGGCGGACTGGGAAGTGCACGGACCGCCTCGATGACTGCTGGGGCGGTCTTGGCACTGACTACCAGGACTTGGGCCTCGCAGTCCTCCACTATGTAGGCCGCCTCGGCACCGGTAAGGCGCGTGCTAATGAAGGTGTAGTAGAGTCCCGCGTAGTGCGCCCCCCATTGCACGGCAGGGCATTCCAGCCGGTTCTCCAGGCAGTAGGCGACATGGTCCCCTGGCTTGAGGCCGAGCCATTGATAGAGACGGCCAAGGCGATTGGCGAAGGTATCCAGCGCGCCGTAGCTCAGCACATCTCCCGTCTCGGCCATGATGACGGCAGGCTTTTCGGGCGAGTGTGCGGCATGCGCACCGGGGTACAGAAGGGGCTTTTCACTCATAGGGGTGGCCTCTTGGACGTTAGCTCTGTTTTTTGTGACGGCACAGGTAATTGCGCTAGCTCATGAGGTGCTCAAAGACGCTTTAGCATCCAGCCGAGAATCCTGGCTAGCCGGGGGGTATAGGGCGGGAAAAACAGACGAGCGAGCATGACTCGCGTTCTGACGATGGCACGTTCGTGAGAGAAGGCACGAATGCCCCATTCGCCGTGGTAACTGCCGATCCCGGAATTATTGACGCCACCGAAGGGCAAATTGTGGTGCAGGAAATGCGCCGCCACATGGTTCACGCAAGTACCACCAGCGCTGGTTCGGGCAATCAGCGCATCGATAGCGCTCTCCTCCCGGGACCAGATATACAGTGCCAGGGGCTTGGGCGCAGCGTTGATCCGTGCGATCACCTCATCCAAGTGTTGGAAGGGCAGGATCGGTAGTAGCGGACCAAAGATCTCCTCCCGCATGATGCGTGCATCGTCGGGCAGATTGTCCAACAGAGTCGGCGAGACGAAGTGCGCCTCAACATCCACTACACCGCCATAAAGGACGCGTGCACCTCGACTGCGCGCATCATCCATGAGGGCGGCAACCCGCTGGGTATGACGGGCGTTGATGACCCGCGACAGAGGTGCCGCCTTGGCCGCAGCGCCCTCCCCGTACCAGGCATCGAGATTGGCCCGCAGGCACTCCACGAAGCGCTCACGTACGGCCTCATGCACATAAATGTGGTCCGGCGCGATGCATGTCTGACCGCTGTTGATGAACTTGCCCCAAGCAATGGTCTTGGCCGCCAGTTCGACGTCCGCGCTACGATCGACCACCACCGGTGACTTACCCCCCAGCTCGAGCGTGACGCTGGTCAGATGCTTAGCCGCCGCACCCATGACCAGCTTGCCGATCTCCGGTGAGCCGGTGAAGAAGCTATGGTCGAACGGCAGCGCCAGCAGGGCTTCGGCGACGCTGGCGTCCCCCTCGAAGATGGCCACCTCAGACTCGTCGAATACCGCCCGGACGATCTTCACCAATACCGCCGACAGCTTCGGCGCGATCTCCGAGGTCTTGATCATCACCGTGTTGCCACAAGCGATGGCCGGTACCAGTGGTCCCAATGTGAGAGTCAGCGGATAGTTCCATGGAGCGATGATGAGGCAGCGCCCCCGCGGCTCGTAGCGAACCCAGGCCGAGGTCCCCAGCATCATCATCGACGGTCTGACCTTGCGTGGCTTCAACCACTTGCGCAGACGGCGACAGCAATCGGATATATCCATGAGCACCGGCATCAGCTCGGTGAAGTCGACCTCCACTGGCGGGCGCTGGAAATCCTGGGCAGCGGCTTCGATGACCATGTCGCGGTGCGCGAGGATAACCTCGCGCAGACGCCTGAGCTTGGCGATACGCTCACCGACGGTCGAGCCCCGCAGGCGCAGCGCTGCTTCGCGCTGCGCCTCGAATACCCGCCGGATATCCTCCGCCAACTGTGGCGTCAAAGCCCCCGGGATAGTGAAAGAAGTCTCGACAACAGACATGGCACGCCTCTCTGGCCATTTGAGTTCTTCCATCATCGCTTGCACGCCGCCAATGGAAATCGTCGTAAACGACGACACTGCCTCAATGACTCCCCGCCTAGCATTCGGCCATCGGCCCATACATGCACGGATATCCCAATGATCGACGGCTACCAACCACGCTGGATGAATGAAGAGCTTCTGGCATTGCAAGACATGGCACAGCGCTTCACCGCTGAGGAGGTCACCCCCCACCAGGAACGCTGGCACACTCAGGGCGCGACTGACCGGGAAGTGTGGCTGAAGGCCGGAGCGGCGGGCATCCTGCTGCCAGACATTAGTTCAGACTACGGCGGCTCGGACGGAACATTCGCCCATGAAGCCGTTCTCGCTCACCAGTTGTGCCTGAGTGGCGACACCAGTTGGCGCTGCGGAAAACAGATCCATGTGATCGCCGCGCACTATATCGAGCGCTACGGAACCGAAGAGCAGAAGCTTCAGTATCTGCCGAAACTCGCCAGCGGCGAGTACATCGCCGGCATGGGCATGACCGAACCAGGTGGCGGCACCGACCTACAGAACATGCGCACCCGTGCCATCAAGCAGGGCGACCACTACTTGATCAACGGTGCCAAGACTTTCATCACCAACGGCTCCACCGCCGACATCCTGGTGCTGGCAGCCAAAACCGATCCGAAGCAGAAAGCCAAGGGCGTCTCGCTGTTCATCTTCGAAACCCGCACCTCCGGCTTCCGTGTCGGCCAACGGCTGAAAAAGATCGGCCTGCATGGTTCCGATACTTGCGAACTGTTCTTCGAGGACTGCCTCGTTCCGGAAAGCGCCCTCCTCGGTGGCGCCGAAGGACGGGGCTTCTATCAGATGATGCAGGACCTGACTTACGAGCGGACTCTCACTGGGGTGAACTGTGCCGCTGTCATGCAGCACGCCTACGAGGTCACCCGCGATTATGCCAATGATCGCCACATGTTCGACAAACGCCTGATCGACTTGCAACACGTGCGTTTCGAACTGGCCGAAGTGAAGACCGCCGCCACGGTCGCGCGAATCTTCGCCGACTTCGCCATCGAGCGCTATCTGGACGGTTCCATCTCTACCGATATCGCCTCGATGAGCAAATGGTGGATCAGCGAACAGCAGTGCGAAGTGGTTAACCGTTGTCTGCAACTGTTCGGCGGCCACGGCTACATGCTGGAGTACCCCATCGCCCGCATGTACGTCGATGCCCGCATCGAGCCGATCTACGCCGGCGCCAATGAAATCCTCAAGGAACTGATCGGCCGAGCACTCTGACTCCCAAAGCACAGGGCCGCGGCAAGCGGCCCTGTGTCCGTGCCCCCAACTCAGTGCCATTCGGTGCCCTCGAACCCCCGCAGAAACAGCTGCGAAATCCGCGCCGCCAGCTCCTCCGGTGACACCGTACCGTCCCTTTCATACCAAGTGAATGTCCAGATCACCATGCCGAACAGCAGCATGGCATAGGGAACTCGTACCTGCGCCGGCTTCATCAGACCGGGGTTGACTTCCTCCAACAAGCCAACCAACAGCCCCACCAAACGATTCTCCATTGCCCGAACCTCTTGGCGCTTGTCCTCAGGCAGGAAGTTAACGTCGTTGAGCAGTACCAACTGCTCGCTTCGCGAAGAGACTCCTTGCTCGACGAAAGCTGCGACGAACCGGGCAAAACGGGCACTGGCAGGCAATGGCTCGGCGATCGCCTCGGTGAGCGTCTCATACATTGACTCGACGTATCTCATAGCGATCGCGAACAGTACTTCTTCCTTGCTGGTGAAATAGTGATACAGCCGGGATTTCGAAGCACCACAAGCCTGCGCGATATCGATCATGGTGGCGCTGCCGAAGCCTTTTCGGGCGAACAGATAGGCCGCGCGCTCGAGAATCAGGCGTTTCTTCTCATCGTAATCATCAGCACGTACTCGGCTCATGGCACTGGCAAGCTCCTGTCACTGGACTGATCGCACCTGGCGATCCTGCACTCAGTCCGCATCCTATTGATCCTGTTCGGCTTTTGCCAGGGCATCAGCCCGTCCGGCATGCATCTCACTGTTCTCTACCGTGTAAAAAATTGACCTAAATCAATAGGATGGTGAACAGCCATTTAATAGACCGTCCAGACGGTTTATTTTTAAAGCACTTGGCTCCGGCCAGGCTGCCGCTCCTGATGAGAGCGAACTAACAAGAGTCAATTCCGAGGTAGAAAAGAGATGCAAGATCACCAGACCTCGCCCGTGCCGCAATGCCCGGATCTCCAATCGCTGATACAGATCGACAAGGTGCACGGCTCGATCTACACCGACCCGCAGATCTATGCCCAGGAGCTACGCCAGATTTGGCAACGCACATGGGTCTATGTCGGCCACGAAAGCGAGATTCCCGAGCCGAACGACTTCATCATGAAATCCATCGGCCCCGAGCCGATCCTGATGACACGCGATCGCGACGGGCAGATCCACCTGCTACATAATCGCTGCCCGCATCGTGGCAACAGAGTCTGTGACGAGCACCGGGGAAACGCTCGCACCTTCACCTGCAACTACCATGGTTGGAGCTTTGGTAACGACGGCAACCTGCGCGGTTACCCCTTCCCCTCCGGCTACCCGGACGACAAGCGCAAGGAACTGGGCCTGGGCAAAGTGCCTCGGGTAGCCAGCTACCGAGGCTTCGTCTTCGGCTCCCTGGCTGAGGATGGCCCCTCGCTAGAGGAACACCTGGGCGGCGCCAGGGCGGCACTGGACAATCTCTGCGACACCTCCCCCGAAGGCGAGGTGGAAATCACCGCCGGCTTCCTCCAGCACAAGGTAATGGCCAACTGGAAGTTCGTGCTGGAGAACGAGACCGATGGTTACCACCCAGCCTTCACCCACGCCTCGATCTTCGAAGTGGCAGACAGCCAGATCGGCTCGCTGTACGTGGACGGCTCCACCGCCGTGACCCGTTATTTCGGCAACGGCCACGCCGAGGTCGACCTGCGCCCCGAGTTCCGCAAGCGAGACGAGCCCATGAGCTGGTTCGGTACCAGCGCCGAGCGGCTGCCCGATTACACAGCCAGGATGCAGGCCGCCTATGGTGCGGAGAGAGCACGGCAGATCATGATCGACGGCACGCCGCACATCATGATTTTCCCCAACCTGTTCATCGCCGAAATCCAGATGTTCGTCATCCAACCGCTGTCGGTCGATGAGACCGTGCAGCACGTCACCGCTCTGCAGTTCAAGGGCGCGCCCGACCTGAACCGGCGGCTGCGCCAGCAGACCATGGGCTCGGTGGGGCCGGCCGGCTTCCTGCTCGCCGACGATGCAGAGATGTACGAGCGCTCTCACGCCGGGGTACAGGACAAGAGCCCGGAATGGGTGTACCTGGGCCGCGGCACGCACCGCGAACGGACTGATGAGAATGGCTACAAGATCGGCGAAGTCACTGACGAGGTGCCCTCCCGGGGTATGTGGCAGTACTACCGCGCACTGATGGAGGCCGTGTGATGCAGGACACTATCCAACGACTCGCCCAATTGCACGACATCAGCCAGTTCCTCTATCAAGAAGCGCGCCTGCAGGACGAGCACCGCTTCGCCGAATGGGAAGCCCTATGGACCGATGATGCCATCTACTGGGTGCCAGCCAATGGCGAGGCTCCCGATCCGGAACGGGAGATGTCGATCATCTACGACAATCGCTCACGCATCGCCCTGCGCATCCGCCAGTTCTTCACTGGCAAGCGCTTCAGTCAGATCCCCCGCTCACGCCTGCGTCGTGTGATCGCCAACATCGAGTTGCTCGGAGAGAACGCCGAAGGTATCCGCGTTGGTGCCAACATGCTGCTGTTCGAATCGGGACGCCGGGGCGACTCGATCTGGGCCGCCCGTAACGAGTACTTGCTGCGCCAGGAGCAGGGGCAATGGCGCATGGCCTACAAGAAGGTCGCCCTGGTCAACAACGAAAGTGCCTTGTTGACCATGGCCTTCCTCATCTGACCTGCAGGAACGGACGGCCCAGGGCCGTCCGTTTCACTTCGCTTCGATTCGGAACCACATCGCATAGAGCGACGGTACCAACAGCAGGGTAATCAAGGTGCCCAGTGCAACACCACCGATCAGAACGAAGGCGAGCGGCCCCCAATAGGCGTCGTGGGTGAGTGGAATGAACGCTAGTACCGCCGCGATAGCGGTCAGCACCACGGGTCTAGCTCGTTGCACCGCCGCCTCCACAACTGCCTCACGCGCCACCATGCCGATCCGCAGATTGTCATTCACCTGCTGGGTGAGGATCAGCGTATTGCGCATGACGATGCCCGCCAGTCCCGTCAGCCCGAGCAATGCGACGAAACCGAACGGCTGGTGGAACACCAGCAACGCCAGAACCGCGCCGACAAGTCCCAGCGGTGCGGTAATTACGACCATGAAGGTGCCGGAGAACGAACGCATTTGCAGCATGATGAGTACCAACATGCTGAGGAGCATCAGTGGCTGCAGCTTCTGGATAGACCGGTTGGCCCGTTGCGAGGCCTCGACAGTACCAGCCACCTGCAACTCGTAGCCTGGCGGCAGCTCAGCGCGAAGTGGGGCTAGGCGTTTCCACAGCGCATCGCTCACGTCATTGGCCTGCGCTCCCGCCACGTCGGCCTGAATAGCCAAAGCTCGCTGGCGCATGAAGCGTCGGATTACTGGTTCTTCGAAGCGCACCTCGAAGTGACCGAGTTGCCCCAGGGGCAGCTTTCGGTTGTCCGCAGTGGTTATCTCGACCTGTGCCAAACGATCGACTTCGAAGCGACCAGGCGGCCGCTTCATGCGCGCCACTACATCGACCGTACGGACATCCTCACGCAGCCGGGTTACGTTCACTCCGTCCAGCTGAAACTGCAGTGCCTGTGCCACTGCCTGAGGTGTCAGCCCGAAGCGGCGCAGACGCTCGCTGTCCATCGCCAGATGCAACACAGGCACCCGCTCCTCCCATTCCAAATGTGGGTCGACCAGATTCGGTTGGCTGGCCATGAGCGTCTGGATACGACGACCGAAGTCGCGCAGCACCTGCGGGTCTGTTCCCAGTAGACGGAACTCCACCGGCCATGTCACCGGCGGACCATATTGCAAGCCAATGACCCGGACGCGCGCTTCGGGAAAACGACCTTCAGCCGCGGCCTGATTAATTCGAGCAATGACACGGTCACGGGCTTCGGCATCCTGGGCGACGGCAATTACCCGAGCGAATGCCGGATCGGGCATTTCCGGATTGGCGGCAATGTAAAAGCGCGGCGCCCCGGCCCCGATATAGGAGGAAAAGGTCCGTACATCCGCCATCGGAGCCAGCAATGTCTCCAATCGCCGCACCACCTGATCAGTAGCCTCGATACCACTGCCCCGAGGCAGATAGACACTGATCATCACTTCCGGTCGGTCCGACACGGGGAAGAACTGCTTTTGCACCCACAGCACCATCGCCACAGCCGACAGGACCAGAAGCCCGGCGGTAACAACGATCACCAGCCTGCGCCGATGTACGCACCAGGCCACCGTACCACGCAAGAGACGATACCCAGGGGTGTGGTAGGTTTGACCATGTCCGCCGGTTGCCGGTGAAGCATCAGGCAACAACGCGACACCTAGATAAGGTACGAAGATCACCGCCACCAGCCAGGAAGCAATCAGTGCGATGAGAAGAACCCAGAACAGGTTACCGGCATATTCGCCAACCGAAGAGTGGGCGAAACCGATGGGCAGGAATCCTGCAACCGTGACCAAAGTACCGACCAACATAGGCGCGGCGGTCAAACTCCACGCCTGAGCCGCAGCCTGAAGCCGTGGATAGCCGGCCTCCATTTTTACCAGCATCATCTCCACAGCGATGATGGCATCGTCGACCAGCAAACCCAGAGCGATGATCAGCGCTCCCAGGGTGATACGGTCCAAGTTGATGCCCTTGGCCAGCATCGCCACGAAAGCGATACACAGTGTCAGCGGAACCGCGATCCCCACTATCAGCCCTGCCCGCCAACCGATGGCCAGAATGCTGACCGCGACCACCACTAATAACGCAATCACGAACTTGATCTGGAATAGATTGACCGCCCCCGCTACTTGCTCAGCCTGGTTGCTCAGGATGCGCAGCTCCATTCCCAGGGGCAGGGCCTGGCGCTGCGCTGTAATGAAAGCGCCGAGCTGGCGACCCAATTCCAGGCCATTGGCGCCGTCGGCCATGACCAAGCCGAGCAACAGTGCGTCCTGCCCCTTGGAGCGGACAAGGTAACTCGGCGGATCCTCATAGCCACGGCGGATGCTGGCGATATCTGCCAGCCGCACTAGGCGCCCGCCAACGCTCAAGGGAACCGCAGCCAGGCTCTCGAGATCGGCAAGATCGGCATCCAAACGCAAGTACAGGCTCGGTCCGCGTGTTTCCAGACGGCCAGCCGGCAACAACCGGTTGTTGGCGTCGATGGCGGCAAACACCGCTTCCGGCGATAGTCCAAGATTACTCAGGCGAGCGTTGTCGAACTCGATGAATACCCGTTCCTGCCGCTCGCCGAGGATCTGCGCCTTACGCACTCCGGGTAGACGCTGCAGCGCGTCGCGTAGCGTTTCAGCGTTGCGACTCAGCTCGTGCAGCGGCATGCCTGGTGCGCTCAGGGCGATCAGGCTGAAATACACATCGCCAAAATCGTCATTGACGAGTGGCCCGACCACTCCAGCCGGCAGGGTAGCAGCCTCCTCCTCCATGCGCTTTCGTACCTGGTACTGCAGGGCCTGGATCTGCTCGCGAGTGGTATAGTCCTCGAACTCGACCTGGATGTACGCCTGTCCCTGCAGGATAGTGGTTTCAATGCGATAGAGATCGCTGACCTCCTGGATGCGTTTCTCCAGGCGATCAACCACCTGATTCTGCAATTCCTCGGGGGTTGCCCCTGGCCAGCGCACCGTGACGATTATCGCCCGCACCGTGAACGCCGGATCCTCGGCACGCCCCAACTCGAGAAAAGCATATGACCCGGCTCCCAAGGCCAGTATCAACAGGAACAAGGTTACTGCGCGCTCGCGAACGGCCAAGGCCGACAGGTTCGGAAAATTCATCGCGGCAGTTCCCGCACCTGCATGTTCTCGTTCAGCAAGTGAACTCCCAAGGCAATAAGGCGATCGCCCACACGCAGCGCCCCACTGACTCTTGCCCGCTCGTCGTCGATCTGCAGGACGCTGACCGGTACGGAATGAACCTGGCCCCCGCCGTACAACCAGACTCTTGCCCCCTGACCGCGCTCACTCAAAGCTGACAAGGGAATGCTGAAGCTTTCCGTGCTCGCCGAAGCTCTGTGGAAGCGGGTACGCACGACGCTGCCCAGCGCCAACTGCGTAGCTGGCCCAACGAAAGCATAACGTACCCGCAGCGTGCCACTGGCAGCATCGACGGCGCCGGCCCGCTCTCGCAGCGTCAAGGGTCGCGGACCTTCGGCCAGGAGAATCTCGCCACTATCGGGTGGTACCAGGTTCTCGGGAAAGTGCACCTCCACCTCGGGCTGCCCCGCCTGTGCCAGGACTGCGATGGCTTGGCCAGCACTCACCACCTGGCCTACCTCGCCACTGACCTCCAGCAGAACACCCGCCGCGGGAGCGCGCAGTTGGCCATAGTCGAAGGCATTGCGCGCTTGATTGAGCAGGGCGCGTGCCGCATCCCGACGCCCGCGGGCCTGGTGTGCAGCGTCCTCGACCGCCTGCAGGGCCTGAAGACTGATGAATTGCCGAGCCTGCAACCGACGACTGCGGACCAGTTCGGCTTCGCTCGCGTCCAGCCCCGATTCGGCCGCCGACAAGGTCGCTTCGGCCGCTCGCAATGCTTGCTGCAAATCGCGCCGATCAAGCTCGAACAACACCTCCCCGGCAGCGACTCGCGCCCCGGCATCGACCTTGCGTGCCAGTATCCGTCCAGATACCTGAAATGCCAGCGGAGACTCGACGCGGGCACGCACCACGCCTGATAACCCGAGCACGGCATCGGAATCAGGAAGCACCTGTTCCGTCTTGACGAACGGCACGACGCTGGCCGAAGCGGGTGCCTGGGAGTTCCCACAGCCCTCCAGGACCAGCATCATCGCGCCACAGAGAAACAGAGGAACACGCATGATCGTGGCTCCTGAGCACAAAGAGATAGAGGTACGGCGGATGAAAAGGCTGGCGGGGCGCTATTGACCATGCAGAGCTTCTGCAGGTCGTCAGCAACCCGGCCACTCATTAGCGGGCAGGTATATCGGCCAGTCGCAACAGAGCCCAGACCACCAGCACGGATAGCGCGACAGTCGCCAGGGTGCCCAGGTACAACAGGGCTGCGGGAAGGTTGGCGGTATCGGTCCCCAGTAGGTTGTACATCGGCCAGGCCGCTCCAGAGTGCCCCATGAACGCGCCCGAGGGCATCAGAGCCACCAGCAACCATTGACGCGCGCCGGTGAACAACGGAAACAGCCGATAAACCAGGATGAAGGGCACCAGAACCGCAGCGGTATTGGCGAATATCCACCAGATCGGCATCAGACCGATCTTCGGAAGTTGTTGGCCATAGTAGATCCACACTCCGAAATACAGCGGAATCTGCTCTACCAATGCCGCGCCAAGTACTACGCTGGCGAATACTCCCCAGACGAAACGGCGATTCAGCGATTGCCGCTTGAGCATCGAATAACACAGCAACGGCGTACCAGCGAAATACCAGAGATAACCAATCAACACAGCCCAAGGCACCGGGTGCCCATTGGTAGTCAGGAGGTTGAACTGGCCGATCTGTGGATGCAGAGCGTTGCCCAGCAGATCGACGACAGGCTCCAAATAAACGGTCAAGGCTGCGCCGAGGAGCATCAGAAGTGGCAACGCTGACCGCTCACGCCAAGCCAAATAGCAGGCCAGCAGTACAAATACCGCAGCCCCCACGGCGTAGATCAGCGTTGTCCACAATTGAGCGGCAGCAGGCATGACCAGTCCTACGGGAGGCTGGGTGTAAAGTTCGAGCATTGGGGAAGCCTCGTCTTTGTTGTTTTTGTCAGTTGTATGCGTTCGCGCTCAGCCCTGGGTTTCAGGGATCCGTAGGACAAGCCCGTCCCACTCATCGCGCATTTTCAGCTGGCAGCTCAGCCGACTACGCTCATCCACTGCCACCGCTCCCTCCAGCATGAAACTCTCATCGCTGCTGCGCAGAGGTAGGCGTTCCTGCCAATCCGGCTCCACATAAACATGGCAAGTGGCGCAACTGCAGGCTCCACCACATTCGCCATCGATGCCAGGCACCATGTTGTCCACCGCTACCTGCATCAGTGACCGTCCGGGCGCGGCTTCGATAGTGTGCCGAACATCCGCGCTATCGATAAAAATGACTTTGGGCATAACACGACTTCCTGGTATCAGACGGAGGAAAGTAGCGACTTGAGCGGGACGCTCTCATCGGCCAGTTGATGAGGCTCCACTTTGATCCGCTCTGCCACCAGGCGCTTGGCGACCATGAAGTCCTGAGGGCGGTTGATCGCATCGACCGACAACACCACGCCATCGCGCAGGTAGAAGGCACTGAAGCTTTCGTTAGCCGGATCGCCACGCAGTACCAACTGATCGTAGCCCTCCGACATCCCCACCATCTGCAGCTTGAGATTGAACTGGTCGGACCAGAACCAGGGTACCGCGGTGTGTGGAACAAACCGGCCACAGAGTGTCGCTGCCGCCGTTTTCGCCTGTTCCTGGGCACTCGGAACCGACTCGATACGCACGAACTTGCAGAGGAAACCATTGAGGTGTTTGGCGCAGTCGCCGATGGCGAGAATGTCGGGATCGACTGACGTCTGCGCATGAGAGTCGACAACTATGCCGTTATCCACTTCCAGACCGGCTTCCAGAGCCAGTTCGACATTCGGCAGAATACCAACGCCTACGATGATCAGATCGACAGGCAATTGATCGCCATCGCTGAGCCGAACCGACTCCACGCGCTCGGTACCAGAGAACGTTTCAACGCTCACGCCGGTCCGGACATCCACACCACGCGCGCGATGGGCTCGTTCAAAGAAGGCCGATATCTCTGGCGCAGCGACACGTGCCAGCAGCCTCGGAGCGGCCTCCAGCACAGTCACCTGCAACCCATGCTTGACCCCAACGGCAGCAGCCTCCAGACCGATGTAGCCACCACCGATCACCAACAGACGCCGGGCAAAAGCAAGGTCGTGCCTGAGTCGATCGATGTCGGCCAGCGTGCGAATGTAATGGACATTGGGTTTGTCCGCCGCAGGATCGGCCAGTCGCCGAGGACGGCCCCCGGTAGCCAGTACCAATTTGGAATATTCCAAATAGCGGCCATCATCGAGCAGGACACGGTGCCCAGGACGGTCGATAGCGCGAACGGCAACCCCGGTCAGGCACTCGACCTGGAGTGCATCGTAGGCTGCGGCACTACGAATCAACAGTGAATCTCGATCGACTTCGCCAGACAGATAAGCCTTCGACAGCGGCGGCCGCCGATAAGGTAGTTGCGGCTCATCGCCGACAAGGATGATGCGTCCGCTATATTGCTGTTGGCGCAGAGCCGCCACCAGTTCGGCGCCGGCATGGCCGGCGCCGACCACGAGGGTCGTTTCCTGTGAGGACATGGTCGCTACCTGTAATGACTGTGTTTCAGCGTTACAGCCATACTCACGGCCCGCGGCGGGCGTCGCATCGTCGATTGCGACGAACTTGCCCGCTGCATCAGGCGCAGCGCAGCAGCCCCTTGTCGTGCAACCTGCCGAACTCCACCGAACTCAACCCGAGCACGTCCAGCAGCACCGCCTCGGTATCCGCCCCCAACGCCGGCGCCGGTTTCGCCGGCAAGCGGGTCTCATCAAAGCGAAGCGGAATGGCCGGGCTCAGCACCTGGCCTACCCCGATCTGTTCCACAAAGCTGAACATAGGGTTGGCCAGCGAACAGGACGGGTCCTCTCGAAGCAGCTGCTCCACACTCTGATAGCGGCTCCAGCATACGCCGTGGCGCTCGAACACCTCACGCACCTGCTCCAGCCTACGTTCCGCCATCCAGGGCCTGAGCAGTGCGGCAATTTCTTCTCGCGCGCGGAAACGCTCTCCCTCCAGATCCAGGCTCACGCCCAGGCGCGTCTCCAAGCCACGTATGCCATCGCCGATGTCGGTTGCCGCACACAGGCTGCGCCACTGCTTGAGGGTGAGGCCAACGACCATCACTCGCTCGCCATCCGCACATATGAAGTCCCGTCCAAAAGCGCCGAATAGGTCATTGCCATAGCGCCCTCGGGAATGGCCACCCTGTACCTCGGCAAGAAAACCCAGATGCCCCATCACAGCCAGGGCGACATCCTCCAGCGCCAATTTGACGTGCTGCCCCACCCCCTCCCGGTGGCGCCGTCGCTCGGCAGACAACAGGCCGACGGCAGCCATCTGCCCCGTGATCAGATCCCAAGCCGGCAGCACATGGTTGACTGGTGCCTGGTAATCCTGAGGCCCGGTCAACCAGGGTAGTCCGAGGCGAGGATTAACGGTGTAGTCAACGGCAGAACCACCGTTGCGATCCCCCTGGATGGTCAATTGGATAAGGTCCGAGCGGCGGATACGCAAGCGCTCGAAATCCAGCCAGCCGCGTGCAGGAAAATTGGTCAGCAGGATACCGGCATCCTTGCCTGGCGCGGTGATCAGCTCCTCGGCCAATTCACGGCCCTCTGGTCGATCGATATCGATCACCACCGAACGCTTGCCTTTGTTCAGGCCAGCCCAGAACAGGCTGGCGCCGCTGTCGGTGACGGGCCAACGGCGATAATCGAGTCCGCCATTCAGGCCATCGATACGGATCACTTCCGCCCCCAGCTGTGCTAGGGTCATACCTCCCAGAGGGGCGGCCACGAAGGCTGAAACCTCCACCGCCCGCAGTCCCGCGAGAATTGCCCCGTCCATCAGACTGCCTCGGCGCTGAGCGCCGCCTCCAGCAGGTTGCGTCCGATGACTTTGAGCGCCAGCGTCTCCTCGGCTCCCTCGAAGATCGACAGAACCCGCGCATCGACGAAATAGCGGCTGACAGCCACCTCCTCCGCGTAACCCATGCCACCATGCAACTGCAGCGCATCACGGGTGACCAGCTCGGCACTACGACAGGCGAACAGCTTGGCCAGGCTCGCCTCCATCTCCACTCCCCCCTGCCCCAGAAGACGGCCGACCGAATAAGCCAGATGACGGCTTGCCACATAGCGCGCAGCCATCTGCACCAACCGGGCGGCACTGAGCGGATAGCTGGCCAACGGCGCACCGAATACCTTGCGCTCGCTGGTATAACGTATCGCGGCGAGCAACGCAGCGCGCATCACACCGCTAGCACGGCCGGCAGTCTGCATACGGCCGCCGGTCATACCTGCCATGGTGTAGTAAAAGCCCTTGCCGAGCCCCCCCTCCTCGCCGATGACATTGGCGTCAGGGACAAAAAAATCCTCGAAGGCAAGATCGAAGGAATGCATGCCGCGATAGCCAATGGTGGGAATAGCCCGCCCGCTCACACGGCCGCCATCGGGCTGGCGATAATCGAAGTCATGGCCGTCATAAGAAGGTTTTTCCGCTAGCAACAGGCTGAGCCCCCGATGACCGAGCCTGCGGTCCGGGTCAGTGCGCGTCACCACCATCAGCACCCCAGCCTTGCCGGCGAACGTACACCACGTCTTCGCCCCATTCAGTAGCCAACCGCCCTCGCAACGGCTACCGCGCAAGGTTAGACCGGCGACGTCCGAACCATAGTCCGGCTCGGTAATGGCTATGGCGCATAACGGTTCGCCCAAGGCCAGACGCGGAAGCCAGTACTGCTTCTGTGCCTCGCTACCACCGGCAAGCAACGCCCGCGACAGGATCTCCGGCCGGGTAATGAGACTGCCTGCCGCAGCCAGAGAAGCCTCGGACAGCGCCTCGGTGACCACTATCATACTCAGCGCCTCATCCTGGCCGAGCAGTGCACTGCCGCCATATTGCTCGGGGATCGACAAGCCGAATACGCCCATTTCACGCATGGCATCGAGCAGGCTGTCGGGCACCGTCAGGTCTTCCCTGTGGATACGCTCTGCCAACGGCACCACCGTCTCGGCAGCAAATCGACAAAACTGGTCCTGAATCAGCACCAGGTCCTCGCTCAGGCGCATGCGGCCAATCTCCTCCGGACGCTCGGCCAACCGCTCGGTGGCTCGGCGCAATACCGACTCATCGAGCAGTTGCCGGCGCAAGGAACGCAAACGCCCATCCCCAGCCAGACTGGCGAGTGCCTGGTCATCCAGGTCCAGGTTGGCCAGTACGCCTTCGAGACGGCCGCGTACCAAGCCAATCGCCTCCAGGGCGAACACCGCCACCAGATAATGGTCCACCTCGCTGCAGGCATCATCCAAGGCTTGAAGCGAGCGTTCTGCAGCGAGCAGTTCTGCACGGGCCCAAGCCAGCTCGTACGTGGCCACCTGATGCCGATCGAGCAACCCAGCGTCCAGCATGCCGTCGCTGGCGCAATGCTGCGCCAGGGCGGTACAGGCTCTCTCTTGAATAGCGTGCAGTTGCGAAACGAGCCCCAGCAGGTCAGCTCTGCGGTCAATCGGTAACATAGGTCGAACTCCAAACATCAATGATGATCGAGGGCCGCCAAACGGCGTAGACTGGCACGGTGGCGCTCTAGAAGCTCAAGGGCGCGAGCGACAACCGGAGGGTCGACCATCCGTCCACGGTAAGCGAAGGCCCCGCGTCCCTCGGCCCTGGCGTTCGCCAGTTCGACAAGCAAGCCTTCGGCGTACTCCACGTCTTCGGAGGCAGGGGAAAACAGCTCGTTCAGCACAGCCACCTGCGCCGGATGAATGCAGAAGGCACCAACCATACCCAGTTGACGAGCGAGCAGGACGCTATGGCGCAGCCGCGGCAGATCGGTGAACAGTGCAATCGAGTCGGGATAGCCAAACGGAAGGATGCCTGCTCGACGACAAGCGAAAGCCACCTGCTGGGAAGGACCGAACAGCGTCTCGGGCAGCGCTTCCATGCTGGCGGAAACACAGAAATCCTCCGGCCCCAAGCTCATACCCAACAAACGTGGCGAGGCGCTAGCGATCTCATCCAGGCGTGGTAACGCCGCCACGTCCTCAATCTGCGCTAGCAGCCCAATCCCTCCCTTGGCCAAGCCACGCTCCAACTCCAGACGCTCGAGAACTGCAGCAACCACCCGCACGTCCTCGGCCGACCCCACCTTGGGCAGGACGACGGCACACAAACTCGGAGAACTAATCACCTCCAGATCGTCCAGGCCTCCGCCCTGTAGGCTATTGATACGCGCCAACACGTCCAGGCCACGCGCTTGCAGCTTGGCTGCAGCCGCAGGCAGCGCCTGACGGGCCATAGACTTCTGCGCCAAGGGTACGCTGTCTTCCAGGTCCAGGATGCAGGCGTCGGCACCACGCTCATGGGCTCGATCGATGAATTTTTCTACATGTGCGGGAACGAACAACAGTGACCGCCAGAAACAGCTGACGCCACTCATGCCATCACCCCCAAGGTGGCAGTCATCGTCAGATAACCATCCTGATTCTCTGCCCACAGCTCCAGGGTATCGCCCTCGCGCCGCCCACACAGCTGCAAGCGGTCACCAACGAAGCTTGGCCGCAAGGCACGGAATTCGAGGCCAGTCAGCCTCTGTTCCGGCAACTGCCGCGAAGCCTGCTCGCGGAGCAAGGTGGCCAGTAACGGCCCATGCACCACAAGTGCGGGATAATGCTCGTAGCCAGTGGCGTAGGCGTGGTCGTAATGGATGCGGTGCGCGTTGTAGGTCAAGGCGCTGTAGCGGAATAGCAACACTGGATCGGGCACGAAGGGCACACGAAAGTCCGCGTCCACCGGAGCAACCTGGCCACCGGGCAACACGCCGGGCCCAGTCGGCATCTCCCGGTAGACCAGGTGCTGGCGCTCGAACAGACAAGGCCGGCCATCTTGCTGGATATTGTGTTCCAGGCTCACAAAAACCAAAGTGCCACTGGATCCACGCTTGAGCTCTACCGAGGTCACCACGGAGCGCTGCTCGGCGTCCCTCCCCAGGAGTAGTGGCCGCCTACTGGCGAACTCACCGGCAGCCCACATGCGACGGGGCAGCGGTACCGGCGGTAGAAAGCCACCAGTGCGAGGATGGCCATCCGGCCCCAGGTCACGTTGCAATGGGGTGTCATGGAAATAGAGCCATTGCCAGGCTGGGGGCAGTTCATCGCCAACCTCCGGCAAGCTTTCTCGATCAAGCGCGGCAGCCAGGGCTCGGGCCGGGAACAATGCCAACTGATCCTGGACGCTCTGTTCGCGACCGACCCAACCGCGCAGGTATTCGATATCGATAGCGCTCATAGCCGGCTCGCCTCCGCAGTGGCCAACGGCAAGCCAAGTGCAGCACGACGTGCCAACCAGGGACTCGGGCGATAGCGCGGATCGCCGCTCAAGGCGTGTATGCGTGTGAGGATCTCCAGTACTCGCCGGGAACCAATAGCGTCGCCCAATCCCAAAGGACCGAGTGGGTAACCCAGGCCCAGGCGCACAGCGTCTTCGAGATCGGCAACCGTCGCGATACCACGCTGAGCGATCTCGGCGGCGATATTGACAATGGTCGCCAGTATTCGCTGGAGGACAAAACCACAACTGTCGTTGATCACCGTGACCGGAGTACCGTCACTGGCCAATATCGCGTGAGCGGCATCGCGCAGTTCAGGTCGAGTAATGCTGGACAGCATCAAGGTTCGGGGGTTCTCCAGTCCGGCCAGTGGGTCCACGGCTACCGCGCGGGCAGCATCCAATCCATGCTCCGAGCAATAGCGGCTGACGTCCCAGCCCCAGAATTGCAGCAGCAGCAGTTCGGCATCGAATGAAAACTCAACTACCTGGCCCCCAGCCTGCCGCACCAGATCGATCAGCTTGTGGTACTCATCGGCGGCCGGGTCGACCCAGACTTGTATCTGGGTACTCGCCTGGGGCACCTTGCCCCATACCGGTTCTAATCTTTCGTTGCCGTCATAGGCATACCAACCTGCCCCTGACTTTCTCCCCAGCAGGCCAGCGGCAATTCGCGGAGCGACCAGACTGGAAGGGCGAAAGCGCGGCTCTTGATGAAATTGTCCGTAGATCGACTCCATTACCTTGCCGGATACATCCAGACCAGTGAGATCGAGCAGTTCGAATGGCCCCATGCGAAAGCCCGCTGCTTCGCGAACCAACCAATCGATATCTGCCGCCTCGGCAACACGCTCCTCGAGCAACCGCAAACCTTCGGTGTAAAGACCACGGCCAGCGTGGTTTACCAGGAAGCCCGGCTGGTCCGCCGCCACCACAGGACGATGGCCAGTGGCACGCACCAGCGCCTCCAGACCAACGATCACGGACACGGCAGTGCGAACGGCGGCGATGACCTCGACGACTTTCATCAGCGGCACCGGGTTGAAGAAATGCAGACCCGCCACCCGCTCCGGGCGACGACAGACTGCAGCGATCTCAGCGATCATCAGCGATGAGGTATTGCTGGCCAGGATCGTGTCATCTCCGACGATCGCCTCCAGGGCCAGGAACAGTTCGCGCTTGACCGTCAGATCCTCGACCACCGCCTCGATGACCAGTTCGCAGCCAGCCAGGTCCTGCAGACGCTCGCAAACGCCCACCCGGGCAACCATGGCCGCCCCTTCCTCCTCGCTATAGCGTCCCTTGGCCACCGCTCGAGCAATCATCCCTGCGACGAATTCCACCGCCTGACCTGCAGCACCGGCAGCGGCGTCATAGCAAAGCACCTCATGTCCAGCCTGGGCGAACAACTGAACTATGCCTCGTCCCATGGTGCCGGCACCGATCACGCCAATCCTCTGAATGCCGCCCATCTTCATTTCCCCTCATATCGTGGCGTGCGCTTGTCGAGAAAAGCGCGCATGCCTTCGTGCTTGTCGTGGGTATCGAACAACAGTAGGAATTCGCGGTTCTCCAGGGCCAGCGCTACCTCCAGCGAGTGATCGGCACCTAGCGCCAGGCTGCGTTTGATGGCGCGTAGGGCCTTCGCTGGCATGCCAGCAATGACCTGAGCCAGCGCCAGCGCTCTGGGCAATGCAGGACCGTCCTCGACCAACTCGCTGACCAGGCCAAGCTGGGCCGCACGCTCGGCAGCGAGTGTCTCGCCCGTCATCAACATCAGACTGGCCACGGGCTTCCCGACGGCTCGCAGCAGCCGCTGAGTGCCGCCGGCGCCAGGCATGATGCCAACACGGACCTCAGGCTGGCCGAAACGCGCACTACGATCAGCAACGATCAAGTCACACATCATGGCCAACTCGCAGCCAGCCCCCAGTGCGACGCCACTTACCGCGGCGATGACTGGCTTCGGGCAGCGCACCAGCGTCGCCCAGTACTGGCCCAAGTCCAGATCGGCGACGTCCTGCGCCCCCTTGTCGACCAACAGGTTGAGGTCAGCCCCGGCAGCGAAGACCTTGTCTCCACCGCTGATGACGATCACTGCCACACGGTCATCGCTCGCCAGTTCCAATAGTGCTCCGGCGATCGCAGCCCGCGTGATGAGGTCCAAGGCATTACGCTTGTCTTCACGCGCCAGTTGCAGAATCGCCACCGCTCCCTCGCGCCACAGCCGTATCGGTTCACTCATGGGAACCGTCCTCTCGCTGGCGGAAACGCGGCTCACGTTTTTCGTTGAACGCGGCGAACCCCTCCCGGAAATCGTCACCAAGCAGCAACCGCACCTGGTCGTCCTCTTCGCGCTGCAACTCCTCGGCGAAGCTCGGCGCTGGCTCAGCCAGGCGAGACTTCATCTGCCGGAAGGCCTCATGTGGTAGCTCAGCCAAGCGAGCGGCAATACGCAGCGCCGCTACCATCGCGTCGTCCACGGCCAGTTCGTCGGCCAGCCCCAGACGTACCGCTTCTTCCCCACCGACTGTTTCGCCGCCTAACAGCAAGCGACGAGCACGCGCCGGCCCGAGACGTGCCGGTAAGGTGCGCAGCAGCCCCCAATCCGGCGCCAGGCCGAGACGGAGGAACGGAAACAGAAATTTGCTCTGCGGCTCGCAAACGATTAGGTCGGCGAACATGGCCATGCCGGCGCCAGCACCGGCACAGTAGCCCTGCACGGCGGCCACCAATGGCATCGGCAGGTTCTGCAAGCGCTGGCACAGGGCATGGATGTGACGCATCCGATCACGAGCGCCAATCTCATCGAGCCCATCCATGCTGGCAATATCGCCGCCGGCAGAGAAGGTGCCACCGACTCCGCCGATGACCACAGCACGGCAGTCACGGTCGGCAACAGCAGCATCCAGTGCCTCGATCAGTGCCTGGCGAACGGAAAAATCAATTGCATTGCGCTTTTCCGGACGGTCGATCAATAGGCGCCAGAGGCCCTCGACGGGATGATCCAGCCGCACACTCATCAGCGTTGCTCCCGACCGACGATAGAAATCGAGCAGACATTCTGCGATGGCTGCCCACCGAGGTTGTGTATCAGCCCGGTGTGAGGGTCAGGTAGCTGCCGCTCGCCGGCGCGGCCCTGCAATTGCAGGTAGATCTCGTAAAGCATGCGGATACCACTGGCCCCCACGGGGTGGCCAAAGCACTTGAGGCCACCATCTATCTGGCAAGGCACTCGCCCCTCAGCATCGAAGCGACCGTCGAGGACATCACGTACAGCCATGCCTGGCTCGGACAGGTACAGATCCTCCATCGTGACCAACTCGGTAATGGAGAAGCAGTCATGCACCTCGGTCAGGCTGATCTGCTCACGCGGACGTTCGATACCTGCCTCGGCGTATGCCTTGCGGGCAGCGATGCGAGCGGTGTGCACATAACTGCCATCCCAACCGTTGCCACTCATCTCCCAGCCATTCGACACCGAGACCTGCAGGGCCTTGAAGGTCACCAGGTCGCGCTTGCCCAGTGCTCGGGCGATATCCGGACGAGTCACAATGACCGCCGCCGCGCCATCGGAAACACCGCAACAGTCGAACAGGCCCAGCGGCTCGGCGATGATCGGCGCCTTCAGGCACTGCTCCTCGGTGATCGGCTTGCGCAGGTGCGCCTTGGGATTCTTGGCGCCGTTGGCATGGCTCTTCACCGAGACGTGGGCGATGGCGCGCTTCAGCAGTTGCGCATCGATGCCATGACGGGCGCTGTACGCCGTGGCCAGTTGGGCAAAGTTGGCAGGAGCCACCGCTGCCGGATACCACTGCGGGATGAAGGTACCGACGGTGGCGACTGGCAGGCCGCCGTAGCCGGTATCCTTGAGCTTCTCCACTCCCAGCGCCAGAGCGATATCACAGGCGCCGGCGGCAACTGCATGGACCGCTGCGCGAATAGCCTCTGAACCACCGGCGCAAAAATTCTCCACCCGAGTGACGCCAATATTGGGCAGGCGCAGGGCGATGCTCATCGGCGTACCCCCGCGCCCAGTACCGACGTCCTCCATGTGGGTGGAGAACCAGGCCGCGTCCAACTGCTCCGGACCGATGCCAGCATCGGCCATCGCCTCGTTGTAGGCCTCGACCATGAGGTCTTCGGGGCTGGCATCCCAGCGCTCGCCGAAGCGGCAGCAGCCCATGCCGAGGATCGCCACCTTGTCTTTGATACCTGCGGGCATGATTTACTCCACTGCTGTGTCAGAAGGATTGGACACCGGTGTCGCCTTCCAGAAATAACGCTTGAAGCCGCGCAACTCGTCGATGTCTTTGATGCGGAAAACCATTTCCACCGGCATGCCGGTGGCCACCTCGCCGCGCGCCACGTCGGTGAACTCCATGAGGATTCGGCCGCCGCCGTCAAAATCGATCTGTCCGTAGTGGTGAGGAGGAGCCAAGTACGGAGACAGCGACTCGGCAGACCAGCTCAGTACCCGGCCCAGACGGTCGGCGAGCGGATAAGGCTCCTGGGTGTCCAACTGCGGAGCATCCGGGGTATAGGAAAAACGCGACGGCGGGAAATGCACATCACCGCTCACCCGGCAACGACCTGCCACCAGCCCCAGGATCGCCCGGCGATGCCGGTAGGCAGTACTCAGCGCAGTCTTCTTGTCCTGCTCACCGCGCACGCCACGCTCCAATTGCAGTTGGCCTTTGTAGGCCAGATAGCGGGTGTAGTTGGTCTCCTCCCTGCCTCGCGCCAACCAGCCGCCAACACCGCGGCGAGGACGGAAGCGATGGATAGCCTCGGTCACGCGCAGCACGAAGGCACGTGCACCGCTGCCGAATTGCGCCAGTAGCACCAGTTGGCCTGGCTCGGCTTGTTCCAGCACCTTCGCCAGCAATAGCAACCCATGGCCAACGCCGGTGTGGCCGACTTGCTCGGTGAGGCCATCCACCAGGCTCTCTGCGCGCAACCCACAGACTTGAGCGAGTTGTGCGTCCATCCGGCTCAGCGAGGTGGGGAAAATGAAATGGTCGATCGCCCCGGCTTCCACGCCACTGTCTCGGAGCACCCGCTGGATAACCTCAGGCATGATCCGCCCGATGCCTTCATCACGTACCCAACGCTCTTCACCGTAGTAGTCGATCTCTCGACCGGACAGGCGGAAATGGTCGATGAAATCGACGCTCGAGGCGGCCTGGCCGAGTACCTCGGCTATCACCCCCTCGCGACCGAGCAGCAACGCAGCCGCGCCATCGCCATAATCAAGCTCCTGAACACTGGCGGCGCGGGTACGTCGGTTGTCAGCTGCGCAAAGCAGAACCTCTTGGGAGGAACTGGCAGCCAGCGCCAAGGCCTGGGAGAGACCGGCCAGCGCCGCACATTGCGACCCCGTGACGTCAGAAGCGGAGGTGCGCTCGTCGAGGTTCAGTGCTTCGGTCAGCACCACGGCATTCAAGCGCTCGGCGAATGGCAGGCTACAGGAGGCCAGCAGCACCTCGCCAATACGCTCTGCCGTACCTTGGCTGCCCAGTGCATCGCGCGCGGCAGCAACCGCCATGGTGATGCTGTCCTCGTCCCAGTTGGCCATGGAGCGCTGTCCCCGCCCCTTGGGCTTGAGCTCAGGTGCGAACCAGGCATTGGCCGCCACGACCGCCTGGCGACTCAGGCGTAGGCGCGGAATGTAGGCGCCGAATCCGGTGATACCGATGCTCACGTTGTACTCCTCATGTCAAACCCAGTGCCTTTGCAGAAAGGCACCAATGTGTTCGATGGCTAGGCGTGCTTCCGGCAGATCCTCGGCGAACTGCTGGAACACATGGATCATTTCCGGCCACACCTCCAGCACCGCCTCACCACCGGCCTGGCGGACCTTGACGGCGAACAGCGCACTGTCGTCGAAGCCGACCTCGCGCTCGCCGACCTGAAGCAACAGCGGTGGTAGACCAGCCAAATCGCCATGCAGCGGCGAAGCCAGCGGCTCGCGGCTATCTACGTCCTCGCCCAGGTACTGGCGGGCCAGGTCGAGCAGCATTGACTGCTGATGGATGGGATCTAGCTCCGCCCGGTTGCGGTAGCTGTCGGTACTGACGGTCAGGTCAGTCCAGGCAGAAAGCAGCACAGCACTGGCTGGTAGCGGACGCCCTTTGTCGCGCAGCGCCAGGAGGCTGGCAGCCGCCAAGCCGCCGCCTGCGGAATCCCCGGCCATCGCCATCTGCCGCGGATCATGGCCCTGGGCAAGCAACCAGTCGTATACCGCCAGGACATCCACTAACGGTTCCGGAAAGCGATATTCGGGTAACAACCGGTAATCCACTCCAAGCACTCGACAGTCCCCGGCCCGCGATAGCCGCACCATCAAGTCATGGTGCGAAATCAATGACCCCATCTTGAAACCGCCACCATGCAGGTAGATCAGCGTGCGGCTCTCATCGGCGGAGGGGGAGCGAACCCAGCGGACCGGCACGCCGTTGGCGCTACGGTCCTGGGTTTCGCACTCGAGGCGGTCGGACCAGAACAATTGGTCCCAGTCGTGGCGCATCGTCTCGATCGGTGTGTGTCGCCGCCAGCGGCCATAGGTCGCCTGGACGCGAGCGATGACCTTCGACAGTGCCGAATGCTGAGCAGTACTCATCAGCAGCCCATCCCGCCGGATACGCCGAGCGTTTCACCCGTAATGAACGAGGCCTCAGGTGAAGCCAGGAAGGCCACCGCCGACGCCACCTCTTCGGGTGTTCCCAGTCGCCCCATCAGCGTCGAGGCCTTCATTGCCTCGAGCATGCGCGAGCCTCCGGCCTCAAGTGCCTTGCGCAGCAAGGGGGTATCCACCGGACCGGGCGCCACTACGTTGGCAGTGATGCCATAGCGACCGTTCTCCCGGGCGATCGATTTGGTGAAAGCTATGACCCCACCCTTGGCCGCGGCGTACACCGAGCCGCCACGTGAGCCTTGACGTCCAGCCTCGGAACCGACGTTGATAATGCGACCATAGCCCGCTGCCTGCATGCTCGGCAGGGCGGCATGGATGGTTGCGAATACAGCCTCCAGATTGACCGCCAACAGGTGGCGCCACTCTTCGGGAGTACTGTTGGTAAAGAATCCGTGCTGGTCGATTCCTGCGTTGTTGACCAGTATCTCGAAAGGTCCGCACGCCTCGACTACCTGTCTAGCACGGCCGAGATCGGTGACATCCAGGCGCACTGCGCTGCCAGCGATCTCATCCGCCAGCCGCTCAGCGCTGAGCATGTCCTGGGCAGCGATCACCACCTTGGCGCCATCGGCGGCAAGCCGCCGTGCTATGGCCGCACCTATACCCTTGGAACCTCCAGTGACGAACGCCCTCTGTCCTACCAACGAACGCATATCAGCGCCCCTCGAAGCGCGCACGACGCTTCTCGACCACGGCCATGAGGCCTTCGCGCACATCCGCAGTGCGGCACAGCGCAGCCACCGTACGACTTTCCTCAGGCATCGCGGCATCGACCCCGAGCGCGATCCCGGCCCACAGCAGGCGCTTGGTCGCGGCCAGGGCCCGAGGTGCCCCCTGGGCCATGCGCTGCGCATACTCAAGCGCATCGCTCTGCAATCCGGAGTCGGCGACGACTCGATTGACCAAGCCACAGGCCAGTGCATCGGTCGCCGTCATCACCGGGTTCATGAACAGCATGTCCGCCGCCTTGCGCGGCCCGACCAAGCGCGGAAGGGTCACTGACAGGCCCGCATCCGGCGCCATCGCCACGCGCGTGGCCCCTGCCAGGAAACTGGCCGATTCGGCTGCAAACACCACATCGGCGGCGCATACCAGCCCCATGCCACCGCCGCCAGCGGCGTAACCCTGCACTGCTGCGACCACCGGCGCGTCCAGGTGGATCAATGCGGAGATGACATGCTGCAGTAGCAGCGTCGCCTGGCGGATGTACTCGGGCAGACTCTCGCCTTTGGTCAGGAAGGTCCATACATCGCCACCCGCGCAGAAGTTAGCCCCAGCGCCAGTCAGCAACAGCACTCGCAGTCGCGGTTCGCCATGGCAGCGCACCAATGCTTCGTGCAGAGCCTGCAGGGTTGGAATATCCAGACCATTGGAGGCCTCGGGGCGGTTCAGCTGCAGCAGCCCTACGCCATCACGCAGTTCGAGCAGAACGGCGCCCTCACCGATCAGTACGTCCACTTGGCTCATGGCTCGCCCCTCAGATCAGGAAAGACAGGGTGAACAACGCCTTGTCGTTGTTCACCAGAACTACTTTCTTGCGCGCCATTCGCAAGCCGCCCTCCTCCCGCCGCAGCAGGTATTCGTTGCGGGTGCACCAAACGGTGTCAGCGCGCAGGTTGGACTCGAACACCATGGCGTTGGCGGTGACGCGCAACTCATCACCCTCCACTGCGATCAGCTCCACATTCGACAGTACTCGCCCCAGACGAGAGGGCGGCGCCTGGGTGTGTCTTTTGCCGGTATGGAACTGACGGATGCGCAAGGCGATACGCGAGCGGTTGTCATAGATGATCGACATCTGGGTTTCCGGGTCGATATCGTCACCGTTGGCCGGTACCCAGTAGATGCCATCGTCGGTCCACAATGCCTCCCACTGATCGTACTCATGGGTGTCCTGCAGGCGGGCCTCACGGTAGAGAAACTGACTGACTTCGTTCAGCAGTTCGCTCTTCGCCTCGTTGCTCATACAGCCTCCATCAGCTTGCGGTAGTGGCGCCAAATACCGCGAGTGGTTACTTCATCGGTGGCGTCGCCGATCAGGTAGCCATCAGCATCGCGGCGCTCGCGCATCAGGCCACGGCCGAGGTAGTTCCATTCCGGATTGCGAATCTGCACCCCACGCTGGGTGCGCTCGTACATTTCCGAGTCGTCGGCGAGCAGGAAGCCGGCCGGTCCCACCGAGCCCATGGTCTGCTGACGCAGCCGCCGGTTCAGGTCGGGCGCGCCCTTGAACTGCAGAGCGGTGACGTGCTGCACGGTCTCATCGACCGACAGCGGCTGGATGACGAATATCTGGATTTCGGCGATGAACAGGTTAGGGAAGATCATGATGTGCGGCGTGCCGTCGATCATGATCTTATTGGAGAGCTCCTCGCCGTAGGCCTCGCGCATCTTCGCCACGTAATCCGGCAGCCGCTCGGCGCTGGTACCGAACCAGCTCATGGGCTCGTCTCGCTTGCGGAACTCGGGGCGCAGGTCGATCTCGGTGTGACCGTCTCCCAGATCGCGGGCAACAGCGGTCGAATCGGAGCTATAGAGGTCGCCTATGCCGCTAGAGGCCACATCGAAGATCGAGGCATGCACAAACTGCGGGTGGTAGCCGTCGGTCTCGTTCTCCACCAGGAATTTCCAATTGGACTTGACCTTGTGCTGGAGGAAGCCGGCGGTGATCTCTACTTCACCTTCAGGAGAAGTCAGAACCAAAGCGTCGAGCGCCGACCGGGCTCCGCCCAGATGCTCTTCAAGGCTCGGACCCTCTTCGGCAAAGCTGCCAAATACAAAGCCCTGATAGATACCGATCCGCGAGACCTTACCCAGCCCGAGCGCCTCACGATCGGCGCCATCATAGCCAGAGGCGAACGGATAGCCGCGCAGGGCGCCGGAATTGGAGAAGGTCCAACCATGGTATGGACAGGTAAAGGACTTGCGGTTGCCCGCATGCTCCAGACAGACTTGGTTACCCCGATGCGGACAGCGATTGAGCAGCAGATGGATTTGCCCTTCGGCATCGCGGGTCATGATCACCGGCTGCGGTCCGATCGACTTCATCACGAAATCGTTCGGTTTCGGAACCTCGCTGACATGACCGACATAGACCCAGGTGCGATACCAGATCTTCTCCAGTTCTTCCTGGAAGATCTCCTCACTGGTGTACACCGAGCCATGCACCCGATCACGCTGAATCAGATCGCCCCAGTCGCGGACAGGGTTAGCTGTCGTCATCACGCACCTCTGCAGAGTAAAGATTCGATGATCAGCACTCTAGCGATGCGCGATTAGCCCCCGGATCGTCGTTTCGGACGAATTGTCCCAATGCGCACCATAGAGGTATCGCGGTGGCTAGCCACAAGCCCCGACCTGACGCAAGACAGCCTCCGCGCAATCGCGATACACAGCACGCACTGCCCAGACAGAACATGCATCCCGTGCCACACAGAGCCCCTGCAGCAGCGACAGAATGCATTTCCTAGCCAAGACAACCTCCCCCACCACAAAAGCGCCGCAGACCACGCCACGCTGTAGAATCTCATCGAGCTCCGCCTCATAGCGCGCCCGCAACTCGCCCACAACCTGCTTGCCTTGAAGGTCCAGGCTGCGGAAGTCCAATAGCAAGACCCGTCCCTCGGCGCCGCGCACCAAATGAAAGCGCACGTAGACAGCGACAAAGGCCAGCAACGCCCGCTTCGGATCGGAGCAACGACGACGTCGGACCCAGGCGGACATCAGATCCGCCTGAAAATCGCAGCAGAGCGCCTGCAGCAACTCTTCTTTACTCGTGAAGTGCGCATAGACAGAGCCCGGCTGGATACCAACCGCCTCAGCCAGTTGGCGCAGAGAAACCCCGGCGTACCCCCGCTCAGCCATCAGTCGAGCCGCCTCGTGCTTGATTGCTTCAACCCTGGCCATCACCCGCCCCCGGAAATTTCGCGACCAAGGGTCTGGCAGCATCGCGCTGCCCTGCTCGTCGGTTCCGACGATTTTTGGTCTTGCGAGCAAGCCCCAACCAACCGGAAATGCCTTGAAACTCAGGGAAATAGCCATCGGAGCGGTCCTGCAGCTATTGCACCCATTAAAATTTCCACTGTTAACAAAACAATCGATCGTTGCTAAGGTGGCAGTGCCAACCCAGCAAAACGGTGAAATCCATGGCCCGCCCTCTCTACTCTCCCGAGGAGACAGAAAGCATCCGTCAGACCCTGGTCCAGGGTGCGCTGGCCCTCTATCTGGAAGAGGGCATGGACAGCGTTACCCTCCGCCAGATCGCCAAGCGCGTAGGCCTCAGCCATACCGTCGGCTACCGCTACTTTTCCAACAAGGAAGCGTTGGTCGCGGAGATGCGGCGCGCCTGCATTCTGGAGTTCAAGGCTGCCATTCCACCGGCGGACGGGCATAACCCTGATCCGCTCCGGCACCTGCGCGCAACCTTGCTGAGCCTGCTCGAGTTCGGTCGAACCCAGCCAGCCAAGTACCGCCTGATCTTTTCCGATAGCCAGCCCGACCTGGCCGATTACCCCTCGCTGTTGACGCAGCGATGGGAAGTCTTCGCCACCTGCGTCGAGCTAGTACAAGACGCCATCGATCAGCGGCGCCTGTACGGCGATGCCCTGCTGTTCTCCCACGGTCTGTGGAGCCTGTTGCACGGAATGCTGTCTCTGCACGCCGCCAACCAGCTGGTGCATGGCCTGTCGCTGAGAGAAATGGCGGAACCCCTGATCGATACCTTCTTGCGGGCAGGCTGCATCCCGCAGGAACCCCACAAGCTGGCCCCTATAGGCTAGGCAGCGCACGCGCGGGGCAACGCCCCATGAGGAGAAGAACCATGCCCAACAATAACAATCCATTGGCTCGATTCAGTGTTCCCTCGGAAAAACAGGCAGCCATTGCGGCGCTAACCCGGGTCCCAGCCATTTCCCCGACTGTATTGCTCCTGTTGATAGCCTCCACCGGCGGCGTAATCGCCACTGACATACTGGCTGTTCTAGGTCACCTAGGCCTGGGCTGGGCCTGTCTGATCAACACCTTCCTGATGTATTGGCAGTTCACCGTTGTCCACGACTCAGTGCACCGCTCTGCCGCGAAAAACCAGACACTCAACGACTTGATTGGCCGCATCGGCGTAGCTACCTTCGCGCCGCATATCAACCTCGGCATATTCCGCTGGGCACACATCCAGCATCACCGCTTCACCAATGGCCCGGAGGATCCGGATTGCTGGATGCACGGCGCCACCTGGAGCCTACCGCTGCGCTGGGCATTCCTCGACTACGGCTACCTGCGTTTCATTCTGCGCACCCGTGACAAGACCGGCATGCGCCACCTGCGCGACGCGCTGCGCAACGCTGCCGTCTCCGCTGTGATCATCGCCGCCCTGATCTACTTCGGCTATGGCCTGGAAGTCCTGCTGCTGTGGTTCATCCCGTCGCGCCTCACCTTCATGTCAGTCGGCTTCATGTTCTTCTGGCTGCCACACGTAAAGGACGACGTCCCCTCCGAGCAGGACATCACCTTGGCAACCTCGGTACGCCTTGGTCATGAATGGCTGCTGACCCCCCTCTGCCAGTACCACAACTACCATCTGATCCACCACCTCTTCCCGACCATGCCGTCCTACCAACACCTCAAGGCCTGGCGGATCCTGGAGCCGGAGCTCATGAAGCGCAATCTACAGATCCAGTACGGCTTCGCCATCCACCCCGTCGTCCATCAGGGAGCCTGACATCATGAAGCGCTGGCAATGCAGTTTCTGCTCGCACATCTATGACGAACGCCTTGGCGATCCCGACCATGACATTCCCCCGGGCACCCGTCTGGAGGACCTTCCCGATGACTGGACCTGCCCCGATTGCGGAGCCAGCAAGGCTGACTACTTCGAGATTGCCTAACCCACTCCACCGCCCCCTCCCAAAGGGGGCGGTGCTCATTAAATTCGTCGATTGAGACGAGTCCCACCGCAACGTTCCTCCTTAGCCTTGCGCCGAGACGCGGTTTCACCACGCCGCTGTAGGCAGCCCATTAAGGCCAAGGGACGTCATATGCACTCTCTTTCCGTGCGAACCAAGCTGTACTTTATGATGTTTTGCTTCATTGCCAGTCTCGCCTGTGTGGGGGCATCCGGCTGGATCGGCATCCGCAATGCCGGTAGCAACATGGAAGACATCAGCATCGCGCTGCGCTCGGTCGACGCACTGGCGTCCCTGCACAACGCCCGCTTGACCTCGATAGCAGCCATGCAGGAGGGCGCCAGTTGGCGCCCGGAAGCCTTCGACTCGCTGTCCGACAAAGGTGAAGCACTCTCCGAAGCCCACACCATGTTCAGCGACATACTCGAACGCCACCGTGCCGCCCTCGCTCAGGCTGAACGAGCCTTCCGCACCTATGACGGGCAACCCAAGAGTGCAGCCGAGCAGGCTCTGTGGAAAAAGTTCAGCGCCCTGTGGAGCGAATTCCAAGACGCCAATGGGACGCAGACCCAGATCTGCGAGCAGTTGATGCAGGCCAAGACCTGGGATGAAGTCCACACCCACTCGCTGGAGCTAGTGACCAACACCTTGCCTTGGGCCGCGTCGATTCATGCCACCGGCGAGCCGTTGGAAAAACTGGTCGCGCTTAGCGTAGACGCCGCCAACCGTGCACAGAGCAATGGCGAGTCCGCTATCGCCACCTCGCGAGTGATGATTGCCAGCGTCTTTGGCTGCGCTGTAGTGGCCCTAACCAGCCTCGCCATCCTCATCGTACGCAGCGTCGTCCTTCCCCTGCAGCAATTGCGCGCGACCATGGAGCAAGTACGTACCAGTAACGACTTTTCGGTTCGCGCCCAGAGCCTGGGTAGCAACGAGGTAGGCCAGGCCAGCAATGCCTTTAACGCACTGTTGGAGCGCGTGCAAAGCGCTCTGCTCGAAGTGAAGGGAGGAGCCGGGAAGATCGACCAGGCTGCCAGCCAGACCAGCGCAATGGCCCGGCAGATGGCCGACAGCGCACTACAACAGAACGATGCGGCAACGGATATCGCCAGCGCCATCGAGCAGATGAGTAATGCTATCGGCCAGATTACCGCTAGCACCCAGGATGCACACTCCCGCTCTCAGAGCGCCGCGGAGGCCGCCACCTCAGGCGCACAGGCAATCAGCAGGAGCACCGAGGAGACCGACCAGGTGATGCGCCAAGTTGGCGAAGCCAGCGAAACGATCAGCGCCCTCGGTAACGAATCGGAACGAATATCCGGCATCGTGGCAGTCATCAAGGCAGTCTCCGAGCAAACCAACCTGCTCGCACTCAACGCTGCGATAGAGGCCGCGAGAGCCGGAGAGCAGGGTCGAGGCTTCGCAGTAGTGGCTGACGAAGTCCGCCATCTGGCTGAAAGAACCAGAACCTCGGCCGAAGAAATCCGCGACATGGTTGCCGGCATGCAAACCTCCGCACGGCAGGCTGTGGCGGAAATGACCGGCGTGGTCAACCGCTCTCGCGAGAGTCGCAGCCTTGCGGAAAACGCCGCAGCCAGCATGCAGGACATCCTGGACAGTGCTAGCCGAGCCTTGAGTGCCATTAGCGAGGTATCGGAAGCCCTGATCGAGCAGGACCGCACTGCCCGGCTGATAGCCCGCCGGGTCGATGCAGTGGCGCAGATGAGCCAGGAAAACTGCATTGCCGGGGAACATGCTGCTGAGGTCTCGCGCGGGTTGGATGGAGCCTCCAGCGATCTCCGCCTGGCCATCGGCCAGTTCCGCGTATGAACCACACAATGTGCTCTCGAAAGCGCCGTCCAGACGATTGACAGCCGCAAATCCGAGATCATAGACTCGCCACTATAACGAACGTTACATAAACAGTTCGAAGCAGGCCGGGTCGGCATCTCAGAGCCAAGCCGAAAACACGGCCGGAGCGACAGCAAGGCGCTCCCAAGCCATGAACCAGAACAAATCCAAAAACGAGGACAGTTCATGCAACAAATCGATGTAATCGTGGCGGGGGCCGGCCATAACGGCCTGGTATCGGCCTGCTACCTGGCCAAGGCCGGGCTGAAGGTGCTTGTCCTGGAAGCCCACCAGACACCCGGTGGCATGACCTGTACCAACCCCATGGCCCCCGAGGCACCGGAACACCTCATCAACGAGGCCTCGATCCATGCCTCGATGTTCCGCATGTCGCCAATCAACGACGAATTGGAGCTCGAGAAGAAGTTCGGCCTGCGCCAGCGTCTGATCGACCCATGCCACTACCAGCTGTGCTCCCACGGAGAGGCTTCCTTCGGCATGTGGCGTGACGCACGCCGCACAGCATCGGAAATCTCGCACTTCTCCAAGAAAGACGCTCAGGCCTGGCTGCAGATGTCCGAAACTGCCGACGCAGCCCTGCGCATCGGCCTGCCGCTGGCTATGGAAAACCCGACCAAGCCAGGCTTCAACGCTGTTTTCAAGGTCATGAGCAAGGCAGTCGGTAACTTCAAACACCTGGGCCCCATCGTCAAACTGATGACCGGCACCCATGCCGGCACCCTCGAAGAACTGTTCGAGACCGATATCGTACGAGCCGGTCTGCTCACGGGCCTGCCGTTCATGGATTTCCGCGCTGATCTGAGCTCGTTCGCCATGGTCTACCTGAGCGTGCTGCAGAAGTACGGCGTAACCATGTTCGAGGGTGGCACCGGTGGCTTCCCCGCAGCACTGATCCGCTGCCTGGAGGCCCATGGCGGCGGCGTGCGCTGTAACGCCAAGGTCAAGCAGATGCTGGTAGAGAACGAGCGAGTGGTCGGCGTGGTACTGGAAAATGGCGAAGAGATTCGCGCCAAGCGCGGCGTAGTCACCGCCTTCAGTCCCAAAGCCGTGCTCAACCACATGCTGCCAGAGGGCCTGCTCGACCATGCCACCCAGGTCAAGGCCAAGTTCATTCCCACCGCCAACCGCGGTATCGCCGACTACAAGCTCAACATCGCTCTCAAGGGCAAGATCATGCCGACCCGCAGCACCGCGTGGCGCCAGAGCAGGGGCTGGGGAGGCAACATGCGCCTGGGCACCCTGCAGTGGTCGACCTATGAACAGGGTCGCAAAGCCTATACCGACTGTATCCGCGGCCTGGTTCCGGAAGTCATCGGCGGCCTGTCACAGATCACCACCGAATTCGATCCGGCCATGGCGCCCCCCGGCCATGACACCTTCTGGTTCTGGTCCGGCCTGATCCCCTTCGATCCCCATATCGGCTGGGACAAGGCGCGCGAACAGATCACCAACATGGTCATCAAGGATTCGGCGCGGATCTACGACGGCATCGAGGAACTGGAGATCGCTCGCCGCCCGTTGTGCCCGCCAGACATCGAGAAGCGCTTCCATGCCATCGACGGCAGCGTCTACCACTGCGATCCCTTCATCACCCGCTTCGGCGCAGGTCGCCCGGCCAAGGGGCTGGCCGGCTACAAGATCCCGGTCAAGGGACTTTATCTCAGCGGTTCGGGTACCCACCCGAGCGCAGGGATCTGCGGCCTACCCGGCCGTAACGCTGCCCTCACTGTGTTGAAGGACTGCCGCTAGACGTGCACCCCCGACATCCATAACCAACAACAAGACAGGTAAATCACAATGTCACTCGACAACTGGATGCAAATCGTCCAAGGGGTAATCCTCCCCGTTCCAGCCGACTATATGTCCAACCAACTGATCGGCATGATCTTCACCATCTGGGCCGGCGGCTTCGGCATCGCTGTGCTGCCATGGGCGTTGTACCGCTACTTCAAGCACAAGGACGACATCCCCGGCCTGATGTGCGTCGGCGGTTTCATCTGCTCGGTGCTAGAGCCGATGCTCGACCACCTCGGTCACCTGTGGTGGCCGACCAACCTGCCCGGTCCGGCATTCATCGGCTTCGACCTGCACATCCCGTATCTGATCCCGCCCTGCTATGTGTTCTTCATCGCCATGACCGGCTACTGGGCCTACCTGCGCATGAAATCCGGTCTCGACATGAAGGGTGTATTCGTGGTCTGGCTAATCATCTCCATGTCCGATGTGATCATGGAAATCCCGGGCACATCCACTGGCGCCTACACCTATTACGGCGACGCCTCGTTCAAGATCTTCGGCTTCCCGCTGGCCTGGGGCTGGATGAACGGCACCTCGATGCTGCTGGTCGGCTTCCTGCTGTGGCTGGTCAATCCCTACCTTTCCGGCCTCAAGCGCCTGTACGTCATCCTGGTTCCGGTCACTGCCATGGGTGCCGCCTATGGGATGGTTTCCTGGCCGTACTTCATGTCGCTGAACTGGGACATGCCGTGGATCGCTACGCGCCTGCTGACGCTGGCTTCGCTGCTGATCTCCATAGTGGTGGTCGGCTTCGTAGCAGCCCTGGTCGCCCGTACCCGCTCCAGCACTGACCCGCTGCCCAACCTACGCGCGGCCTACAACTCGTAATGCTCCGCCCGCACCCTGACCTGATAAGCCCGATGGGTGCGGGCTCAACCACCTCCAGCCAACAACGCGGAGACGGCAACAGCCCTATGGCCACCGTCATCCCGATGAACAAGAAATGGAAACGGACGTGAACGCAGTCGATATCGGTGATTGCCCGACAGTTGCGAAGAAAACCAAGCGCATTCCAGGTGACGAACTGATCTGGATGTTCCTGCTGGGCGACATGATCTGCTTCGCCCTATTCTTTGCTCTCTACTCCTATACCAAACTCGGCAAGCACGAACTTTTCGTTGCCTCGCAGCAGGCTCTCAACCTGCACACGGGCTCGCTCAACACTCTGTTGCTGCTGGCCAGTTCCTGGTTCGTAGTCCTCGCGGTCAAGGCAGCTCGCCGGCAGATGATCGTCGCCTGTCGCTGGCTGCTGTTACCGGCCTTCCTCTGCGGCAGCGGCTTCGCCCTGATCAAGTCCTACGAGTACAAGGAAAAAGCCGCCGCCGGAATCGACTTTCTGACCAACGACTTCTACCTGTTTTATTACCTGATCACCGGCATGCATTTCGTCCATGTCCTGCTCGGCCTGCCCTTGCTCCTGTATTTCGCCATCATCCTTCGGCCACCGCGGCTCGACGAGCGCACCATGAACAATCTGGAGAGCAGCGCCATCTTCTGGCACATGATCGATCTGCTCTGGATTGTGATCTTCCCGCTGATCTATCTGATGAAGTGACGCCATGAAAGCACTCATTCTCTCTCGGGAAACACTGGTTTGGCTGGTTCTGATGGCCATGACCATCACCTCCTGGGTGCTGGCCTATACCCACGGCATGCTCTTGCCCAGCGCACGCTACGAAGCCGTACTGATCATTTCGCTGGCCTTCATCAAGGCCCGCCTGGTACTGATGCATTTCATGGAAGCGGGCCATGCACCGCTTCAACTACGCATTCCCTGCGAAGCCTGGGTGCTGCTAAGCGCTGGCGCCCTCATCCTATTGGAAAGCGGACTGCTCTCTGCCTGACTCCAGATCCCACAAGAACAAGGACAATGCCGATGAAAATCACCTCCACCGACCGTTACCTCGACTTGCTGCTGAAATCACTGAGCGAAACCATCGAGCCAGAGTTGCAATCCAGCAATGCCAAAGCGTCACTTGGCATGATCAAGGGAGTTCTCGGCGAGCTGCTCAAGCGCGAACATGTGACTGGAGGACTACTGCGCGAGGTGATTCGTGAAGGGCTCGATCTGCAAGATACCCTGACCGATGCCTTGCACATTCCCGCGCCCACCGGCGACGTCTCGCGCAACGCAATCGAAACGGCAATCCGGAACGACGATACCTCCCTGGAAGCCTTGCTGCGCCAATACGAAATCCTCTGCAGCAACCTGGACGAGCTGAGCAGCAGGCTCGACCAGAGTGATCTACCTCAGGAGCAGACTGCGGCCCTACTCAAGCGCTTGGCCGAATGGGAGCTGTCCTATTACGAGCGCGAGGCTCAGTTGGCCGTACCAGCGCTCCCCCACATCGACAATCCCAAGCAACCACTGGACAAGCGATTACTGCAAGACTTCCTCAACAGCCTGCCGGGTAGCAGCGGCAGTGTGGAGGTTTCGCGCCTGGAGCCACTTCCTGGTGGCTTCGGCAAGCAGACCTACTTTGCCTCCTACCTGCGCCAGCCCGGGGCGGAACCGAGCGAGTTGGTAGTGCGCAAGACCGACCCAGCGCCAATCATGAGCCACGGCGCCTGTGACCTGGAAAGCGAATACGCGCTGCTCAAAACGCTGGCTCGGATCGACTACCCGGCCCCAAAACCCCAAGACTTCGCCAAGGGTTTCAAGAACCTGGACGCCGATTTCTACACCATGGACAGGATCGCAGGCAGTACGCAGGGAACTTTCCTTGGCGGGCTCAGCGGCGAGGTGGAGGAGGATCTGTTCATGCAACTCGCCGAGCGCCTCGGACAATTGCACGCCCTGCCGCTGGAGATGTTCGCCGACTACATCGAGCAGTACGAGGACCCGCGCATCCTCAGCGGCAGCGTTGAAGACTGCTATCGCTACAACCTCGAGGGCTGGTATCGCTACATGGCCCGTGAGGATCACCTGCCATCCCCCTATATGCGTTGGCTGCTGCACTGGCTGAGTCACAACATTCCCAAGGACGCACGCAAGCCGATCCTGGTCCATGGCGATTTCAACATCCACAACATTCTGTTCGACCAGGGCAAGCTTACCGCTGTACTCGATTGGGAGTGCTCGGGTTTTGGTGCACCGGAGCAGGATCTAGCCTACATCAAGCCGCATATTTCCCAACACATCGAATGGGATCGCTTCGTCAACCATTACCTGGCTCATGGAGGGCTGGAAGTGAATCCCGCGGCAATGGCCTTCGGCTTCGTCTACTCGGCACTGCGCACCAACCTAGCTGGCAACCGCGGCACCAGCAACATGCAGAGCGGACGTAACCAAGACCTGCGCTACACCATGGTCGAGCTTGGCTTCACTCGTTCGTTCATGGACATGGCCCTGACCAGCGCCTACGCCACTTCCAAATAAAACAAGTACAACCTCGAGGACAACGACGATGAAAGTAACCGGCGGTAGTGACGTACTGGAATACGGCCCGCAACAGGAGGGCCCGCAAACACCTGGCCAGGACCCATTCTGGCAGGACAGCGTCGTACTGGTCTGGTGGGACCTGGAGAACCGCGTCGGAGGCATGCACCGCATTGGCCATGAAATGAACGTAGCGGGCGGTCCGCAGGTCTCCCTATGGAACTACGTGTTTTCCCCCGATTACATCTTCAAGCGTGACGATCGCCTGCCACTGCGCGAAGGCGACCGTGACGGTCGCCGCTTCAACAGCGGTGACGACACCTGCATATTCGAGTACACCGACCACCCCATCTGGCGTATCAACGACCAGGATGTCAGCGCCGAGCTGCACGTGAAGGATCATCACCCTCCCGTGGACATCTACCCGAAGAAGGGTGCCATGGCTGACGACGTCGCCCCCAATCACATGGAGGTGGCTGGCCGGATATCCGGGGAGCTGACCATCATGGGGCAGCGTTACCAGATCAATGGGTTCTCCTTCCGGGATCATGGCTGGGGCACACGCAAGTGGGATGTGTTCGTCGGCCATCGCTGGATGGCCGGAGTTCTGGCTGATGGCACCATGCTCTTCGCCCAGACCTTCCACAGCTCAGACGACCAACTGGTACGCTTCGGTTGCATGATCAAGGACGACGTACTGACCTACGCCAAGCACGTCGATATCCTCATGTACCTGGAACCCGATGGACTCACCCATCGTGGCGGCCGGGTCGAGATGACGCTCAGCACTGGCGAACTGATTCAGGTCGAATGCACGCCATTGCAGAAAGGCATCGTCTCCTGGATCCATGGAATCGCCTGCGTCGACACCATCTGCCGCATCGAGTATGCCGGTGTGGAAGGCATCTGCGACTTCGAGACTACCAACAACGCCCTGCGAGGTTCGCACCGACCGAAGCTGGCGCTCAATGCAGTAGTCGATAACGGCATGAATCGCCTGGGATAGCGATCAACGGCACCGTATGATCAACGGCCTCCCCGCGCCCCAGTGGCAAGCGGGGCAGACCGTTATGCCAGTCAGCCCCTTGACAGCCGCCTCACGGGAGTTCTCTTGAAGAAAAGCGCCCCTCAACCTGCCAACTCGCGCCAGCGAATCCTCGAGGTGTCGACCCAGCTCTTCGCCAAACATGGTTTCGACGGCGTCACCATGCGCAACATCGCCACAGCCGCAGAGATAACCCTGCCGGCCATCTACCACCACTTCGGCAACAAGGAAGAGTTGTTCAAAGCGGTGGAAACCGAAATGTATACCTCCCATGCCCGGTCGCTGATAAATCAATTGCAGGCGGATCTCAGTGCCGAAGAACGCCTGCGCGGATTCGTCTTCGTGATGTTCGATCACCTGCAGTCCAACCCAGACTATCTAAAGCTTCTGCAGCGTAACCTGGTCGATGGCTGGGAAGAAAACCAGGTATTTCTGGTCGATCTTTCGCTACAGCCAGTGATGGACGAGTTGAAGACACTGCTCAACCAATACGCTCCCGGTACCGGCGATAGTGTCGCCCCAGTAGCCATCTTCTCGCTCATCCTGGGCTTCATTACTCTCCTACCGGTCGTCCGTCATCTCCGAGAACAACCATTCATGTCCGGTCCTGGCACGCAAACGCGCACATTGCTCGTAGAGTCGGTGATGAACTTCGTCGCTGCCAATCGTCCCTGAGTCCGAGCCATCCTCTACCAACGAGACCGCGATGAGCCATCCCGACCAACACCCCGGACGCCGTTCCCACTGGCTCGCGATGCTTTGCCTGCTGTGCAGTGCTTGTGGACACGCGAGTAACCACCAGGATATCCAGGAACTGCGAACCCTCAGCTATTCGGTTCTGGAAAACGTTCTGGTCTATCACAATCCCCAAGGAAGCCCATTCGACAGCGAAAACGCCACTCGCTACCAGGTGAGTCTGCAACGCTTGCACGATCACGCGGCGAAACTCGGGCGAACCGATATCCTCGAGCAGACGACACGGCTGGCCATCGCTGTGGCGGGGCTGCGCAACCTCCCGCAGTCCAGCACTGGCATACGCACCAGCATTCCGCCCTACTCGCTCTGGCTGCTTCCCGTCGTGGAGCAACAGCAAAAACTGGTCGATGAACTCAGTGCGCTCTATGCAGACACCCCGTCGAGTAGTCCCGCTCAACAGGCTCTAAATGACTTGAGCCAAGACGTCGCAAGGCTCTCGCTCTCCTACCAGCTTGCAGTGTTTCCACAACTGATGGCTCAGATATGGACACTCGACGAGGCCAGCGCCACCGCTCTGGATGCCTCGATCCGCCAGCGCTTCGAAACTCTGCCACGGCAGTATCCCGAGGCCGCTGACACTCTGGAAAAACTGCAACGCCGCTATCACTTCGTCCATGGCCACCTGGCCGAACCGGACAAAAACGTGGCGCCAAGTGCAGTCGAGCGATACCTGCTGAGCACCAGCAACGATCTAGACGATCTGGCCAGCAGGCTGTCCCGCTGAATACCGCCGCTCGCTATCTCGTCTGAAACGACGACGGGAAACGAGGCCGGACCTGCTGACAATGAGGGATACCGGCGCAACCGGTCGGCAAACACCTACAAGGAGCCTAGAAATGTCTCAGAACGTTCTGTTCATCACTGGTGCAGGGAGCGGGCTTGGCCTGCTCAGCGCTCAACGAGCCCTGGCCGATGGATGGGCCGTCGCCGCCCTGGACGTCAACCTAGAGGGGCTCAACAAGCTAGGAGACAACCCCAGGCTGCTCAAGCTGGTGGTCGACATCACTGACCCGCTTGCCATCGAGGAAGCAGTGGAGCGGTGCGAGAACGAGTTGGGTCCAATCACCCGGCTAACCAACGCTGCAGCCATCATGCCTCTTGGCTTGCTGCTGGAGCAGCCACGGGAGGTCATCCTCAAGATCATGGCGATCAATTTCGGCGGCCTGGTCAACCTGTCGAAAATCGCCTTGCCTCGTCTGATCGCCCGAGGGAAAGGCGAGTTCGTCAGCTATGCCTCCATGGCCGGGCACTGGCCAATTCTCTACATGGGAGCCTACAACGCCGCCAAGCACGCCGTAGCCGCCTATACGGAAGTGCTCTTCCACGAAACCCGTGGCAGTGGCGTCCGCATCGTCTGCGTCTGCCCCCCCATAGTGGCGACGCCGTTGCTCGACCAGGCGCGCTCTACCGTATGGCCAAAAATCTTCAACATTTTCCCGCCGATCACCCCCGAGACCGTACTTGAGAAAATCGAGCACGACCTCAAGGGTAAGCGTCTTTGGGTATTCCCCGGTCCAATGACGGCACTCTCTTGGCGTCTGCGGCGCTGGTTGCCAGAAACCCTCTGGTGGACTGTACACAAGGTGGAGCGCATCTGACTCGCCGGCTGCGCCGCTCAAGAATCGTCGGATACGACGATACCTCTCTCGGTAGTGAGCTTGAGAATGCCTCAGAAGCCGCCCGTCTGATTACACAGAGACGAGCGTCCTACAACCCCAACCGAGGAAGCGCGCATGAGTGAAGCAACCACTACGGAATATCCCATCCACCCCTTCCGTACCCACCGCCGGACGATTACCGAAACCGATATCGTCAATTTCGTCAATCTCACAGCGTTCCACGAGCCTTATTTCATCGACATGGAATTCCTCAAGGAAAACATGTCCGGGGCGCATCAGAATCGCTTCGCCCCGGGCCCGATGATCATTTCCTACTCGATGGGGCTCGTGTCGCCGATTCTGATGAAGGTCGTGGATCAGGTGCTGGAAGGACATGCCGTCGGTCCCTTCGCTGGCATGACTGGATTACAGGCGCGCATCCATGCCGCAGTGTTCCCCGGCGACACCTTGCATGTCGAAGGTGAGGCACGCATCAAGGCCAAGAGCAGCAGTGGATTTACCATCCTGGACTTGCGCCATGTCACGAAGAATCAGCGGGGAGAAGTCGTGGTGGAGTTCACCGAAACCGTACTGTTCCACAAGCCCCAAAGCAGCGAGTGAAGCCATGAGCGAAAGTGCTGCTCACCTACTGCTGGAAAGTGTGCCGAACTTCCGCGACCTCGGTGGCTACCGTGCACGCTGCGGCCGATGCGTTCGCCCCGGCCTCCTCTATCGCTCGGAGGATCTCTCTAATCTCAACCCCGAGGACCTCAATCGATTTCGCGATCTAAACATCCAGGTGTTGTGCGATGTACGCAGTGCCGGCGAACAGCAGCGCACCCCCAACCGTTTGCCACGAGACCATCGAATCGACATCGTCAGCCTCGATATCCTGGCAGACCTACGCGCCGGCAACAGCGTGATTCATGAGTTGCTCTCCAGTTCACCCACGGCCAAAAGCGCTGAACAAGCAATGCTGGCCACCTACCGGCTGTTTCCTGGTGCTTTCGCCAAACAGCTCCCGCTATTGCTCGACCACCTGCTTAACCAGAATATTCCACTGCTGTTCCACTGCGCGGCCGGCAAGGATCGGACAGGCTTTATTGCCGCCCTGCTACTGCATATTTTGGATGTTCCCTGGGAAAGCATTTACCTTGACTACCTCGCCAGTGCAGATCGCTGGCAAGGCCCCCGCAGCGAAGCGGTAATCCGGGGCTATCTGGCCGGGCTGAGCAGTACGGAACCGGACCAATCCGCAGTACGGATCTTATGCGGGGTAAAACCGGCATATCTGGATGCTGCTTTCGATGCGTTGACAGAGCAGTACGGAAACATTGAAAACTATTTTGCACTGGCTGGAATGCAGCAGGCAGAGGTACTTCATTTGAGAGATTTACTCTTAGAGTAACCTCGCGATGAACGACAATAAAATCCACAGTCCTCGTGGATAAACGAACGCTATTGCATGGCCTCTAGCGCCTGATACAAGCCCCAGGATCTACTACGCCACTGCCGAGCCGTGTAAAGGTCTGAGTAGCGTGGGCAACAGGCGCATTCAAAACGACACATAACATAATTCGGGTCGCCCCATGAATCGACTGCGCATAGAGCAACCCAACTCTCTCGCTCCGCTATACCCCATACCGTAGTCACCTATAGGAAAGCGCTGAACATCCGCAACCATCGAGCATGGACATAGATATGAATGATTCGGAAAAGCGGCTACGAAACACCGGATCCAAGAATGTTGGTGCCGTGGTACATGCCATTCAAATCCTCCGTTATCTGGCGAGTACTGAGACAGCCGAGGGCGCAACGAGCATCGCTCGCGCCACAGGAATCAGTCCGAGCACCGTGTTCAACATCCTGCGCACTCTGAATAATGAGAAGTTGGTTTCAATCAACGAAAAGAGAAAGACCTATCAATTGGGTCTTGGCTTGTCAGAACTGGCGCTGGGCCTCATTGGTCACAGTTACATAGAGCTAATCCAACCGGAATTGGAGCGATTGAGCCTTAATCATCGGACGTTCATTTCCCTATGGCAGGTCACTGAAGATGCCCACATCCGTCTGATAGCTCGGTCGACGCCAAGTAGTGCCCACATCAATATTGCCCTGGATACCCGTCTGCCAGAACTCGCCGGGGCTGCTGGTCGCTGTATTGCGGCCATACGTAACCTGTCAGACACAGAGTTAAGACGTCGTTTGAGTATGATAAGTTGGGAAAGCCCTCCCAGCTTCGAGAAATATCGAGCAGAAGTAACCGAGGCGGCTAGAAAGGGTTGGGGCCTCGACCAGAATGAGCTTTATTGCGGTATCAGTTCCCTAGCCAGTACCATCATCGATCGAGAGGGACTGCCACGTTTCGTCATATCCGCAACGGGCATTAGCGCTCAATACAAACAAGAAGATTTTGATCGTATTGGCTCCAGCTTATTAGAGACCAATCACTTCATTCGCCGAGCACTATTCCCGTAACTCCTGGCAAGGTGGTCGATTGCGCCGTGACCAGGTGAGTCAAGCTGTATATTAACAGGTGAAATCCAGAGTTCCTTGATTACTATGGCGGGAGCTTTACAGTTCAGCACTTCTGGACTCCTTCATGATCTTGAGATTGCTCAAGTCCAACTCGACGTACCAGCAGCTTCTTAATGGCCCTTTCAAGGCAATCTCAGTTTTCGAATATTCAACCTGCCAAGCACTTGTTTGTAGTGTGCCTGCCTCATCCACAATGGGCGCTTCTACGGCTCTTCAGGCCAACCCGATTGCTGCATAGAGGCCTATCGCGCCTGGAGTAGCCGGAGCAGCATCACCTCCCCAAGCAACCAAGCATGCCGTTCTGGATGAGTTGCTGCCAGGGCAACTGATCTCGCTCAGCACTGAGCGAGAACCACATCCACACCGCCGACAGCGATAAGCTGCGCCGCAGTGGTCCCTCTGAGATCAGTTAGGGCTCATCGCCCTACCCTACATTCCCTCCCCCAGGCTCGACTGAACGGTTCGTGCCAGAAGCCACCGTACCCTGAACTGCTTCCACAACTGTCCGTGCTCTGCCAGCGTGTCAACTCAACGAGCCACTGGTCCTGATCGCCAGTTCACCGCGATGCCATGTCCTGGAGGTTGATTAATCCGGTGCCGGATATCTCCTCCTGAAGTCCAGCTAGTCCCTCACCTTCGCTCGGGTTCTCAGCCGTACCTTCGATACTGCCGGCTGCAACCAGGTCGAGGTCAAGCACAAGCACTAACCAGTTCGAGACGAATGGCAATTGGACGATTGACATCCGCAAATTCGAGATCATAAACTTATCAATATAACTAACGTTATATAAGGATCTCGTACCAAACCAAGCCGGCGCCTCAATGAGGAGATGAAGGCCACGGCCGGAGCGGGCCAGCCCCGCACCCTAGACATGAGCGGGATCCAGAAAAATCCAAAAACGAGGACAGTACATGCAACAAATCGACGTAATCGTGGCGGGTGCCAGCCATAACAGCCATGTGTCAGCCTGCCATCCGACTAAGGCCGGGCTGAGAGTTCTTGTCTTGGAAGCCCACCAGACATCCTGTGGCATGACCTGTACCAACCCCATGGCCCCCGAGGCGCCGGAACACCGCATCAACGAGGCTTCGATCCACACCTCGATGTTCGATGAACTGGAGCTCGCGAAGAGGTCCGACCTGAGTCAACGTCTGATCGCCCCGTGTCACTACCTGCTGAACTCCAATGGCGAAGCCTCTTTCGGCATGTGGCGTGGCCCACACCACACGGCATCGGAAATCTCGCACTTCTCCAGGATGGACGCCCAGGCCTGGCTGCAGATGTCCGAATCCGCCGATGCGCCCTGCGCATCAGCCAGCCGCTGGTCGGCTACACGATCCCAGTCAAGGGACTCTATCTCAGCGGCTCGGGATACCCCGAACACAAGGATCTGCAGCCAACCCGGCCGTAACACGGCCTTCATCCTACTGAAAGACGGCCGCTAATCAGCCGCACTCCCCGTTCAACAACAAAAAGAGGATGTCACATGGCTAGTTCACTCTACGGAAACCTTCCCGGTCTCCCACCCAACGTCAAACCGCTTCCGGCAGGTTTCGAGGCAGGCACAACCAACGAATGGATCTTCTTCTTCGTGGCAGGGGCAGCCGTCGTGCTGTTCGCGCTGCCATGGGCCCTACGCGCAGCCGCCAAGAAAAACTGGATCCCGCTCCTCGTAATGTTCAGCGGCCTGATCTGCTCGCTCGAAGAAGCCATGCTGGACATGCTTGGTCACCTCCACTGGGCAGATGATCTGATCCCGGCCTATACCAACTTCGGTATCACCGTACCGCTGTTGATTCCGCTGTGCTACGTAGCATTCCTCGGTCTACAGTCCTACTTCTGCTATTTCGTCATCCGCAATGGTGCGACCTACAAGCACTTCCTGATGCTGCTGGCGATGGGTGGAATCCTTGATGCCATCATGGAGACCATCGGCATCAATCTGAATGTCTACGAGTACTATGGCATTCAGCCCTTTACCCTATTCAACTTCCCGTATTGGTGGGCTTTCATCAACAGTGCTTCGTTCGTCACTGTCGGCTGTATCCTGACCTATGCCGTGCCACGCCTGAAGGGTTGGAAGCAATTGCTCATCCTCCTGGCAGCGCCGTATGGCATGGCCATGACCTATTTCACTGTGGGCTGGATTCACATTCTTGCGCACAATTCCGGCCTACCAGAATGGGCACGCTGGGCTGCTGCCACGATCATGATGATCGAGAGCATCTTCTACATGAAGCTTCTGCACCACCTATTCGGCGCCAAAGAAGGCGAGCGCACTGCCAATTGGACCCTGCTGCGTATGTTCGCCTACACAATGATGCCGGAAGATGCACGCAATCGCCTTTGGAAAAAAATGGCAACTGAAGGAGAACTGCCGGCAGATCGCCTTCCTGCCGCGCACTGATTCCCTTTTCCATCGACCGGGCAACCGGTCGGTGGAACTATTTCAACGCCGGGAGTCATAGCTTTGCCTTGCAGTTCTGATGGTTCTTTGATGGCGCACTCTCTAACGATACGAAGCCCGCGATAGACCTGTACGGATCAACGCAGTACTACCACTCTCCTACTGCTGTCTGCAGGACAAGCCCATGTAATCTACACGCCTCGGTCACGGCCGCACCAGGCAGCAAAAATACATCTGAGAAGATGAATCAATCAACAACTAAAAGGGGATGAAGAAAGCAAGACGTAGACCATGGAGATAGATGACGCCCCACACAAGCAACCACCCCCGGTCGGCGGCGCACGATTGCTGTCGAACCTATTGCTACAACCAAGATTCGGCGGTGTTACTCCCATACCAGGGCACCTTGCGGTTGCCGACGTTAATATCAACGACCTCGCTCACATGAGAGCTCTTGTAGGCCTTGACCGCACGAGGACGGTGCCCGAAATTTGCAAGGACAGATATTGTCGGAGCAATTGAAGCCCAGTATCCAATCAAAAAGTGCCAAACGAAATGCGCATCCGGATAAGTCGAAGAAGAGTTCCCCCACTAGCTCATGACCAGTGAGGCTTGCCCAGAGGCTCTATGATGGTCACCACGACTACGAGTAGCAGCTTACGGCGGCATGTACTCCTGCACATGACTTCATGCATTACCTATGGATCACATGAGACAATGCCAACCTACATCCATGAGGTTGCCTAGAGTTTCACGCACGTTATGCGCATAGCAAGGTTTCAAGCAAGAAAATGTGACTAGGCCCCTTCGTACTCTTGGACAACGCAGAATTGGTCATATGCCTAACTAATACCACTTTAACGCGCCCCAAGAAGACTATCTCCAGCGCCTGCGTCATTGTCTAAACAAGGCATCCGAGGCACCCATTTTTATTCCAAGCAACCCCATTTTTTCCATTCTATTTACGGGACGCGGACCTAGCCATTGACTCAGGAAACGAAAGAAGAAGTCCTTACCCGGGATCACTCCCGCCGAGCGCCCATTAAGGAATACCTCAGTACCTTCGCCTGGAGAGCATGAGAAAACTGCACGATCACCGTTTACAAATCCACTCACTGGAGCAAGCGCCATCAGCTTACTTAAAACTGGCGCGAACTCTTGGAGCACTGGATCGTCTAGGTTAACGAAAAGATCCTCCAAGAGAAGAGACTTAGCCCTTTTAAGCGAGAATTCATCTTCAAAAACAATAGATATCACCCCTGATCTACCGCCGGTCAATACAAACTGTGCGCTGTCAGATCTAGCAGGAAAATAAAGAGCAAGCTCATACTGAGGCCTACTTTCTCGAGACACTCGCTTAGCAATCCCATTGATAACTTGAACCCTCCCCCCTGAGAAAAATTAGCAGAAAAGCCATCAGCAAACGAACTGACAGAAAAGACAGAAAGCAAAGAAATCATGACTCCAATTATTATGCTCCCCCAAGACCGTTATAACTCTTGAGCCAAACCTCGAATCTCTACCAATTTCCTGGAGAACCAGCGAGACCTGAGATTATGTTTTTCAATATTCGCCATAACCACCCAAAAAACCAGACTCAATGAAAAACACCAATCTGAAAGTATAGCATTACGCACTGAACCAGTAACGAAATCCAAGACTACACAAAGCTGCTAAAACATCCAGAACCCCGCAATACAGCTTAGGCCTGAAACCTCGAGACCAGCTCCTGCAAGAGACCAGCTAACTCCGACAAATCGCCGCTGGCCTGATCTGTCTGATTCACGCCTTCAGATGCTTTCTGGAACAGCCCCTGTATCCTCAGCAAGCTCTGGTTGACACTTTCCATCATCCCCTCCTGTTGATCAGCTGCATCAGCTATCACTCTGCTCCGTTCGTTAATTGTCTCGATTGAGGCCCGAATATCTCGCAATGCCTGATCAGCTGAACCAGCCAAACTTAGAGTGATCTCCGCGCTCTCCGAGCTGCGTTGCATAGACGAGACAGCGCGCTCTGTTACATCCTGAATACCCCCAATGAGCACTTCGATTTCATGTGTCGAGTTCTTCGTTCTATGAGCCAAGGCACGAACCTCCTCAGCGACTACAGCGAATCCACGCCCCGCGTCACCGGCTCGAGCAGCCTCAATGGCTGCGTTCAACGCGAGAAGGTTGGTTTGCTCCGCGATGGAGCGAATAACCTCGATTATTCTCGTGACGTTTGCAACGCTCATTGCCAACTCGCCAATTTGCGCGTTCGTCAGAGAAACCTCTTGAGAAAGCCCTGAGATGGAGTTGACCATCCGTGCAACCTGCTCACAACCCGACTTCACACTCTGATCGGAGATTTGAGAGACTTCCGCAGTCCTGGCTGCGTTCTTTGCAACCTCCACCACGGCGAGAGTCGCAACATTCACAATAGAAACCGCTGACACAACTTCCTCATTCTGCAACTTCATAGCGTGTGACGAAGAAGCGGTGACCACTTTCAACTCGCGTGCTGAAGCTGCGATGCGAGTAGATGACTTAGTAATCGCCTCGATCACATCTCTCAAACCATCCTGCATGAGCTTGAGCGAACTAAGAACCTGAGCAGGCTCGTCTCTGCCTGCCGTGTCTATCTTTGCATCTAGTCTGCCGCGGGCAACCATCTCGACTACCTGCACAGCTCGCCCAAGTGGGTGCGCAATGCTTCTGGTGTAAAAAAAAGCCAAGCCTACTGTCACGAGTAGAGCAAGAAATACGGCGGCTAGAATTCCCCGCCGGGCGCTGTCACGTGCCTCAAGGAGCCCTGCCGTTGCTTTTTCATAACCCTCCATGTTAAGTCTCATAAGCTCTTCAGTTGCCATTCCAAGCCGAGTCCCATAATCAATTATTGCCCCCCTAAGCATTGAAGAGGCCGAAGCCAGATCACCAGAAGCAATTACCCCGACTATTTTCTCCTGCTCTGCGGTATAAATCTTGTCAGACTTTTCGAACTGGACGAATACACTTCGCTCTTTCACGCTCGTCAGCCCAGCATCAACATGCTCCTTCAAAGATTTAACTTCACCCACGAGAGCTTCCAACTGTCGAAGACCACCTTCTCTCGCCGCCGGATTCTCCATGGAGGCCAGTTGAGCCAGAAACACATGATTCCTAAGCTGCGCCTTAACCAGGTTGCTGAGATTAACAATATTGGGTAACCACTTCTCATTAATTACTGCCGACTGCTTGGTCATTCTTTCCATTTTCTGGATAGAGAAAGCTCCCAAGAGAAAAACAATCAGTGCTATGACTCCAAAACTAAAGGCCGAACGCGGCGCTAACTTCATGCTTCGCAACATATCTCCCCCTGGAAAGCCAAAGGCAGCAAGCAAAAAAACGCCTGACGAAGACCGCACAGGCGCACAAGTAAATCTAGGGACAACAAGAAGAAGCGTTAAAGGCCATCAGGGTAATGAACAACCAGGAAAGCCATGACTGCGGAGATAACCCCACCAGTAAGACCAGCCACAATAGATTCTTTCAAGGCAGGACTCATAGCAGTTCCTCTATTTTTTATTTTCGGGCATGCATCAGAAAAAAACCATCCTCGAGCGAGAAAGATCATTGACTTAAGTATTTCCTTGAGTTTTTTAACTATCCTCGATTCACCGTTTCCAAGCGAATCGAGGAATCATCCCTATAGGTAAGGAATTACATGGGATTCCCCAAATACTGGTAGGTCTGCAGAAGCAGTGCAGCCGATTTCTCTCGGTTACCCAGCGCGTCTTCCTGTTCATTCCTACACAGTTGAAGCGATGCATCGCAGATCGTCTTGCAACGTTCGAATCGACGATTGGAGTACATCTCAAGAGCAGCTTTTGCTGTGGAGGTGGCCGCGAGGCTCTCGGCGAGGACAACAGCATCTTCGATGGCCATGCCACCGCCAGAGGTCATTTGAGGCGTGGGAGCGTGCGCCGCGTCGCCGAGCAGAACCACTCGATTGCGATGCCAAGGCGCAGGCACCAGTGTGATATCCAGCGGACGGAAAATGATCTGCTTGGCACCGGTCACAAGCTCGAGCGACTCGCGGATTGCCGGAGCGGTGTATTCCATCAAGCGCTCTCGAATCAGGTGATGAGCCTCTCCTTCCGGAATGCGCAGAGGCTCTTTGCTATTTTCGAGATAGAAGATGTAGCAGCTCTCTTTCGACGTCGGGAACGCCCCCACCGTATGCCCCGTGGTAGTGCGATAAAGGCAGAAAGCATCGATTTCAGCCGGCCTCGGCGCGTTAAAACGCCAGACACTTTGACCAGCAAATCGGGGGCTGCAGTTCGAGCCAAATACCTGATCACGGATCTTCGAGTAAACCCCGTCCGCCGCAACCACCAGGTCGTAAGTTGCCTCGCGACCGTCCGAGAACCGAACGTCGACGCCATTCTCACGATTGATCAGATTCTCGACAGTCAGACCACGATCGAGGACTGCACCAGCATCCTCTGCAGCAGCCTCCAGGATGCGAGCCAGTTCCGGGCGGCGAATCCCGCAGCTGGGTGGAGCAGGATTGGTTACCAGAAGCTCACCTACCGAGTTGAACTGGCGAAACTTATCGAATCGGTAACCACTATCCAGGCAGAGCTCCGCAAGGCCGAGACCTGTGAGGGCACGCATCGCGTTGTGAAGCATACAGATTCCAGAGCCGGCAATCGGAGCCTCAGGCTTGATATCGATGCAGTGAACATCAACACCAATTCTGCGAAGCGCAAAAGCTGCTGTTGCGCCACCGATTCCGCTGCCCACGATCAGGACGCGTTTAATTGCATTCATTTCTTGTCTCCTCTCCGCTTCTGTGGCGGCTGGCAACTGCTATAGCAGGTATAGTCGCCCGCACATCGCTCAAGGCTCTGCACGAAGCTGGTCACATTTGCGCCTCTTACTGACCGGCACCGATACGTCTCCGCGGATAGCTACGGCTTGATATCGGCGCCCGTCTGACCAACTCGGATGCTGCACTAGCCACCCTGAGCTGGTCGAGTCACCTTTCGACGCTCAAACCTCGCGGCTTGAAATGTTCAAAGGCAGAAATTAACAGCAGTACATCTGATGCTTACATGAATGGCTTGCGACGCTCAGGCCACCAGGACTCATCAGGACGCTGCCCGATGCGGTTAAGCAGTACACCGACACCGCCCACATCGAGCTCAACCACATCGCCAGGGTTCAGGCTACGCCCTAGCTCGAGTGCCGAGCCGTTACCCATGGTTCCGGAACCGATGACATCGCCAGGCTGGATGTGGTCGCCGATCGAGACGTAGGCAATCAACTCTTCCGGAGTCCAGAGCATCTCGGACGAATCACCCTCGCCCCAGGTCTCGCCGTTAACGCGAACGGACATCTTAATGGCGTTCAGGTCGGAGAACTCGTCAATCGTGGTGATCCACGGGCCGATACCGTAGGCGAAGTCCTTACTCTTGGTCGGCCCCATGCCGATTGCGAACTCGTTGGCCTGGAGGTCACGGGCGCTGAAATCGTTGAAGATGGTCACGCCAAACAGATGGGAAAGAGCGGTATCGGGAGTGATGTTGTTGGCACGGCGACCGATGACCCAACCGATCTCGAGCTCGTAATCGATACGTTGGCCGCGAGCCGGCCACGGCACCTCAGCGTCATGGCCGATGACGGTCCAAGGCGAGCCCTTGAAGTAGCCCGGGATCTCCAGCAGGGCCGGTTGCGGAGTGACATTCATCCGCTCGTGGAATTGGCGGATGTGCTTGGTGAAAGTCAGGCCGTCACGGATGACCGACGGATCGCACGCAGCGCCCCACTTCAGACCGTCCATAGCCAGCGACGCATCAGCGCCATATTTCTCCGCAGCTTCAGCAGCGGTGTCCAGAAACTGCTGCCCCAGGGCGATGGCAGCAGACATGCTTTCGGGGAACACCGTAGATGCATAGCGAAGGGCAGCTTCGCGGGTAGCGCCCCGTGCTTGAAGACGCAGAGCTTCAGCGGCACGCAGATCGATGACCCGACTCTGCTCCGGCAGAACCATGCAGATACGCTGTACAGGACCATCCAGTCCTTGAACCACAAACCGACCTAGCTTCATCACTTCCTCCAAGGGGGTCTTGCTCTTTCGATAACAAACTATACGTATCGTTTCGCAAATGCAACCACCTCCAACCATTCCACAGAGTGGCCCCTATGGATTGCCTGAATGAACCTTGCCTGAGATAAATATTTTGAATACGATCCGTATCGTTTGAGTTGAAAGCATCCCCTACCGCGCACCACAAACTGAGCTGTCATGCACATCGAGAGGGCCGCACCACCAGGAGCCTTCAACTGACTCACGAGGCAAGCTGCCTGACTGCAGGTCTAGGAAGCCGCGTAGTCAGAGACGTCCGTGCAACGCACTAATCGCCGAAACTGGGTCGCTCTACTCGCGCTCATCCTGTAACCACCGCTTTTTTTGGAATCAACCATATGACTGTCAACCTCCAGAAACCCGTATTCGTCTCTAGCGACACAGCACGAGCCGTCTTTCACTGGAAAGATGCAATTGCCGCTCTCCAAAAGGCGTACACCCACTCCATCCCCGCGAAGGCGACGCCGCCTCGCACGGTAGCGCTGCTTGAAAAAACCTGGCTGCGCAATCTGCCCGCAATTCCTCCTGGTAGCCGTTACTATGGCGCCAAGCTGATGGGTTCAAACATGGGAGGCGACGCGCCCCCGGGTATCGAATACGTCATCGTCCTGTTTGATCGGACCACCAACCGAATAGCTGCCTTCGTCGACGGCAACCTGGTAACGGGCTACCGCACCGCCTCCACCTCAGCCGCAGCTTTGGATCGGCTCGCCCCCAAGGGCCCTGCTCGCCTTGCAGTGCTTGGTAGCGGCCTGGAAGCAGCGATGCACTCCCGCGCGTTCGCAAGTGTTCGCGAGCTCAGCGAAGTCAACATATTCAGCCCGACTCCTGATCGTCGCGCTGCCTTCGCTGAGGCGCTGACCGCAGATATCGGCGTTCTTGCCAAAGGTGTGGCCTCAGCCAAAGAGGCAGTGGAAGGCGCAGACATCGTGCTGACCGCTGCACGTTCTCGTGGCGAGGAGCCGATTCTCTTTGCCGAGTGGCTGAAACCCGGCGCAACTGTTGTCTCGATTGGCTCGACCATTCCTGAGCAGCGCGAAATCGACGTCTCGGTCGTTGAGCGCAGCGACATCATCATCTGCGACACGCTGGAAGAAGTACTCGAGGAGACCGGGGACATGTTGGCTGCCAAAGCAGCGGGCATTGAGTTCCATAACAAAGCATTCAGCCTGGCCGATCTCATGAGCGGCGCCTGCGTCGATGCCCTGGCGAAGGCTCGCGCCCCGATGTTCAAGTCCGTCGGCGGCGGCCTGCAGGACATCGTCGTCGCTGAGCTGATCCTTACCAAAGCAATCGAAGCTGGCCTTGCCACCCCGCTTCCCATCGAATTCGAAACCAAAAACTAAACGAGCTTTTAGTCCAGATAGAACAATCCACTGAGGAAACTGAACATGGCCAATTACAACAAAAAGGACGCCCGTGAGTGGGCTCGCGAACACCTGCTCGGCGTGGCCAACGTCACCATCCCGACGATGACCTCCAACTTCAAGCGCATCAATGAAAAAGCTGTGCGCCATGACGTCGAACTGGCAATCCAGCATGGCTTCGTGGGCACCCTGTCCTGCTCTGAAGTTGCGATCACTCAGGACCAGTACGTCGAGTTCTGCCAGATCATGGCCGACCAGGCCGCAGGCCGGATGGTCGTGGTGCACCATGCCGTATTCAACACACTCGAAGACAACATCGAAGCGGTAAAGCGTGCCGAAGCCGCCGGTGCTGACGTGGTCCTTCTGGGCTACCCGCCATACTTCTACCCGAAGGATTACGAAGAGGTTTTCCAGTACACCAAGGCAGTCTGTGACGCGACCAATCTCGGTGTGATCATCTTCCCGCTGCCGGCCTGGGGCTTCAGCCGACTGCACCCCGCAGATATTCCGCTCTCGGTTCTGCGTCGCATGGTCGACGAGATTCCGAACGTTGTGGCGATCAAGGCCGAAGGCGGTCTGCCCTACATCATGTCCGCCATCGAGGTGCACCGTGAGTTCCATGAGGAAGTCGTGATTTCCTCCCCTCTGGAATACGAGTACGTGCCCCTGGCCCAGGTCATGGACATTCCGTTCTGTGGGACCAACTACTCCGCCTACTACGGCCCGCTCCTGCCCCAGATCCACAAGCTGATCCGCGCTGGCAACTACGATGAAGCCACCCAGCTTTGGTACAAGATGGACCCAGCTCGTAAAGCTTTCGCCAGCCTCCCGATGGCTGCAAGTGGACTGTTGAACCGGATGATGTGGAAGTACCAAGGCTGGCTCCAGGGCTACAATGGCGGTCCGATGCCTCACCCAACTCAGCGTGTATTCCAGAAAGACATGGCGGTTCTCCGCAAAGGTCTCGAGGCCGCCGGCCTCAACCCCACCCGCGACGCAGACGAAGCCTTCTTCGTCGGCCGTAACCCTGTTTGAGGTCAGCCATGTCCAGTACAAATACTCTGCAGTTGAAAGACCCTGATCTGCTCCGTGAGGCCATACTGATCGATGGCCAATGGGTTCAAGCCGACAACGGCCAGACTATTGAGGTCCGCAACCCGGCCACCGGAGAACTGGTGGCCCGCGTTCCCAATGGTGGTATGCGCGAGACGCAGCGTGCGGTAGCTGCCGCCGAGCGCGCCATGAAAGGCTGGCGCAAAACGCTGCCGAAGGAGCGTTCCAAGGTTCTGCGTAAGCTCTTCGATCTGATGCTGGAAAACATCGACGACCTGGCGAAGATCATGACTGCCGAACAGGGTAAACCCTTGGTTGAGTCGCGCGGCGAGATCATCTACGCAGCAGGTTTCATCGAGTGGTTCGCCGAGGAAGCAAAGCGCGTTTACGGCGACCTCATTCCGCATAACGTGGAAGGTCGTCAGATCCTCGTGCAGAAGGCGCCTATCGGGGTGTTCGCAGCTATCACTCCTTGGAACTTCCCCTCTGCAATGATCACCCGCAAAGCGGGCCCGGGCTGGGCTGTGGGTTGCGCCGGCGTGATCAAGCCCGCAAGCCAAACTCCGCTCTCTGCGCTGGCACTGGCAGTACTAGCGGAGCGTGCTGGTCTGCCTGCAGGCGTCTGCAACGTTGTGACCGGTTCGGCTCGAGCAATCGGCGGCGAGCTAACGTCCAACCCGACCGTACGCAAGCTCTCCTTCACCGGCTCGACTGAGGTGGGTGCCCAGCTGCTGGCTCAATGTGCACCGACCATCAAGAAGACCAGCATGGAACTGGGCGGCAACGCTCCGTTCATTGTCTTCGATGATGCCGATGTGGATGCTGCTGTGAAGGGCGCGATTGCAGCCAAGTACCGCAACACCGGACAGGCCTGCGTCGCGGCCAACCGAATGCTAGTTCAGTCGGGAATCTACGACACATTCGCACAAAAACTCGCAGAGGCCACCGCGGCTCTGAAGGTTGGCAACGGCATGGACGAAGGCGTAGTGCTTGGCCCACTGATCAATGATGAGGCGGTCAAGAAAGTCGAAGAACACATTGCCGACGCGGTAGAGAAAGGCGCCCGGGTAGCAACTGGCGGTAAGCGACACACCCTGGGTGGAAGCTACTTCGAGCCGACCGTTCTCACCAATGTCCCGAACGAAGCCTTGATTTTCAGCGACGAAACCTTCGGCCCGGTCGCACCGCTGTTCCGCTTCGAATCCGAGGAGGAAGCGATCACCATGGCAAATGACACTCCGTTCGGCCTGGCTGCGTATGTCTACGCTCGCGATGTAGGTAGGGTCTTCCGTGCCGTCGATAGCCTCGAGTTCGGCATGGTCGGTGTGAACGAAGGGATGATTTCTACTGAGGTTGCCCCCTTCGGGGGCGTGAAAACTTCCGGCCTGGGCCGCGAAGGCTCCAAGTACGGTGTAGAAGACTACCTGGAGATCAAGTACGTCGCCCTTGGCGGTCTTGGTCAGTAACCGCAGGCGTCGCTAGTGCTCGGCAGTCAGAAATGGCTGTCGAGTACTCCCCCAGCATTCCCCCTTGCTTCGCAATGAAGCACAGGCGTCACCTGCAAGATTTCCCCAGCCGCGCCTTCTCCTATCAACACCGCCCATAGCGAGTACATCAGGGCGCCCATACCTCATGGGCAACACCGATGCTGATCTGATGCCGCAGAGCTACCCGCCAGAGCCTTCGCCCTACCAGGAGCTCTTAGCCAGCAGAACCTCTCCTTACAGAGGCCCAGCAACCTCTAGGTAGAACCGGCCAAAATCTCTGTAACGGACTTGAAAAACCTATGTAGCTAGCTAGAAAAACTACATAGAAATTTCAGAAAAATCTAGGTGCCACGTAGAGACTGGTTTTACCCAGACATCCAAAACTCCTGTCGAAACGTCGGACTGCATAGGAGAAGAAGATACGCAGACGATTGAACAAGGAAACCTTAACTCCACTACATGCGCTGTCAGTCAGAATCTTAGCCCATCTGAAAGGGGCCGATTTCGGCCACGTGCGGGGAGGATCACGGGATTTGAGCGAGACGAGCACGGGAAGTTTGGCTGCGACTGCAACCCCCGATAACCATGAAGACCTCAAGGGCTTGAGCAGGTACGCTACATTCATGCACAACAACCTGGCCTACGCCGGCTCTAATTACTCCCGAGGAGCGGATACATGACTTCCAACGTTGGCTCCTCGGCGCAGAGCGAAATCTATCTCGCGACCACGATAGAGAGAAAGATCAACAGCTATAAGGCTCATATGCCTGAAAGAGAGAAGCAGATCCTTGTTCGCAACTTTGGCAAGTTACTAACACCGGCAAAACACAGAAATATGGAAGATTAAAATCGTCGTCGGCTCCGGAGCCCATCGCTCCGAAGCCCCATCTGACAGCCTGAATACTTATTGAGTTTTCCGGATCGCAAAGCAAGCAGAAAGCCAAAACGCGACTACGCTAGCCCACCCATATCATAAAATGGCACTAGCAGCTGTAAACTTAATAAATATAGCTCGACACGATGCCATTCTCAATTTCAGTAGTCACAACCAGAACGCTTAATGAATTAAATAGTCAGAACTGAAGATCTGGCCTACCGACCGCTATAGCTCAAGCAATCCGATAGATCTCCTCAAAAGACAACGCCCAACCGTGCTGGCTGGGCGCTGTAATGGCGGAGCAGATCAGTACTTCATGAATGCGTTGAGCAAAATAGTATCGCCTTTCGAGGTATTGCGAGCGTAAACATCATTCTGATACCCAGCGACAAAACCCCAGTCACGAGTACCATATCCAAACTGCGGACCAATCTTTGTACTGCGACTACGATTGCCGACATCATCACCGTGCGACTGATCATCGTTCAATTGGGTTGAAATATATCCACCCACCCCTGCAAACCAATTCTGCGTTACACGGTAGTTCAGACCATAGTCAGCAACCAACTGAACACCAGACTGATAGTCCGTATCCTTATTCTCGAAACTGTAGTTCAGACTAATCTTGGAACTTAGCTCGACGCGCTCCATTGGGAACCAAGTGAAAGAGTATCCCATATAGAGAGCACGAGCATTGTTACCCGAATTGATGAGAGAATTTTTGTCGTACTTCCCCCAAGGCTCAATCCACTCGATATCTATATTATGCAAGTATGTTGCTGAAACCCAACTAACCAAGAAGCCAAACATCGGATCGGAGATACCACTAACCGAGTCACGCTCATACGGACCGAGAGCCGGTATATTGATGTGACCCGATACGTAAGGCAGTCCAGCCTGTAGCGAAACATCGCCGCCTAGGAGCTTAGGGCCATCCAGAGTATGAACAACTCGGATAGCGTGTGCATGAATCTTTCCCTTGACCTTAGGAAAGGACTTATCACCGTCGTTGTTTCGAAGTGAGTCGATGCTGATAAGTTTGTTATATGTGTAGAAGTGAGTCTCACCAGGAGCACCCACAGCACCATTCATCACAGTGAGCGTCCCTGAAGGGTAGCTGGAAGTACCACCCTCCAATGCGTAGGCTCGCGAAGCCAATAGAACACCAATCGAACAGACAGCAACTCGCAAAGCATCAGTAATTTTCATAGAGAGGATCCTTTTTATTTTTGTTCCAATCTAACTTTAGATACCCAAAGAACAGCCCCACCCAGCCAATTATTGGGATAATGCAAAGGCTAAGAAACTATCCTAGGCGTTTACCACAAAAATATTACCTTCCTTATCTATTTCTATAGGCAATGCAATTAGCTTTCCCCCCAGACATGGACCGCGAATGCAAACACCTGTTTCAATTTTAAATAATGCACCATGCCCGTGACAGACGATATACCTTGACTCTCCATCAAGGTATTGCCCTTTTTTCACAGGCAACGTTGACCCAGGCCAGTGAGGACAAGAGTTCCGATATCCAAATATCTCCCCAGACTTATTGACCAGAAAAATATCGTCTTTACCAAACTGCGAATATCGGAACCCTTTGGAAGTTCCAGGCAGAACATCATCGATATGGCAGATTCGCTCCATAACGGTTCGGCCCAGCTTTCCCCTATTGGGGACGCTCACCACCCGGTGCCCACTGCTCGCGCCAATGGAACAGGAAGACCTGGGAGTTATCCATGATGCCCGGAGCGATGCGTGGCTCCCAGTTGTCATCGTGCTGGTCCATATCCGCGTCGTATTCGATGTGGCAGCCCATCGGGGTGTTGAAGTACCAGAACCAGTTAGAGCCGAAGCGATGTCGGCTAGGCCCCCAGAAGGTCTCGTAACCTTTCTCGACCATGGCAGTGCCAGCGCTAAGGACCTCGGTCGGCCCCCCCATGTGGAAGGTAAAGTGCTCACAACCTTGCAGCTGCGGCGGGGTTTGGATGAAGAACAGGGTGTGGTGTTCGAAGGTACCTGCAGGACGCAGGAAGGGACCCATGCCAACGAACTTGTCAGTCAGCTTGAAGCCGAGGCGATTGGTGTAGAAAGCCTCAGCCTTCTCGATATCGGGCACAAAGAACACAACGTGAGAGAGCGACCGCGGGCGCGCATCGATGGGCGTAGCGACATCAGATGGGACGCCGGTGACGTTTGCGGGGCGACGGATATCGCCTGGCGCGTTCACAACCTCGGCCGGCAGATCGAGGGGCTTGCGCACAGTGACTTGGAAGCCCAGCGCGAAGCCAAGGTCATCCACGAGCTCCAGGGAACCATCGGCCAGGATTTTGACCTCGCGCTCACCTTCAAACTCTTGCTTGATTTGCTGAAGCACCGAGGCGTCCTTAACGCCGTAGATGGTCTTGCGCAGCATGTTGGCAGTCGGGAGATCCCAGGCCGGCAGAGAAGGATCACCGCGATGCTTCAGCTCAACGCCGGTGCCATCAAGGGCTTCGAAACGACCGTTGCCGACAGGGTTCAGACCATAGTCAGTCAGGAATTGCTCGCAGAGAGCAACGTCATCCACACCAAAGACAAGCGTATCCGGGCCAATAATGTTCATTCGATCACCTTTTTATTCTTTATCGTACCGTCAATTCCAGCCGGAAGGCTTTCGGAGACCAACCAGCAACTCTTGCATGAAAGTCATGCGATCTTGCGACCACCTGCCATCATGTTCTGCCAACGCTAACCGGCCTCGACTTGCGCAGTCGTGACCACCTACCCGATGGGTTTAGCTAGCCATCCAAGACTGTCGGACAGGAACTTCCTCTGCCTGCTGAAGGAACCTCATTTTGGTCCTTATGGTTGAAAACCAATCTATACGACACGTACCGTTTTGTAAAGCTATTTGCTAGACTAAACCACGCAAAGCCAGCATCAGCCAGGCCGTCGCTTCTAACTCAAGATTCCCGGAACTGTGGTAGCAAAACCGTAGCGCTGACAATATACTAGTCGATTCGTCTCGTAAGCATCTCCAAAACGGACTGCGCGAGCGTTTTAACCAGCTCCAAAGGAGGAATGCATGCAGGTTAAGAAGACCGCATCGAACGAAAAAACATCGGTCGGGCGCCCCCGTAGCGAGGCAACTCGCCGCCAAATCCTTAGCGCGACCATCGCTCTGCTCCAGGAAAAGTCCATCCAGGCCATTTCCATCGAGGCGATCGCGCGCGAAGCTGGAGTGAGCAAGGCGACGATCTATCGGTGGTGGGATTCCAAGGCACTGATTGTTATCGACGCCTTCATGGAGAACCATTTGGTTAAGACAACCATCCCTCGCGAGCTTGGGCCGCGCGAAGCACTGGCCTACCACTTCAAATCTCTGGTCGAGCAGTATTCAGGCTGGCCGGGCCGCCTAGTTGCCCAGATCATTGCCGAAGGGCAATCGGACCCTTCGATTTTGCGGGCCTTCCGTGAGCGCTTCCACTATGGCCGCCGGGCTGTGGTGCGAGAGGTACTCGAAGAGTGGAAGGCGACTGAAGAGATCGCTGCAGACACGAATATCGAGATTCTCATGGATGTGATCTACGGAGCGGTCTACATGCGCCTCATGCTGGGCCACGCACCACTGGATGAAGCTTTTGCCGAATCGCACATCGCCTACGTGTACCATCTGCTCGGCATCAACTGAACATCAAAAAAGCCGGCCATAAGGCCGGCAAAAAAGTAGACAAACCTCAGACTTAGAACGCAGTATTACCTTTACCTTTCAGAGCTAGGATTTCCCGCGCCTCTGCTGGAGTAGCGATTTCAATGCCCAGCCCCCCAAGGATTTCGCGGATTTTGCGCACCTGCTCAGCATTCGATATGGCGAGCTCGCCGCGGCCGATGTAGAGGCTGTCCCCCAAACCTACGCGCACGTTACCGCCCAGGATTGCGCTGATGGTCGACAGCGGAATCTGATCTTTCCCTGCCCCCAGCACAGACCAGTGGTATTGATCACCAAACAGGCGATCTGCGGTCCGTTTCTGATGTAAAACATCCTCGATATGGGATCCGATAGCGCCGCGTAAACCAAAGATGGTTTGAATGAACAGCGGCGGCTTTACCAAACCCTGATCAAGGAAGTACTTCAGAGTGTAGAGATGACTGACGTCGTAGCACTCGAACTCAAAACGAGTCCCAGTACCGCCGATCGTTTTCAGGATCCACTCGATATCCGCATAGGTGTTTCTGAACACCAGATCCTTGGTAGCCTCGAGGTGCTGGACCTCCCAGGCGTACTTCCACTCCCTGTCCTTTTTTGCCATCTCAGACAGGTTGAGGTTGATAGATCCCATATTCAGCGAGCACATTTCCGGCTGCAGATCGATACCGGCGGCAGCGCGCTCATTGATTGGCATCCCCGGGCCACCACCTCCCGTGGAGATGTTCACGATCGCATCAGTTTCACGCTTGATGCGGCCGACAAACTCGCGGAATACCTCAGGGCTACCAGTGGGGCGACCGTCCTCTGGGTTTCGTGCGTGCAGATGGACAATGGCCGCACCGGCCTGAACCGCCTCAATCGCCTGCTCAGCAATCTCATCGGGAGTCACCGGCAAGTAAGGAGACATCGAGGGGGTATGCGCACCACCGGTGATAGCAGCGGTAATGATCGCTTTTTTCACAGCTTCTCTCCTTCGTCAAGAGCCAGGAGGACGAAGAGCATCCGACAGTTTTTGCCTGACCTGTTCGACCAGCTATGGTTGGTAGCACGCTGAATCAGAACATCTCCTGCCTTCATCAACGCCTCACCTTGATCGAGCATCGCGTAGATCTCACCCTCGAGGACTACGGCGTAATCCAGCGACTCAGTTTTGTGGAACCAGAAGTGCCGAGGTTGCGCTTTATCACGCACACCTTCTTTGTCGAGAAACTCGAGGAGTTTCTCTTTGTCGTACGACTCGTCCGGCGGGAAGTCCACAATTCGCAGCAGCGAACCACCTTCGGAATGGAAGCCAAACTTGTGCCCGGCTGGCGCAGGTTCTCCGCCAGCCGCACGCCCCTCACCAGTAGCCCAGAGTACCTGCGCAACAGGCTTTCCAGGTTCGGCAATAACATTCAACGCATGACCATCACTTACGATAATCGACTCACCTTGTTCGTTGTGACCGGTGACAATTCGTCGTGCTGCTGCATAACCCAGGTTTGCCGGCTTATTCATCTACCCTCCACAGAAACGAGACGTTTCGCACACCAATTATTCAAATTTTTTAACCCAGATTCACATCCATGACGAAGAACGTTGCAGAGGCATTAGCTATCAAGGAATTCTTCTCAACGTCATGAATCTCACTCCTAGCGAATGCAACTTGGCGACCGACTCGATCGACTCTACCCGTAACTTTAAGGAGCTTTGGAGCGGCCGGAGACTGCATATTCACCGTAATACTGGTTGTGGCGCAGGTTTTTCCAAACGGCAGCTTACTAAGCACTGTATATGCCATTGCATAGTCCAGCATCGTCATCAGCGTTCCACCCGAAACAACGCCATTCCCCTGGGTTGATTTTGGTGGAACCAAGAAACTGAATTCTAACTCACCTGGAACCCCATTGATTAATCGAGCACCGAGCTCCTTCAGCCCCTCAGTTGTTTCGAGAGCAATATCAAATTTTTGCTCAAAAATGATTTTCTCGAGTAGCGCGCGATCAGAATTATCCTTGAGAACTTGCATTATCAGCCTCAATTCGCCTTGATGATGCACTTCTGGCGCTGATATCCCAACCCGGAAATCTCACCCCACATAACATCACCATCGATAAGATAACGGTTGTAGTGGGTGCCATTGCCGGCCGGAGAGCCGGTGCAGATAATGTCGCCAGGCAAAAGTTTGGCGTACTTGGAGATGTATGCGATCTGCTTTTCAATTCCGAAGAGCATGTCTGCAGTAGTCTCGTCCTGCATCGTTGCCCCGGAAACAGTGAGCCTCATCAAGAGATCGTAAGGATTGTCGATAAAGCATTTGGGTACAACATACGGCCCCAAAGGTAGGAAACCAGGTTGTCCTTTAGAGCGAAACCAGTCGGTCCCGAGCATTTTGTAATCAGTTCGCGGAATCAGGTCACGGGCGGAGATGTCATTTACGATCGTATATCCAGCAACATAATCCATCGCATCGGCTTCGAGGATGTTATATCCCTCTTTACCTATTACGACCGCAAGCTCCAACTCCCAGTCAGGCTTTTCAGTTGTAGGGGGTAGAATCAGGTCATCATAAGGACCGGAGACAGCGGAAACAGGCTTAGTAAATACATAAGGTTCGCCGTTTGCGACACGACTGTCCATCATTTCTTCTGCCCACTTCTTAAGTTCTTCTTTACTGAGCCCTTCAGGGCCGACATTAGCATCGACCGTCATATCGACAACATGCTTTCTATAATTAGCCCCGGTACAGAACACTTGCCGAGGAAGGTCTACTGCAGGATGGAACTTCAAATGGCTCTCATCACACCAATCGGTAGTGTCAACCTTCTCCACTAATGTCTTCAGAGACTGGAAGGAGTTGGGCCACGACTCGAGAAGCGCAAGCACGTTTTTCCCACCAAGCTGCGGAAAACCGTACTCTTCTGCCAGCCTAGAAATCGGAGCAACCTTCCGGTCCACAACCAGGCCCGCGAACTTCTCAGAAGTTACACCTCGAATAGAGAAAGTACCCAATGCGAATTTTTTCATGCTCACTCCAAACTCAAATTATCAACCAAAATATACAACTTGATCGTACGTAGCATCCGAACCGATAAGACCAAGTAACCGTCGATGTTCAATTAGCAGATTTACACCACGCTTATCTGGAGTAAGCGATGCTGGGACAGACTGGACCATCGCGCTGACAGCCGCATCGGGCAGTCCTTCGTTTGAAAGACTATTCCTGAGCCTATCTAGACTCTCAGGAAGCTGAGCGAGAGTCTCTGAAAGAACATTCAGCCACAGCGCTATACCTGGATTTGAGGACAACGATGACTTTCTGACGACTAGACCCTGCCCAGGGAACTCTGGGTAAAACTCTTGCACTTCAGCGACCTTATGCATCCCCTCCTTGATAGCAAGAGCGTCAAATGGGGGGCCAAGAAGAGTGGCATCACCCTCCCCCCTCACCAAGGCCAAGTAGCGCTCTTTGACCCCACCCACCGGGGTTAGTGTGTAGTCAGGCAGATTCAAACCTGCTTGATTCAACAATGCTCTGAGAGCAATGACAAATCCATTCTCGGGGGCGTCAACTAGGATCTTTGCGCCGCCTAGATCACTGACGCTTTTAACGCGCGGAGAAGCGACGATGGATAGTGGCGTCGTGGTCTCTACTTGAGCCACTATGACGAAGTCTTTGGGGCCTGACCGATGATTCCAGTGGAAGACATTGTCCATCGAGGTCACGACAGCATCTACACTGCCGTCCGAGAGCGCAGCAAACTGCTCGTCTGAGGACTGAGTCCGACTCGCCTCAAACGATAAATTTTCGCTTTCCTGCCAGGATGCGGCGATCGCGATAGCAGGAGGTACGAACCACATTACTCGGAGTTTGTGAGGGGGCATTTTTTTACTCTCGTTTCACCTTGGCACAATATAATACTGTACGTATCGTATTGTCAAACGAGTATGATCCAACCTGACTCATTGGAATTCCTATATAAATCAATAGGTCAGGGAAAAACGCCTCAGATAGAGAGGCGCTAGCGAAGCATTGCAAATGAGCTTTCGTCTGGACGCCAAAAGGTGGGGGGCCACCGTCTCCACCTTGGCAAATGCTTGCAGATTGCTCTGATTAATCGCTGGCTATCAGAACACACAACACCGTTCTGAAGTCTTTGATCTGCTCAGGGGTAAATCGAGAGAACACCTTGGCCTGCTGTTCCTCGGTGATGCTCCACAGCGTCTCGGCCTGGTCGATGCCGGCGGCGGTCAGCGCGCAGCCGCCCTCGCCCACCTGCAGCAGGCCCTTGCGTTCGAGGTTGGCGCGGGCCTCCTCGATCTCCCGCAGCGGCATCGCCACCAGTTGCTGCAGCGCCGTGGTGTCCAGGGCGGCGTCCTTCTCCATCACCATCAGCATGCGCGCCTCGCTGGTGCGCAGGCCGCTGGCCAGCTGCCGCGGCTGGTAGTCGGCCTGGTAGCAGCGCAGCGCCTGGGTCATCAGGTAGTAGAGGTTGTGGTTCAGGCGGCCCTGGAAGGCGGTGCGCGGCACCCCGGCCTGGGCCTCGTGCAGGCGCGGGTGCGGCAGCACGCTGGAGTACACGCCCTGGTGGTAGAGCAGCGGCGCGCGGCCCAGGTCGTCGAAGGCCAGCACGCGGCCGATGAGAATCCAGTGGTCGCCGCCGTCGAGCTTCTGCTGCAGCTCGCACTGGAAGCGCGCCGCGCAGTCCGGCAGCAGCGGCGCGCCGCCGGCGCCCTGCTCGCAGGCCACGCCGGCGAACTTGTCGGCGCTGGGTCGGGCGAACTGGTTGGACAGGTCGATCTGGTCGGCGGCCAGCACGTTCACCGCGTAGTGGCTGGCCTTGTCGAACAGCGCCAGGCTGGTGGCGCGCTTGTCGATGCTCCAGAGCACCAGCGGCGGGTCGAGGGATACCGAGTTGAAGCTGTTGGCGGTCATGCCGACGCGCTCGCCGTCGGCGGCCGCGGTCATCACGGTGACGCCGGTGGCGAAGTTGCCCAGGGCACGGCGGAAGGCACGCGGGTCCAGGCCCGCTTCATTGTTCTGGTTCATGGCGGTTCCTCCGCGCCGGCGCGGGGCCGGCGGGACAAGGCTGCGGGAAGAAGGGCGAAGTCGCTGGGCTCCCGCGTTCGCGGGAGTGACGGGGGGAGTCCGTCATCCCCGCGAACGCGGGGAACCAGCGACTCGAAGACGGCTCAGACCATGCTCGGATCAGGCTCCAGGCCCATCAGCTCGCGGCCGAGGATCTGCGCGCAGACGTCGTAGTCGGTGTAGGCGTGGGCGCCGGTCATGTGCGAGTCGCGGAACAGCCGCTGCATCTCGTTGCTCTCGAACCAGGCGG
>NZ_BSQE01000012.1:0-208452 GCF_030268185.1 Pseudomonas sp. NBRC 100443
GCCAGCAAGGCCGTAGCCGTGATCGGACCGATACCACGTACCGTCATCAGCCGTTTGGCTGTCGGGTCGGCGGCGGCACAGGCTTCCAGACGCCCGGTCAGCGCGGCGATACGCTCGCCCAGCCGTTGCCATTCCTTCAGCATCTCGTCGATCAGCTCGCGCAGCAGCGCCGGCAACGGCTGGCGGGCGTCTTCCAGCACCCGGGTGACACCTTGCTTCAAGCCCACATCCCCCTGCGCCAGGGCGATACCCTGCTCCAGCAGCAGCCCACGGATCTGATTACCCATGGCGGTGCGCCGCCGCACATAGCCCCGCCGGACACGGTGCCAGGCCTGCATCGCCAGTGCCGCGACGCTCTTCACCGGCACCGACGCAATACTGCTATCCCGGCCCGCCCGCAGAATGGCGTGGGCATCATTGCGATCATTCTTCGCTCCGCTCCGGTGCTCGGCCACCCGCTGGGCCGGCAGGATACGCACCGGGTTGCCCTGCGCCTGCAGCAGCCGGGCCCAGGCTTGTGCTCCAGGGCCGGTCTCCATCAGCACCGTCACGCCCTCCGGCAGCTTCTGCAGAAACACCTGAAACGCTTCACGCGACTTGATTCGCTGTTCGTACGCCAGTTGACCCTGGGCGTCTTCCCCCGCCACCTGGAAGACCTTTTTCGCCAGATCCACGGCGACTGTCGTGCACACCGATACATCGGTTGCAGACACCGGCTTATTCATCGTCGTATGCTTTTTCATGGACTCACCCTCACTGTCGGTGGCTTCTTAGACCGCCACCGTGGCGCCTCGACGCCTCGGTGAGGGTGAGTCCATCCAATTACAGTTCGCGGTGAGGCACGGCATTCCCCTGTAGGAGCGGATTCATCCGCGATTGCGCCGGCAGGGCCGGCGATGGGTATCGCTTCGCTCAACCCATCCTACGAAGAGCGCCTTGCCGCGCTCCATCAGAACGCCACCTTCACCCCCGCCTCGATGCCCCGACCCGCCGCCGGCACGCTGTCGCGCAGGATGGAGCTGGCGTAGCGCACCGTCTGGTTGGTCAGGTTCTCGCCCTTGACGAAGGCCAGCCACTGGCTGCCGCCCATGTCGAACCTGTAGCCGACGCTGGCGCCCAGGGTGGTGTAGCCGTCGGTGGAGAGTTCTTCGTCCGGCACGCGGTGCTGCGAGGCGGCGTGTTCCACTTCCAGGCGTGCCTGCCATTGCTGCAGTTCCCAGATCAGCGCGCTGTTCAGGCGCAGCGGGGCGATGCGCGGCAGCGGCTGGCCGGTGTCGCGGTTCTTCGCCCGGGTGTAGTCGCCGGACAGCTCCAGGTCGAAGTTGCCGTAGGGGCTTTCCAGCAGGTGGATGCGGTCCTGTGCCTCGACGCCGTAGAAGTCCGCGCGCACGCCGCTGTACAGGTATTCCGGCAGGGCCTCGTCGCTGTCGGCGGCGACCACCTCGCCTTCCTCGTCGCGGTAGCGGCCGCTGGCGAGCAGGCCGATGTAGTTGGAGAAGCGGCTGTAGAACACGCCGACGCTGCCCTTGTGGATGCCGTTGTCGAAGCGCAGGGCCAGGTCGGTGGAGACCGCCTTTTCCTTGTCCGCATCGGCGTCGCCCACCTCGTAGGTGCCGGTGGCCGCGTGGGGGCCGTTGGCATACAGCTCGTAGAAGGTCGGCGCGCGCTCGGTGTAGCTGAGGGTGGCGGCCAGCGCCCAGATCGGCGTCAGCTGGTACACCGCGCCGGAGGACAGGCTGCCGGCGGTGAAGCTGCGGCTGCCGTCGTTCTCGGCGAAGCGCTCGTTGTCCTTGGCGTCGGGGTCGATGCGGCTGTGTTCGACGCGGCCGCCGAAGCTCAGCGCCAGGCGCTCGGTGGCTTGCCAGTTCTCCAGGAAGAACAGCGCCGCGCTGTCGGTTTCGGTGTGCGGCACGAAGGCCTCTTCGCCCAGGGCCGAGAAGCGGCTGTTGGCCACCTGCGCGCCGACCACGCCCTGCAGCGGGCCCAGCGGCTTGTGGCGGGCCTCGATGCGCGCCTCGTAGCCGTCGTTCTTGAAGGTGGTGCCGGTCTCGCCGTCCTCGATCTCCTTGTGCTGGTACTCGGTGTAGGCGGCGTCCAGCTTCACCGAGCTGAACGGGCCTTCGAGGTCGCGGATTTCCGAGGCGAAGGCGTAGCGGTCCTGCTGCATCTTCAGGCGCACGTCCTCCTCGGCGGGGGAGCCGTAGTTGCCGTCATAGCCGCTGTAGGAGAGGCCGGCGTAGCCGTGGTCCCAGTGGTAGCTGCCGCCGATGGCGCCGCTGTCCTGGCGGCCGTCGCTGTTCTCGACGCGGTGCTTCGAATCGTCGCCATCGATCGCGCGCTGGGCCCTGGAATGGGCGTAGCCGGGGATGCGCAGGTCGTTGAACTCGCGGGAGCCGGCGTCCAGGTGCAGGGCGAAGTTGCCGTCGCCGGCTTCCAGCGCGCCGGCGGCGCTACGGGTGGTGTCGGCGCCGCCGTAGCGCAGCTCGCCGCGGCCGTGCACACCGTCCACCGGCTCGCTGGGGATGCGGTTGTCGAAGCTGTTGACCACCCCGCCGATGGCGTTGCCGCCGTAGAGCAGGGCGGCCGGGCCGCGGACCACTTCGATGCGCTCGACCACGTTGGGGTCTTCCGGCACCGCGTGGTCGTAGGACAGCGACGAGGCATCCAGCGCGCCCACGCCGTTGCGCAGCAGGCGGATGCGGTCGCCGTCCATGCCGCGGATGATCGGCCGGCTGGCGCCGGGGCCGAACCAGGTGGAGGACACCCCCGGCAGGCCGTCGAGGGTCTCGCCCAGGCTGCCTTTCTGGCGCAGCGTCAGGTCGTCGCCCTGCAGCACGCTGCTGGGCGCGGCGGGTTGCACCTCACCCAGCGGGTTGGCGGTGATCACCTGGGGCTGCAGCTCGGCAGGGCGGGTGTCGGCGAGCGCGGGAACGGCAAACAGCGCGAGGGTCAGCGGCGCGAGTGGCCAGCGGGGCAGGGGGCGGGACGTGGACATCGGGGGCTCCTTGGTTTTTTCGGGCAGAACGCGCCCCTCCCGTGGCGATCCGGGCTGTGCGAAGGCTCTAGGCAGGGGCTTGGCGGGCCGCTCGGTGGGGCGGCTTTAAGTTATGTTGTTATAACATAACATTCCCTGTGGTTTGAAAATCAAGTGCTTTCAGACCCGAAAGTGCTAGCCGCTGGCTGCACAGGGCGGGTGTCCTGGAGTTTTTCGCAACAAGTCCAGAGCTTTTCGCAAGAATGCCGGGGCAGGGTGCCACTAGATTCCGCCATTCGCCCATCCGGGTTGCACCTTGAGTGCAACCGTTCGGCGATTCGGTGCAACAAGGGCTTTTCCTTGCGCTAGAATCCGCCGCCCGCGCGTGTCCCCGGACGTGCGCCGGGCAATGTGGCGACGGCTGCCCCGGGACGGTGAGGGGGCGCCGAAGAATCAGCCGCCCGCGTGGTGCAACCGCGACGGGGGGCGACAGGGGTGGTAGCGGAGCTTGCGCAGGGCCGCTGCCGCCCCGCCGTGCCGAAGGGCACGGCAGGGGGACCGGCGCCAACCGCGCCGGCCCCGACGAGCAAGGGCCCGGGCTACCCTCCGGGCCTGGATAAAAACAAGCTTCAGGGGAGCCCCCATGAGCGTCAACACGCCAACACTGGTCACGTTCGTGATCTACATCGCGGCTATGGTCCTGATCGGATTCGCCGCCTACCGTTCCACCAACAACTTCTCCGACTACATCCTCGGCGGCCGCAGCCTCGGCAGCTTCGTCACGGCCCTGTCGGCCGGCGCCTCGGACATGAGCGGCTGGTTGCTGATGGGCCTGCCGGGGGCGATCTACCTCTCCGGCATCTCCGAAAGCTGGATCGCCATTGGCCTGATCGTCGGCGCCTACCTGAACTGGCTGTTCGTCGCCGGGCGCCTGCGCGTGCACACCGAGCACAACGGCAACGCGCTGACGCTCCCCGACTACTTCACCAACCGCTTCGAGGACAACAGCCGCATCCTGCGCGTGCTCTCGGCCGTGGTGATCCTGGTGTTCTTCACCATCTACTGCGCCTCGGGCATCGTCGCCGGCGCCCGCCTGTTCGAAAGCACCTTCGGCATGTCCTACGAGACCGCCCTGTGGGCCGGCGCCGCCGCGACCATCGCCTACACTTTCGTCGGCGGCTTCCTGGCGGTGAGCTGGACCGACACCGTGCAGGCCTCGCTGATGATCTTCGCGCTGATCCTCACCCCGATCATCGTGCTGTTCGCCACCGGTGGCGTGGAGCCGACCTTCGCCGCCATCGAGCTGAAGGACGCGGCCAACTTCGACATGCTCAAGGGCGCCTCCTTCATCGGCGTGATCTCGCTGATGGCCTGGGGCCTGGGCTACTTCGGCCAGCCGCACATCCTGGCGCGCTTCATGGCCGCCGACTCGGTCAAGTCGATCCCGGCCGCGCGCCGCATCTCCATGACCTGGATGATCCTCTGCCTGGGCGGCGCCGTGGCCGTGGGCTTCTTCGGCATCGCCTACTTCCAGGCCAACCCGGAGCAGGCCGGCGCGGTCACCGAGAACCATGAGCGCATCTTCATCGAGCTGGCGAAGATCCTGTTCAATCCGTGGATCGCCGGCGTGCTGCTGTCGGCCATCCTCGCCGCGGTGATGAGCACCCTGAGCTGCCAGCTGCTGGTGTGCTCCTCGGCGCTGACCGAAGACTTCTACAAGGCCTTCCTGCGCAAGAACGCCAGCCAGCTGGAGCTGGTCTGGGTCGGCCGCGCCATGGTGCTGCTGGTGGCGCTGATCGCCATCGCCCTGGCGGCCAACCCGGAAAACCGCGTGCTGGGCCTGGTGTCCTACGCCTGGGCCGGCTTCGGCGCCGCCTTCGGCCCGCTGGTGCTGTTCTCGGTGCTGTGGAAGCGCATGAACCGCAACGGCGCCCTGGCCGGCATGCTGGTCGGCGCGGTGACCGTGATCGTCTGGAAGCAGTTCGGCTGGCTCGGCCTGTACGAGATCATCCCCGGCTTCCTGTTCGCCAGCGTCGCCATCGTGGTCTTCAGCCTGCTCGGCCCGGCCCCGTCCAGGGCCATGCAGCAGCGCTTCGACGAAGCCGAGGCGGAGTACGGCGAGGCCCACCTGCCGGCCTCGGCTCCCGCCGCCGGCCGCTGATCCGCTGAGCGGTAGCCAAGGCCGCGGTCCCGCAAGGGGCCGCGGCCTTTTTCATTTGTGCCCGTTGCGCAGTGCCTCGGCATAGCGCCAGCAGGCGAACAGGCACAGCGCCAGGCCGGCCATGGCCAGGGCGCCGCCGACGTTGCCGATCTGCGCCAGGCCGATGCCGCCGACCACCTGGCTGCCGAGCAGCGCGCCGCCGCCGATGCCGACGTTGTACAGCCCGGAGAACATGGCCATGGCCACGTCGGTGGCGTCGTGGGCCAGTTGCAGCACCTTGGCCTGCAGGGCCAGGCCGAAGCACAGGATGGCGGCGCCCCAGAACAGGCTCAGGCCGAGCAGCGCCAGGGGCTCGTGGGCCAGTGGCAGGAGCAGCAGCAGGCAGCTGCCGAGCACGGCGATGGTCAGGCACGGGAAGCCGCGCGGGAAGCGCTCGCTGTAGCGGCTGAAGAGGATCGAGCCGAACAGCCCGGCGCCGCCGAACAGCAGGAGCAGCAGGGTGGTGCGCTGGCTGTCCAGGGCGGCCACCTCGCGGGCGAAGGGCTCGATGTAGCTGTAGGCGGTGAACTGCGCGGTGATCACCAGCACGGTGAGCACGTACAGCGACACCAGCGCCGGGCGCCGCAGCAACAGCGGCAGGCTGCGCAGCGAGCCGGAATTCTGGCTGGGCAGCAGCGGCAGCGCGCGGGCCAGCCAGAGCACCACCACCAGCGAGACGCCGGCGATGGCCAGGAAGGTCGCGCGCCAGCCCATGGCCTCGCCGAGCACGCGGCCCAGGGGAATGCCCAGGACCATCGCCAGGATGGTCCCGGTGGCCAGCAGGCCGAGGGCCTTCGCCTGCTGGCCCGGCGGCGCCACGCGCACCGCCAGGGATGCGGTGATCGACCAGAACACCGCATGGGCGAAGGCGATGCCGAAGCGGCTGAGCATCAGCGTGGTGAAGCTCCAGGCGACGCCGGAAAGCAGGTGGCTGCCGATGAACAGGCAGAAGATCGCCACCAGCAGGCGCCGCCGCTCCATGTTGCGCGTGGCCAGCATCAGCGGCAGCGAGGTGAGCGACACCACCCAGGCGTACAGGGTGAGCATCAGCCCGGCCTGTTCCGGGCGCATGTCGAAGCTGCGGCCGATGTCGCTGAGCAGGCCCACCGGGACGAACTCGGTGGTGTTGAAGATGAAGGCGGCGATGGCCAGGGCGATGACGTTCAGCCAGCTGCCGGTGCGGGTGTCTTGCGCGGTGTGCATGGGAATCCTGAGTGAGGGTGGGGCTCAGGCCGAGTCCCCCGGCCACGCGCGGGGCCCCGGCGGCGAAGGGCCGGGTGCTGGCGGGCGAAGAGGAATCGTTGTTGGTATGGGGGGCTGCGGCAGTCGCGGCGGCCATTCTACGCCGCGCGCCGGGCACCTGTCTGCGCCTGGGCTGCGCGCCTGGCGCCTTGCTGCTAAGGTGCGCGCACTTACGCACCGACGACGAAGCCCGACCATGAGCGAGAAACCCAAGGACCCGCTGCACGGCATGACCCTGCAGACCATCCTCGAACGCCTGCTGGAGCAGTACGGCTGGGAGGGGTTGGCCAAGCGCATCGACATCCGTTGCTTCAAGAGCGAGCCCAGCATCAAGTCCAGCCTGACCTTCCTGCGCCGCACGCCCTGGGCGCGGGAGCAGGTGGAGAAGCTCTACGTGCAGATGGTGCGTGGGAAAGGTTGAGCGGATGGCCCGGCCCCCGGCGACCTGTAGGCGCGGGCCCTGCCCGCGAAATCGCGCGCAGGGCGCGCTCCTACAGGGGAATGGCGTGGCGTAAGCGGATCTCATCCGCGAATCGCGCCGGGGTGTCCGGCTATCGCGGACAAGGTCCGCTCCTACGGGGGATACCGTGCCTCCCGCGGGCCTTGCCCGCGATTCGCGCGCAGGGCGCGCTCCTACAGGGGAATGGCGCGGGTGGGGCGGCGTAGGCGCGGATCTCATCCGCGAATCGCGCCGGGGCGTCCGGCTATCGCGGACAAGGTCCGCTCCTACGGGGGGGATACCGTGCCTCCCGCGGGCCCTGCCCGCGATTTCGCGCGCAGGGCGCGCTCCTACAGGGGAATGGCGCGGGTGGGGCGGCGTAGGAGCGGATCTCATCCGCGAATCGCGCCGGGGTGTCCGGCTATCGCGGACAAGGTCCGCTCCTACGGGGGGCGGATACCGTGCCTCCCGGCGACCTGTAGGAGCGGGCCCTGCCCGCGATTTCGCGCGCAGGGCGCGCTCCTACATTGGAATGGTGTGGGTGGGGCGGCGTAGGCGGATCTCATCCGCGAATCGCGCCGGGACGTCCGGCTATCGCGGACAAGGTCCGCTCCTACGGGGGGATACCGTGCCTCCCGCGGGCCTTGCCCGCGATTCGCGCGCAGGGCGCGCTCCTGCAGGGGAATGGCGTGGCGTAGGAGCGGATCTCATCCGCGAATCGCGCCGATACCTCCCGGCTATCGCGGACCATACCGGTGCACATGGCTTCTCGTAGGAGCGAGCACTTCGGCGTCACCTCAATTGGGCTTCGCCTGCGCCGGCAGCCAGAACTCGATGACCCCGGGCGAGGCCTGCAGGCTGGCGGCCAGCGGCAGGGCCACGGCCTTGTCGCTGAACTTCTGCGCCAGCCAGCGGGCGCATTCGCCGTCGCGGCGGGCGTGGTAGATGAAGGTCGGCCGCGGCCAGGGCAGGGGCGGCGGCGAGCCGCGGCGGGCGGCGGCGCTGACCACGTTCTCGATGCCCGGGGTGCTGATCCCGCTGCCTTCCAGCAGCTTGAGGAAGTCCCGCGCCGTGCGTTGCTCGTCGGCCGAGTAGATCTGCGTGTAGAGCACCACCGGCCGCCTGCCTTCGCGCATGCAGGGGTTGGCCACCGGCTCTGCTTCGGGCGCAGGCGCGGCGCTGGCCGTGACGGCGGGCGGTGGCACCATCTCGGCGCTGACAGGCGGTGATGCCGGCGCCGCGGCTGGCGGTGGCGGTGGCGGAGGCGGGGCGCTGGCCAGCGCCGGGTTGTCTTCCGGCAGCGGGGTGAAGCCGAACCAGTATTGCTGCACCGGGCTGTTGGGGTGCGGGTCGCTGGTGAGCTGGCGCAGGTAGTTGCAGTCGGCCGACTCGGTGCCATTGGCGCAGGCCGCGCTGGCGCGCTCGAACAGGGTGCGCATGTCGCTGGCGAACTCCACCGACAGGCCGTTGCGGCTGGCGAAGTTCTCCAGGTGGCCGATGCGCGTGCGCAGGGCGTCGCTGACCTTGTTGCCCTTGGCGTAGAGGTCGGCGATGGCCTCCAGCTGGCTGGCGTACTTCGACTCGCTGTCGGCGATGTTGCCGCGGTACTGCTCCAGGCCCTGCCAGAGTGCCACCACCAGGCTGGCGGAAAGGCCCACGCCGAGGGTGGTGCGCACGTTCTGGGCTATGCGCTGGCGGCGGTTCGGGCCGTTGGCCGGGGCCGGCTGGCCGACTGCGGTGAGGGTGACGATGCTGGCCAGGTCGGCCCAGCCCGGCAGGCGCTGGAGGAAGTCGCGGCTGAGCACCGAGCCCAGCGCCAGACCCAGCTGGTGGTAGGCCTCCCACTGGCTTTCGTCGAAGAACTGGTCGTCGGTGCCCTGCTGCGGGAAGGCCGGGTTGCGGTCGGCGTAGCCCACCAGGTCGAAGGGCAGTTCCAGCTGCGGCGAATCGCAGCGGTGCGGCTTGACCACCAGCAGGGTGCCGCGCCTGTGGCTGGCGTAGGTGATGCGCGCCAGCAGCAGGTATTCGCGGCCGCAATCCGGCGAGATGGACTCCGGGGTGCCGAACAGCAGGGTGCGCGCGTCGCCGGCGGAGACCCGCGCCAGGCTGGCCGGGTCGATGAATTCGATGTCGGCGTCGTAGTCGATCTTGGCCTTGCGCACCAGGTTCTCCAGGTCCTCGAACAGGTAGCGCGGGTCGGCGCCGCAGTCGCTGGCGACGATCAGGTCGACCTCGCGCTTGAGCAGGGCGTAGACGCCGCTGTTGTCGAAGTGGCCGCCGTCGGACAGGTACCAGAAGGGCGCGCGCAGGCCGGGGAACTGGGCGAGCATCTCGGCGCGGGTGGCCAGGTACTTGGCCAGGCGCGCGCGCCAGCCGGTCTCGGCGGCGCGCGTCGGGTTGGGCAGCCAGAAGCCCAGGCGCAGGCCGGTCATGAACACCAGCGCGGCCAGCCCGGCGCTGGTGCGCGAGCCCATGCCGGTGCTCAGCGCGGCGCCGGAGATAGTCGCCCATTGCGCCAGGCTGCTGCGCTCCATGCCCTGGGGCGGCCGCGGGCCGTGGGTGCCGGTCTCCACGCCCAGGGCGCTGACGGTCAGGGCCACGCCCTTGCGGTCGGCGTTGTAGCTGTGGGTGCGGTCGTCGAGGGTCTGGTTGATGCAGCAGTTGATCAGGTGCAGCGGCCCGCCGTAGGCGTGCGGCTGGTAGTCGGCCAGGGCCACGTCGTCGCCGGGCAGTATCTCCCGCAGCGACTCGATGCCCTCGATCAGTTGGCGCTCGGCCGGCACCAGCAGCGAGGCCGGAAAGCGCGCCTCGGGGCCGCCGTGGTTGGCCACCGCGACGTAGGTGCGGGCCAGGCGCGAGCGGTAGAAGTAGTGCAGCGAGGCGAGGTTCAGCTGGGTGAGGTTGGCGCCGCTGATACCGATGTAGAAGCCCAGCGCGGCCAGCACCAGGGCCCAGTACAGCAGCGGCAGCCAGGGCTGCATGGCGGCGCCGGGGCTGAGCAGGTTGCCGCCCAGGTAGAGGAAGGCCTGCAGCAGCGTCAGCCAGGCCAGCAGCAGGAACGCCAGCAGGGCCAGGCCCAGCAGGTTGGCCAGCTGGCTGCCGTAGGCGCTGGGCAGGCCCTGCTGGCGCAGGCGCTCCAGCAGCGTCGGCAGCAGGGCGCGCAGCAGCACCACGGCAAGGCCCGTGGAGCCCAGCACGCTGGAGGAAATGAGGGTGAAGTTGCCGCTCTCGCGCAGGCGCACGACCAAGTGCCAGGTGACCGCCTCACAGACGCCCAGCAGCAACACCCCGGCGCCGCCCAGCAGCACCCAGCCCAGCCAGTGGGTCAAGCGCAGGCGCTGCTGTTCCGGCGGGCAGGCGCGCAGCGGCAGGCGCAGCAGCCAGCCCAGCGGGGCGATCAGCAGGGCGCCGACCAGAACGGCGTAGGCCAGCAGCCGCGGACCCAGCTCGATGTCGCTCTGCAACTGCGGCCACAGGCCCTGCACCGCCAGGGCCAGCGCGGCGAGCAGGGCCAGCAGCACCGAGAGCAGGTCGCGCAGGGCGTGGTCCTGGCGGTCGCGGCTGAACCAGTAGGCCCAGCACAGCGCGCCGGCGGCCAGCAATAACAGCGGCACGACGAGGAACCACAGCGACCAGAGGTTGCCGAGGAACACCGGCGGCGTGCCCAGCAGCGCCAGCAACACGTGGGGCAGCACCGTGAGCATGCCGATGCACAGCAGCAGGATGCCGATCTCCAGCTGGGTGGCCATGAAGCCACGGAGCATCGAGGCGCCGGCCATCAGCAGGTCGCGGCCGCCGGCCGGGGCCAGGTAGCGGCCGTTGTTGCGCAGCCACCAGAGCAGCAGCGAGTCGTCCGCCGCCAGGCCGTTCTCCACCTCGCGGGCGCCCTGGGCGGGGCCGTACAGGCGGCCGAGCATGGCGCCGACGTAGCCGCCGCCGGACACCGTGGACAGGTAGTCGAAGCGTTTGAGCACGTGGTTCTTCGCCAGCGCCCGCAGCAGGCCGAAGTTGAAGGTGGCGCTGCGCACGCCGCCGCCGGAGAGGGCCAGGCCCCAGCTGAAGTCGCTCGGCACGTCGATGCCGGCCTGGGCGCGGCGCTGGCGCAGCAGCGCCTGTTCCTGGTCCCTGAGGTTCCCATGGCGGCGCGGCATAGCGGTGCCCTCCGGCTCCGGACCCGCGCGGCAAGGGGCGCCGCGCCAGGTCATGCTGACGGCCGGCCGGACCTCCCGGCGCCGAACCCTTGGCGCCGTGCTTCCCTGGCCTTTCCCGGGTTCAGGCCGCGGCGGCGCGCGGCCTCATAGCCAGCTCACCCGCAGGGTGTCCTGGGGCGCGTGGCACTCGGTGCCCGGCTCCAGGTAGTGCTGCAGCATCGGCGCCATGCCCTTGAGCACCTGCACCGGCAGCGCCGAGGTGAACTTGAAGTTGCTCGATGCGCTGCCGGCCACGTAGGCGGTGAGGGTGCCGAAGTGCCGCGGGCCGAGGTAGAACACGAAGGTCGCGGTGCGGTTCAGCGAGCGCGAGCTTTTCACCGCCCCGCCGCGGGTGAAGCTTTCGATGCGGTTGTCGCCGGTGCCGGTCTTGCCGCCCATCACCAGCGGGCTGCCGTCGTCGCGGCGGAAGCTGCCGGACAGGCGCCGCGCGGTGCCCTGGTCGACCACCTGGGACAGCGAGTCGCGCAGGGTGCTGGCCACCTCCGAGGTCATCACCCGGGTGCCGACGTTGGCCTGCGGCGCCAGGCTCACCTCGTAGGGCGTGCCGGCGGCGAAGTGCAGGCTGTCGATGCGCAGGGTGGGCAGGCGGATGCCGTCGTTGAGGATGATGCCCATCAGCTCGGCCAGCGCCGCCGGGCGGTCGCCGGAGCTGCCCAGGGCGGTGGCCAGCGAGGGCACCAGGTGGTCGAAGGGGTAGCCCAGCTGCTTCCACTGCTGGTGGATGTCGAGGAAGGCCTCCACCTCCAGCATGATGCGGATGCGCTTGTCGCGGGCGGCCTTGTAGCGTGACTTGTACAGCCAGCCGTAGACCTGCTTGCGCTCGGCGTTGCTGGCGGCCACCGCGTCGGCGAAGCTGGCTTGCGGCTGGCGCTGCAGGTAGCCGAGCAGCCACAGCTCCAGCGGGTGCACGCGGGCCACGTAGCCCTGGTCGTTGAGGTCGAAGGCGCCGGGGCCGTAGCGCTTGTAGAGGTCGGCGATGCGCTTGTCGGTGAGCTTCTCGCCGGTGTAGTGGCTCTGCTTCAGGCGGTCCTGGAGGAAGGCGGCGAAGGTCGCCTGGTCGGCCTGGGGCTGCAGGTAGCGGTGGATCGCCGCCAGGCGCACCGGCCACGGGCGCAGGCCGTCGAGGAAGGTGTCCAGGCGCTCGTCGGCGTTCTGCCCGCGGTACTTCTGCCAGAAGCGCAGCAGGTAGACGCGGCTCTCCTGGTCGACGAAGCGGTCCAGGTACAGCTGGCGGCGCGGGTCCTTGTCGTCCTGCAGCACGGTCAGCTTGTTGCCGTCCTTCTGGTACATGTCGTGGCGCACCAGGTCGCGCAGCAGGCGCACGAAGGGCAGGTTGATGGATTCGCGCAGCGCTTCGAGCAGGGTGGGGATGCGCCCGTTGTCTTCCTTGCGGAAGTTGGAGAAGGTGTGCACGCCGCCGCCGGTGAAGAAGCTCTCGTAGGGGCTGGCCGAGTACTTGCGCTGCATGGCCGCGGCGAGCATGGCCGAGAGGTCGGCGTTGGGGTTGGCGATCAGGTAGTCGATGGACCAGCGGCTGATGAAGTCCAGCGGCTCCACCGGCACCTTGCGCAGCTCGGCGGCGGGCTTGCCGTTGTAGGCGCGGTACTGGTCGGCGATGCGCTCCAGGTAGTTGGACAGCACCCGCAGCTTGGCGGTGGAACCCAGCTCCAGCTTGCTGCCCTCGTTGATGTCGAAGGGCTGGTCGGTGCTGTCGGTCTGCACGCGCACGCGGTTGCCGTCGGCGGTGCGCTCGAACAGCACGAAGCTGTAGCGCACGTCGGCGGTCTTGTCCTTGGACAGCAGGTGCTCGCCGAACAGGCCGATCTGCGAGGCGAAGTCCGGATCGGCCAGTTGCTTGAGGTAGGCGCTGACCTTGTTCTGCAACTCGTCCTGCAGGGTGGTGCTGAAGCTCAGGTCGAGGCGGTCCAGGTCATACAGCGGCACGTTGAGCATCCCCGCCAGGCGGGTGCGGGCCAGGCTCACGCCCTTGTTCGGCTCCAGCGGCTGCACCGTCGGCTGGTTCTGCGGGTCGCGGAACTCCAGGCGCTGGGCCAGGGCGGCATCGCGCAGCGGCGCCTCGATCACCCCGGCCTGGGCCAGCAGGCGCAGGTAGCTGTCGGTCAGCTCGCCCAGCGGCTTGCGCCCGCGCGCCAGGTAATAGGACGGGCGGCGGTGGGCGATCATCAGCGACACCACCTGGCGCAGCGCCCGGCCCTGGGCCTCGAGCTCGGCGCCCTGGCCGACGGGGGCGGAGAGCAGGCGGTTGACCTGCTGGTAGTCGGCGCCGTACCAGATCCACAGACCGTCGGGCAGGCCGCTGACCTCGCCGTAGCCCGGCTGCGCCGAGAGCGGCACCGAGTTGAGGTAGGTGAGCACCACGTTGCGCCGCGCCGGCAGGTTCTCGGCGCCGCCCTGGTAGGCGCGCACGCTGGCCGAGGCCATCTGCCGCAGCTTGTCGCGGATGGAATTGGTGCGCCCGTCCACCGAGTGGCGGTACTTCTCGATCTGCGTGGCCAGGGTGCTGCCGCCGGGGGCGTGGTTGCCCATGCCGACCAGGCGCCCGGCCTGGGCCACGGCGGCCTGGGTGAAGCGGCTCCAGTCGATGGCCGGGTTGAGGTAGGGGCGGCTGGCGTCGAGCAGGTCGCGGTTCTCGATGTACAGCAGGCTCTGCACGATCAGCGGGGCGATGGCGTCGTAGCTGGCGTAGAGCCGCTGCGGGTAGCGGAAGTTGTAGATCGGCAGGCCGCGGCAGTCGCTGATGTCGACGCCGGCCTGGGCCTTCTCGGCGTAGGGCGGGAACATGCCGTAGCCGGCGTATTGCAGCAGGGCAGGGGAGAAGCGCGCCTGGTCGAGGGTGACGAAGTCGCGGTCGTGCAGGCGCTGCAGGAAGTCCGGCAGTTGCAGGTAGCCCAGGCGGCGGTCGAAGGGGCCGTCCTTCGGGTAGACCACCTGGTCGCTGGAACCGGCGCCGACCTGCCAGGTCAGCTCGCCGGCCAGGCGCGCCAGCTCGCGGGCCTGCAGCTTGGAGGTATGCGCCTCGTAGAGCAGCGCCGCGCCCATCGCCGCCAGCAGTGGCAGGACGAACAGGAACAGCAGCAGGAAGCGGTGGTGGCTGGGTTTTTTCGGGGAAAAGCCAGGCTCCGGCACGCCCGGTTGAGAATGCAGTTGACCGGTATGCTCCGTATGCGCCATATCACGACCTGCCCATGCTTGCGAAAGCCTGAGTAAGCGGTCTCCGCCGACGTGACGACCGGCACCCATCCCGGTGCCGCGAAAGCCCCCGTGCCAGCGGCCTCCCCTTTCTTTGAGCGTAGTAGGCGGGGAAAATTCTGCTGAATGTCGTGCCTTCGTCCGGCCCAAGCCGCGACAATGCCCGACGAGTGACCTGGAAAACGACCCGATGCGCCTGTTCCTGCTGTTCCTGCCGTTGATCGCCAGCCTGAGCGCCCATGCCGCGCCCATGCCGTTCTACCTGTGGCAGAGCCGCGTGGACGGCCACCTGACCTGCAGCCAGACCTCGCCGGGGGAGGGCTGGACGCGGCTGTCCGGGCCGTTCGGCGATGCGGGGTGCCGGCAGCCGTTGAAGAGCGGGCCCTCGACCAAGGGGCTGGCGGTGCCGAAGGGGTTGTGAGGGGCGGGCTTTTCTTTTGTAGGAGCGAGGGGGACGCCTAGTTCTTGCTCGCGAATGGAGTTTCCCGATAGCTGCGGTGCAGGTCCCGAAGAGCGCCCTCTCCCTAACCCTCTCCCTGAAGGGAGAGGGGACCGTTGGGCAGAAACGGGGGCTCTGGAGTTAGCCGGCAGCACCGAAAGTTTCCGGCTGGAACCACCCCTTTCTCTCGGCACGGACTAGCCCCCTCTCCCTTCAGGGCGGGGCGCGCAGCCGAGGGCTGGGGAGAGGGTACGGAGTCCATCGAAAGCACCGTAGCCACCAGCAGAACACCCTTCGCGAGCAAGCTCGCTCCTACGAAAAGCCGTTGCCTAGAATTAAAGGCGCCATTCCCCACAGCGGACCCCCACCATGCCCGACAACCCCACCCGCATCCGCCACAGCTGGGACAGCAACGCCAGCGCCTGGACCCGCGTGGTGCGCGAGCAACGCATCGACAGCCGCCGCCTGGCCACCGACGAGGCCATCGTCCGCGCCGTGCTGGAAGATTCGCCGCATCGTGTGCTGGACATCGGCTGCGGCGAAGGCTGGCTGTGCCGGGTGCTGGAGGCCCGGGGTTGCGAAGTGGTGGGCATCGACGCCTCGCCAGCGCTGATCAAGGCCGCGCGCCAGGCCGGCGAAGGGCAGTACGAGGTGCTGAGCCAGGCCGAGCTGGTGGGCGAGGCCGGGGCGCACCTGGGGCGGTTCGACGCGCTGGTGTGCAACTTCGCCCTGTTCGACGAGGACCTCGCGCCCCTGCTGCGCGGCCTGCAGCAGCGCCTGGCGCCGGGCGGGCGGCTGCTGATCCAGACCCTGCACCCCTGGAGCGCCTGCGGCGACGAGCCCTACGAGGACGGCTGGCGCCTGGAGACCTTCAGCGCCTTCGGCGACGAGTTCCGCGAGCCCATGCCCTGGTACTTCCGCACCTTCGAATCCTGGCTGGCCCTGCTGCACGCCAGCGGCTGGCGTCTGCTGGCGCTGCGCGAGCCGCGGCGGCCGGATACCGGCGTGGCCTGCTCGCTGCTGCTGGTGGCCGCGCCGGCCGGGTAAGCCTTTGGTCTCGTTCGCACCATAAGGGGGCAGACGCCCCGGCAATCTTGTGCAACACTCCGCGGCGACCTCAGTGGTTCACTCCCGCAATGCCCACGTCCGCTCCACAAGGGCGGGCAGCCTCTTCCGGTGTGCAGTCCCGGAAGGCCCCAGACGAATCCTCCCCGTGCCCACCGGCGCGGTGGCGGCGCTTTTTCCGTCGCGGGCCTTCCTCATCCCGATTGCGCTTCGAGTCGCCGCTGATATACCCAACAACAAAATCGAGGTTGCACCATCATGTCGTCCCACGATCTCCAACGGGATCTCAACGAGCGGCACATCCGTCTCATGGCCCTCGGCGCCTGCATCGGCGTCGGCCTGTTCCTCGGCTCCGCCAAGGCCATCCAGATGGCCGGCCCGGCCATCATGCTCTCCTACATCATCGGCGGCCTGGCCATCCTGGTCATCATGCGCGCCCTCGGCGAAATGGCCGTGCACAACCCCGTGGCCGGCTCCTTCGCCCGCTACGCCCAGGACTATCTCGGCCCGCTGGCCGGCTACCTGACCGGCTGGAACTATTGGTTCCTGTGGCTGGTGACCTGCGTCGCCGAGATCACCGCGGTGGCCATCTACATGGGCATCTGGTTCCCCGAGGTGCCGCGCTGGATCTGGGCCCTGGCGGCCCTGGCGAGCATGGGCACCATCAACCTGATCGCGGTGCGCGCCTTCGGCGAGTTCGAGTTCTGGTTCGCCCTGATCAAGGTCGTCACCATCCTCGCGCTGATCCTGGTGGGCGGCGGCATGATCGTCTTCGGCCTGGGCAACGGCGGCGTGGCTACCGGCATTTCCAACCTGTGGAGCAACGGCGGCTTCATGCCCCATGGCATCACCGGCGTGCTGATGTCGCTGCAGATGGTGATGTTCGCCTACCTGGGCGTGGAGATGATCGGCCTCACCGCCGGCGAGGCGAAGAACCCGCAGAAGACCATCCCGGGTGCGATCAACTCGGTGTTCTGGCGCATCCTGCTGTTCTACGTCGGCGCGCTGTTCGTGATCATGTCGATCTACCCGTGGAGCGAGATCGGCACCCAGGGCAGCCCCTTCGTGATGACCTTCGAGCGCCTGGGCATCAAGACCGCCGCCGGCATCATCAACTTCGTGGTGATCACCGCCGCGCTGTCTTCCTGCAACGGCGGCATCTTCAGCACCGGGCGCATGCTCTACAGCCTGGCCCAGCACGGCCAGGCGCCGGCGGTCTTCGCCAAGACCTCCAAGGGCGGCGTGCCGCGCAATGCGCTGATCCTGTCCATAGTCGCGCTGCTGTTCGGCGTGCTGCTGAACTACCTGGTGCCGGAGAAGGTGTTCACCTGGGTGACCTCCATCGCCACCTTCGGCGCCATCTGGACCTGGGCCATGATCCTGCTGGCGCAGCTGAAGTTCCGCCGCGGCCTGAGCCCGGCCGAGGCCGGCAAGCTGCAGTTCAAGATGTGGCTGTACCCGCTGAGCTCCTACCTGGCCATGGCCTTCCTGGTGCTGGTGGTGGCGCTGATGGCGTTCTTCGAGGACACCCGCATCGCCCTCTACATCGGCCCGGCCTTCCTGGTCCTGCTGGTGGTGCTGTACCGCGTGTTCGACCTGGCGCCGAAAGGCGAGCGGGGCGCGGTCGCCAGCGGCGCGTGAGCCTGATGGCGAAATGACAAAGGGCCTCTTCGGAGGCCCTTTTCTTTTGTGTGGCGAATCGCGGACGGAGAGGAAACTCCATGCCTCACGACAACTGTAGGAGCGGGCCCTGCCCGCGAAATCGCGCGCAGGGCGCGCTCCTACATGGGAATGGCGCGGGTGGGGCAGCGTAGGAGCGGATCTTATCCGCGAATCGCGCCGGAACCTCCGGCTATCGCGGATAAGATCCGCTCCTACGAAAAGCCGTATCCGCCAACAACGGCGGCATCGGGCAGTCGAGGATGTCGGCCACCGCGCGCAGCAGTTCCGCCTCGGCCACGCTGATGCGCCCGTCGTATTCGCCGCAGCGGACCATGGCCTTGAGCAGCTGCGGTTTCTGCAATGGGCGCAGTTGCGCCAGGCGCCGCAGCGCCGCTTCCAGGTCGCGCAGGGTGCCGGCCTGCGGCGGCTGCCGCATGGCGAAGGGCAGGGTGGCCCAGGCCTGGGCGAAGGCCTGTTCGGCATGGGCCGCTTCGGCTCCGTCGACGCCGGCGAGGAAGGCCAGCAGGACCGCCGCCTCGTCGCCCAGTTCGGCCAGCGGCAGGTTGCCGATGCGCGCCGGGGCCGGGCGCAGGTTGCGTTCGACGATGCGCAGCAGCGTCCACTCCAGCAGCTTCACCCGGCGGTCAGCCTTGATCAGCAGCGCCATGTTACCCAGCAGGCTCGTCACCTGGGTGGCGTCCAGCTGCTTAAGCGCCGGCATGGCCAGGTCCAGCAGAGGCAGGCGCTGGCCCGGATCGAGGGCGTGCAGGTGCTCCTCCAGGCGGTCGAACTGGAAGGCCACGCCCAGCTCCAGGCGCGGCTTGAGCAGTTGCAATTGCTGGGCGCGGGCCAGCGCTTCGGCGTCCAGCAACAGGCCGTAGACCAAGGCCTGCGCGCCATCGACCTTGTGCGCCGCCGTCCGCAGGCTTTCATCCAGCCGCTGCAGGGTGTGCCGCGCTTCCGCCAGGTGCGCCCCGGCCGGCTCGCCGATGGCCTCGACCGACGCCAATGCAGCGCCCGAGGGGTAGCCGCGCAGGGCGGCGTTCCAGGTCTCGCGGTCCACCAGCGGGGTGTCCAGGCGCGGCTCCAGCTTCGAGTAGAGGCCGTCCCAGCCCGGCTCGATGCGGCGGATGCGCGCCTCCAGCGGCGGGTGGGTGGCCAGGCCGAACCAGTGGTTGGCCAGGCCGTCGCTGAAGTACAGGTGGCTGAACTCGGCGCGGTGCAGGGCGCCGAGCAGCGAGCCGTAGCCGCCGACCTTCTTCAGCGCCCCGGCGATGCTGGCCGGGTTGCGGGTGAACTGCACGGCGGAGGCGTCGGCGAGATATTCGCGCTGGCGGTTCACCGCGGCCTTGATCAGGCTGCCGAAGAAGGTCCCGACCGAGCCCAGCCCCCACAGGCACAGGCCGGCGACGAAGGCCAGCGCGATGAAGCCCAGGGCCGAGCCGGAGCCGCTGTCATTGCCGGCGTTGCTGCGCTGCATGCGGATGCGCGCCACGTCGTCGGCGCGGTGGCTGTCCCACAGGCCGCGGACCATGGTCTCGCCGATCAGGCCCAGCAGCAGGATGCCGTGCAGCAGCGCCACCAGGCGGGTGTTCAGGCGCATGTCGCCGTGGTGGATGTGGCTGAACTCGTGGGCGATCACCCCCTGCAGCTCGTCGCGGCTGAGCAGGGCGATGGTCCCGCGGGTGACGCCGATGACCGCGTCGCGCGGCGTCAGGCCGGCGGCGAAGGCGTTGATGCCGCTGTCCTCCAGCAGGTACACCGGCGGCACCGGGGTGCCCGAGGCGATGGCCATTTCCTCGACCACGTTGAGCACCCGGCGCTCATCGGCGTCGCGGGCGTCCAGGTTGATCAGCCGGCCGCCCAGGCGCTCGGCCACGGCGCGGCCGCCCAGGCGCAGCTGGCGGTGCTTGTACCAGGCGCCGACCACCACCACGCCGACCACCACCAGCGCCACCCACAGGTAGAGTTCGAGGTCGGGCAGGCGCTGCGGCGAGGTCCAGTGGCTGGCGGGCTCGCCGATGTGGCGCCAGAGCCAGCCCAGGACCAGGCTGGTGAGCGTCACCAGGCAGGCCACCGCCGCGGCCAGGAGCAGGATCAGCCGGCCGGTCTGGCGGCGGGCGCGGTCCTGGTGCTGGAAGAAGTTCATCGCGCGCACCGCCCGTCAGAAGGCGATCTTGGGTGCGTCCTGGATCTGTTTGCTGTCGGCGAACTCCAGCTGCGCGACCTCGGCCTTGTGACCGAAATTCGCCGCCAGCACCACGGCGGGGAACGACTGGCGGTAGGCGTTGTACTCCATCACCGCGTCGTTGTAGGCCTGGCGGGCGAAGGCGACCTTATTCTCGGTGCTCGACAGCTCCTCGGTGAGCTGCTGCAGGTTCTGCGAGGCCTTGAGGTCCGGGTAGGCCTCCATGGTCACGTTGAGCCGCCCCAGCGCGCCGCCCAGGGCGCCCTCGGCGCTGGCCAGCTGGGCCAGGCCGGCGGCGGCGCCGGGTTGGCTGGCGGCGGCCTTGAGCCCGGCCACCGCGGCATTGCGCGCGGCGATCACCGCCTCCAGGGTTTCCCGTTCGTGCTTGAGGTAGGCCTTGGCGGTTTCCACCAGGTTGGGGATCAGGTCGTAGCGCCGTTTGAGCTGCACCTCGATCTGCGCGAAGGCGTTGCGGTAGCGGGCGCGCAGGTTCACCAGGCGGTTGTAGATGGCGATGACGCCGAAGAACAGCACGGCGAGGACGAGCAGGGTGACCAGGGAGGAAACCGACATGGGAGGTCCTTTTCGGGTGTCGGGAAAGGTCCGCCGATGATAGCGGAAAGCTTCCACGGCGGAAGGAAAGGCATCACGGGCTGTGCCCGGAAGCGGAAGCATGCTGTAAAGGGCTGCCCTTGACGCCCCGTCGCACCAATGGTCAGATGCGGGCCGTTCCAGGTGCCTCACGCCGCCGTGCGTGAGGTGAAACGGGAAGCCGGTGCGTCGCCCTTGGCGATCAGTCCGGCGCTGCCCCCGCAACGGTAAGCGAGCGGGGCATCCACGAGGCCACTGTGCTCAGGCATGGGAAGGCGGATGCTCCAGAACCCTCGCAAGCCCGGAGACCGGCCTGGAGCGTTGTTGGCAAACCCGCGGTGGGCGGGCGTGAGCCGGATTCCGGACGCGCTCGCGCCGGGACTCGCTGCGCCGCCTGCGAAATTCCCGTTTCGAGGCGATCACCTTGCAATTCCCCCTTTCCCAACCCCTGTCCCGGCGCGCCCTGTGGCTGGCGGGCCTGTGCCTGAGCCCCTGCCTGAACGCCGAGCCCCTGGGCCTGCGCGATGAAATCGTCAGCGCCCCTTCGGTGGAGTCCACCACCGTCGCCGAGATGGCCCGCTACGGCAGCAAGCTCGAAGTCATCGAGCGCGAGCAGATCGAGCGCGCCGGCCCCAGCGCCGACATCACCCGCGTGCTGCAGATGTACGTGCCGGGCCTGTTCGTGGCGCCGAAGAACGGCCCCTTCGACTACGGCACCTACTCGCTGCTGGGCGGGCGCAACGACGACACCCTGATCCTGCTCGACGGCGTGCGCCTGAACAACCGCCTGTACGGCGGCCTCTACCTGGACACCCTGCCGACCACCGCGGTGGAGCGCATCGAGGTGCTCAAGGGCGGCCAGGGCCTGCTGTTCGGCACCCAGGCGGTGTCCGGGGTGATCAACATCGTCACCCGCAGCGCGCGCAGCCGCGAGGCTTCCGGCGAGGTCAACCTGGGCCTGGACAGCTTCCGCGGGCGCAACGGCGATGCGCGGGTGGAGAAGGTGCTGGAGAACGGCCTGGGCGACCTCGGCCTGCTGGCCTACGTCAGCCACAACCGCTCCGACGGCTACAAGCCGTTCCGCGAACAGGACATGACCGCCACCGTCAGCGACAAGCGCCGCTCCTACGACGTCAACGTGTTCGGCGCCAAGGCCATCCAGGCTTTCGGCGACAGCTCGCGCCTGGAGCTGTTCTACCAGTACGCCGACGCCGACCTGGACTTCGCCCGCCCGGCGGACAACCACCACACCAGCAACGACCGCATCCAGCAGATCGCCACGGCGACCTTCGAGCAGCGCCTGAACGACGACTTCAGCTGGTTCGCCAAGGCCCACCTGAACGACTGGGACACCCGCTACACGCGCATCTACAACCTCGCCGGCGGCGGCACCCGCACGCTCAACCACAACGACTACTGGGGCTTTACCGACTGGGGCGCGCAGCTGGAGGGCAAGGCGCGCCTGGCCGGCGGCCACGAGCTGGTCTTCGGCAGCGACAACCAGTGGTACAAGGGCCAGGACGACGTGCTGATCATCGACAACGACAAGGCCGAGTCCCACGCCCTGTACGCGCAGTTGCGCCCGCAGCTGGACCTGCTGCCGAACTGGCACCCCAGCCTGGGAGTGCGCCGCGAGGAAATGAGCGGTGGCGAGGGCGCCACCGTGTGGATGCTCACCTCGCTCTACGACCTCAGCGACCAGCTCAAGCTGCGCGGCCAGCTGGGCACCGCCTTCAAGTTGCCCAACGCCGAGCAGCTGTTCGTCAACGAGCCGGGCAGCGAGATCGGCAACCGTGACCTCAAGCCCGAGCGCAGCCGCAACGCCGAGCTCGGCCTGGACTACAGCGGCGCGCTGTTCGGCCAGCCCTGGAGCGGCAGCGTCACCCTGTTCCGCCGCGAGATCAAGGACCTCATCACCCTGGCCGGCGACCAGTGGGTGAACGGCGACGGCGAGATCGAGGTGCGCGGCATCGAGGCCAACGGCCAGTGGCGGCTGGGCGAGCACTGGCAGCTGGACGCCGACGCCACCCGCAACCTGGTGGACACCCGCGAGGGCGTGACCGTGAACAACATCCCGCACTTCTTCGCCCGCACCCGCCTGGGCTACGACCAGGCCCCGTGGGGCTTCGGCATGGCGCTGCGCTACGTCGGCTCCATCGTCAGCCCCCAGAGCGACGACTACGGCCACTACAGGGTGCTCGACGGCGACGCCTACCGCTACCTCGACGGCGCCCGCCGCCACCGCCTGAGCCTGCTGCTGGAGAACCTGCTGGACCGCGACTACGCCACCAGCCGCACCACCAACGGCATCCGCCAGGTGGACAACCTCGGCCGCCCGCGCACCGCCGAGCTGCGCTACACCTTCAGCTTCTGAGGTGGCCATGGACCAGGCGCTGCTGATCGTCGGCCCCCTCGCGGGCGCCCAGGGTGAGGCCTTGCGCGCCGAGCTGGCGGCAACCCACCGTGCCGTGACGCTGGTGGATACCAGCGACGGCTTCGATGCCCTGTGGCCGGCCATCCGCGCGCAACTGCGAGCGGGCAGGGCGCTGCTGCTGGTGGACCTGGAGCCGGCCAGCGATGGCGCCTACCTCGACTGGCTGCGTGGCGAGGTGGCGCAGCTGGCCGGCGACTTTCCCCAGGCGCCGTGCCCGCGGGTGACCGCCTCGGCCCTCGGCCGCCGTGGCCTGGACGCCCGGCTGGTCGGCGCGGCCATCGACGACGGCCGCCAGCAGTTGGAATGTCGCGCCGTCGGCCCGGTGCCGGAACAACCGGACTGGTCGGCGCCGCCGCCGCACAAGCGCCAGGTGTTCCTCTGCACCGGCCCGCGCTGCGTGCGCCGCGGCGCTTTGCCGTTGTGGAAGTCGCTGCGCCGCGAACTGGCCAGGCGCGAGCTGATCGAAACCGCCGAAGGCGTGCTGCTGACCCGCACTGGCTGCCAGTTCCCCTGCAACCGCGGGCCGCTGCTGACCGTCTACCCGGACCGCTGCTGGTACGGCGTGCATGACGAGGCCCAGGTGCTGCGCGTGGTGGAGCAGCACCTGGCGGGCGGCGAGCCGGTGGCCGAACTGCTGATCGAGGGGGCGCCATGAAAGGCTTCGCCCTGCTGCTGGGGCTGTTGGTGGCGGCGTCGGCCCTGGCCGCCGAGGACTACCGCAACTGCGGCGAGACCTGGCACCTGGCCAAGGCGCCCGAGCGCATCCTCGCGCTCAACCAGCACGCCGCCGACCTGCTGCTGGAACTGGGCGCCGGGGCGCGGCTGGCGGGCGTGGCCTATCTGGACGACCCGGGGCCGCAGTTGCAGGGCGACCGCTACCGCGGCGTGCCCGTGGTGTCGGCGCGCTATCCGTCCACCGAACTGCTCTATGCGTTGCGCCCGGACCTGGTGGTGGGCGGCTTCGCCACGGCCTTCTACCCCGGGCGCGGGCGCGCCGAACTGGCCGCCGCCGGGATCGCCAGCTACCTGCTGGAGGCGGCCTGTGCTCAGCGCACGGGAAATGGCTTCGGCAACGTGCGCGACGACCTGCGCACCCTGGGCCGGCTGCTTGGCGTCGAGGCGCGCGCCCAGGCGCTGATCGACGCCCAGCAGGCCGACCTGCGCGCGGCGGCCGCCAGGGCTGACGGCCGCGCGCCGCTGCGGGTGTTCTACCTCGACAGCAGCGACGCCGGCCTGGCCAGCCAGGGCGGGCGCGGCTTCGTCAGCGAGCTGCTGCGCGCCGCCGGGGCGCGCAACCTGTTCGAGGCGGTGGCGCTGCGCGGCTACCCGGCCAGCCCCGAAACGCTGCTCGCGGGCGACCCGGACGTGATCCTGCTGGCCGATGCGCGCTGGTCGCCGGCGGCGGAGAAGGTCCGCTACCTGCGCGCGCACCCGCTGCTCTCGCGGCTGCGCGCGGTGCGCGAAGGGCGTTTCGTGACGTTGCCGTTCAGCCAGTTGGTGCCGGGCGTGGAAAGCGGCCGCGCGGCGCGGTCGCTGGCCGAGGCCCTGTATCCCTGAGCCCGCTCAGAAGCGCACATCCACCACCACGCTGTCGCTGTAGGTGCCGGCTGGCGGCGTGGGCTGGTCGGGGAGGATTTCCGCGCGGTAGTCGAAGCCCTGGTAGGTGAGGCCGTCGAGGCTGCCGGGGTTCAGTTCGGCGCTGCTGCTGGGGCGCCTTTCAGTGCCCGCAGAGCCCCAGCGCTCGCTGCCGCTGCTCGACTTGTACAGCTCGTAGGCCAGGCGGTTGCCGCCGCTGGCCATGTGCCGCTGGCCGCCGCTGGCGTTGACGCCGTCGCTCAGGCCGACGTCGTAGCTCGTGCCCTTGGAGCAGCGCACCTGGATGCGCTGCTGCACCGGGCGGAAGCCGGCGATCAGTGGCGCGCTGCCGAAGTTCACGGCGGGCGCGTTGAGCTGGCAGTCGCGGCGGACCTGCACCGTCAGTTGCAGGCTGGTGAGCACGCCCGTGCCCCAGTCGGTCGGCGCCGAGGTGCAGACTTCCAGCAGGCAGCCGCCGCTCACGCCGGGCGTGATGTCCCAGCCGGGGAAATAGCAGGCGCCCAGCACCCGGCCGGCCACGCAGATGCGCCAGTGCCAGCGCAGCTGGATGGTGGCGGTGTAGGTGCCGGGCGCCACGTTGGCCGGGCGCAGGCGGGCGTGCAGGGGGAATTGCGAGACGTCCGGCGTGCCGCCGGGAAACGGGAAGCGGGAATAGTCGTAGAACAGGCCCTGCTGCAGGCGCTGGGTCAGGCCGGCGTCGCCGTACAGCTCGAAGGGGATGGTGTCGCCCGTGGCGGCGTTGCGCAGCACGCCGCCGTTGAGGTTCTCCGGGAGCAGGCGTATCCAGTTTTCGCGGATCGGGTAGCCCTTGAGGCTGCATTGGGCGCCGCCGGAGAGCTGCCTGGCCGGGGCGCCGTTGGCGATGGTCATCGAGCCGTGGGTGCCGAAGCTCGCGTTGCCGGGGTTGGGTTTGCATTGCTCGGTCACGGTATGGGCCAGGCCGGTGAGTGGCGCCAGGGCCAGGAGGGGGAGCAGGTAGCGCGGTATGGTCATGGTCGACTCCGGGGTTCAGCGGCAGGGCAACGGGCCCAGCTGCGCCAGTTCTTCGGCCTGCGGGTCGAGGTCGAAGACCAGGCTGCAGGCCTGGCCGTCGGGCAGGCTTACGCGCAGGCGGTTGTGCGCCTGCAGGTGTTCCAGGTAGACCAGCCCGTCCCAGCCCACCGGCACCGGCGGGCCACCGTTGACGCGGGCCTGGGCGCCGATCGGCAGCGGCCGGCCGTGGCTGTCGTGCAGCAGCAGGCTGGCGGCCAGCACCCGCTGCAACGGGAAGCGCAGCAGGTAGCCGCTGCCGGAGCGCACCGCCACGCGCTGCTCCACCAGCGGCGCCACGACGTTGGAGGCCAGGCCCAGCGGGTCGATCTCGTACTTGCCGGCGTAGTAGGCGCTGCTCCAGGGCACCAGCAGGTGACCGTCGGCGTTGGTGTGGCCGACCAGCTGGTTCTCGTAGCGCACCGGAACGCCGGCCTGGCCGTCGGTGCTGACCAGCACGAAGGCGTCGTGCACGCGGTTGGCGGGGAACAGCGCGCCGTCCATCCAGGCCAGCGAACCGCTGGCGTCGGCCCAGTGGGTCTGCTCCCGCGCGCTGCCATAGACGCCGCCCTGGAGCTGCAGGCGGTCGCCGCGCCAGTTCAGCGCGGCATGGCGCCAGTCGTCGGCCCGGCCGTTGTCGACGTAGCCGAGGTTCCAGCCGAAACCGCCCTCGCTGGGCGCCGACTCGCTGTAGTCGACGCGGCGGCTACCGTCCCCGCTGGCGCTGCGTTCGACGCCGACGCTGAGGGTGCCGCGCAGGTCGAACGGCACCACCAGTTGCACGGCGCTGCTCCATTTGCCGTTGCCCAGCTCGCGGTTGGCGGACAGGTAGAGGCTGGCATCGCCCCACAGCGGCCGGCTCCAGGACAGGTTGAGCAGGCGGGTGCGGCTGCCGTCGCCGGCCTCGACGTCGAAATAGCCGGCGCCCAGGCTGCCCCAGTCGTCCAGCGTCACGCTGGCGGTGGCCTGGGTGCTGCTGCGGCTGGGGCGTAGGCGCCAGTAGCGGTCATCGTCGTCGTCCTGGCGGCGCCGGGGGCGCTGCCGGGTGTCGTCGTAGCGGGCCAGGTCGCTGTAGTCGGCATCGCGCTGCAGGCGTTGCACGGTGAAGCTGAAGCGCCGCGCGTTGTACTGGTAGCCGAAGCTCAGCTGCCTTCCGCCGTCGCCGCCGTGCTGGCCGTGGCTGATGGCGCCGTTGAGCACGCCCAGGGTGCCCAGGCGCAGCATGCCGCCCAGGCCGGCCTGGGCGAGGCCGGCGGCGGCTTCGGCCTGGGCCTCCAGGGTGAAGGTGTCGCTCAGGCCGTGGCGCAGGGCGCCGGTGAAGGCGCCTGGCCCGTAGGCGAAGTTGTCCTGGCCATAGCCGCGCCGGAGGTTGCCCAGGCCCAGGGAGAAGTCGCTCAGGCCCGGGCGCAGCAGGTCGCTGCTGACGTAGAAGGGCACGCTGGTGGAGATCTGGCGGCCCAGGGCGTCGGTGGTCTGCAGCACCGCCTGGCCGGCGCCGTTGATGTAGGGCAGGTTGCCGATGCTGAAGGGGCCGGGCTGCAGTTCGAAGCGGCCGTTGCGGTAGCCGTCGATGAACAGGTCCAGGGTGCTGGGCAACGCCGCTTCGCCGGCGAAGCGCGGCAGCGGGTAGGTCAGCACGTCGGGGCGGATGGCGAAGTTGCGCGACAACTGCAGCCCGCCCAGGCGCACCGGCGTGCTCCAGGCCAGGGAGCGGCTGACCAGGTCGCCGGCCTCGTAGGTCAGCAGGCGTTCCTCGTCGTCGTAGCGCCAGTTGCTGTCGTAGCGCAGGTAGCGGCTGGGCTGTGCCGAACCGCCATGGACCTGCTGGTAGACGCCGCTGTGGCTGAAGACGCCGAAGCCGCCGAACAGGCGCAGGTCGGCCCAGGCCGTGCTCGTATCCTGGCCGCGTCGCGGGCTGCTGGCGTAGAACTGGTAGTTGAGCAGAGCGCCGAAGCTGCTGCGTGCCGGCACGTAGCCGGTGGCGCGCGCCTGGCCGAGCTGCTGCTCGGGCAACCACTGCGGCGGCACCTGCAGCAGCAGGCGCTGGCTGGCGGCCTCGTAGCGCACCTCGACGCCGGGCAGGCCGCCGACGTCGACCTGGCCGCCGCGCGGCACCGGCAGGCCGGCCGCGCGCAGGTCGGCGGCCTCGACCCAGAAGCGGCCCTGGCGCAACGTCACCGCCACCACCTGGCCGCTCGTGCGCAGGTTCACCAGCAGCTCCAGGTAGAGTTGCTGGTCGTCGGACAGGGCGCCCGCATCCCGGGGCGGCGGTGGCAGCGGCGCACTCGACAGGCGTTCCGCCTCGAACAGCAGGGTGGCGCCGGTGAGCAGCGGCAGCCAGGGGCGCGTCTGCCTGCCCATGCTTCAGGGCGCCGCGGCGGGAATCTCGCCGCGCACGCCATTGATCTCGGCCCACAGGCGCCCGCCGCTGGCGGGCTTGCGCGGCATTGGCCAGCGCATGGCGCTGCCGGCCAGCACGTAGCCGAGCAGGTCGTCGCCCACCGGCAGGGTACCGTCGCCCTGTTCGATGGCCGCCCGCGTCAGGCGGACATGCACCGCGCCGCGGTTGCGCACCTCCAGGTAGGTGCGGCCGCCTTCGTCGACCAGGCGCCAGTCCAGCCGCGCGGCCGTCGCGTCCTTCGCGCCGAGCCCGTCGCCGTAGAGGAACAGCGGTACCGAATAGCGCAGCTGGAAGCGGATGTCGCTGCCCTCGGCCGCTGGCTGCTGGGCCTGCGGCGCGGGAATCTCGTCGATGACGATGCGGTAGGCGCGCTCGCTGCCGGGGGCGGTCGGCGCCAGGCGGGTGAGGCGCACCAGTTGCCTGGCCCCCGCCGGGATGCGCAGCATCGGCGGGCTGCCGACCACCTCGCGCTGCGCCTGGAAGTGCTCCTCGCCGCCGGCCTGGCTCCAGGCGAAGATGCGCAGTTGCAACTGGGCCGGCTGGGCGCCGCGGTTTTCCAGCCAGAGCGCGCTGGCCCGCTGGTCGTGTTCCAGCACCGGGTCGATCGGCCAGATCAGGATCGAGCTGGCGGCGCGGGCTGTGGCGGCCGGCAGGGCGAGGGCGGCGAGCAGGGCCGCGACGAAGCGCAGGCGGGTATCGGGCAAGGGCATCACGGGGCTCCTGGCGCGCTCACCATGACAGGGTCACGGTGAGCCGGTCCTGGTAACGCCCGGCGGACTGGTTGCCGGGCAACTGGAGGGCGGCATGGATCGGCAGGCGGATGTCGTCGGGGTTGCCGTAGTCGATGCTCAGGTTGCCGCCGATGGGGATTTCCCGGCTGAGGCCGGCATCGGCGTACAGGCGATAGGCCAGCCGCGCGTTGCCCGCGCCAAGGTGGCGCAGGCCACCGGTGGCGTGCTGGCCGCCATCGACCGTCATACGCAGGGCGATGCCGGGGGTGCAGGCGAGAGTGATGGCGCCATTGGGCGTCAGCTGGGCGCCGATCCTGGCCGTGGAAGTGGCCGGATGGCGGCCGAAGTCCAAGCGGCCGAGGTTGCCCAGGTTGCCGCCGTTGCCGGGCGGCGCATGGTTGACCAGGCAGCCCTGGGTAACGCTGGCGGAGACGCGGAAGCCGGCCCGGGTGGCGGCATCGCTGCCCGGCGCCTGCAGCAGGCTGGCTAGCAGCAGGGCCAGCCCGGTCGCCGCGGCGCGAGGCAGCAGGTGAGGAAGCGTCATGGCGGGGAAGGACCGGCCGGTTTCGCCCTGGGCGATTGCGGCAGCGGCCTCAGAATTCCAGGGTGAGGGTCAGCGTGTCCCTGTAGACGCCGCTGCCCTTGGCGTTGGCGTTCGGTGCGATGGTGCCGTAGATCGGCACATCCACGGCCTTGCCGTCGGCGGGAACCCTGAAGGTTGCCCCTCTGTTGATGACATAGGGGCTCTTGCCGGCGGAGTCCCGGTACAGCAAGTAGCTGACCGTGTCGGTGCCGCTGCCGTTGAGCAGTGAGCGGTCACCGCGCAGGCCGCCGTCGATGATGACATTGAAGAAAGTGGTGACCGGGTCGCAGGTGACCTGAAGGCTGTTGCCGTCCGGGCCGGCCAGGCGTGCCTTGAGCGCGCGGGTCCAGGTCGGGCTGGTCCGGGGGAAGTTGAGCGTACCGAAGTTGAGGATGCCTTCGCTGGAGGCGCTGCCCTGGGTCACCTGGCAGCCTTTGGAAACCTCCAGGACGACACCCACCTGGCCCTTGATGTCCGCCGCGGCCTGGCTCAGGGGCAGGGCGAAGGCGGTGGCTAGGACGTACTTGAGCTTGTGATGCGGCATGGTCTTGGCCTCGCTAAGGGAATTGCGGAAATTTTCCCCAGGAATGACCAAGTTGAACTATCTGAAACTGCTGCTGGGTTCGTAGGCTTATTCGCCAGATCGAGAAGGTGTTTTTTGTAGGTCGATGTAGGCCTTGCAGGCCTCAAGAATCGACGGCTTTGTCTACAGTGCCGATGGGGGAGGGTGTCTGGAAAAAGCGGGGAGATGGCGGGGTAGGAAAGCGGGTCCCGATGACGGGACCCGCGGCGGAAAATGGCTGGCCGGAGGCGGTCAGGCCTTTCCTATGAGCGATTGACTCAGCGGCCGGGATTCGATCCACCAGCCGAACACCAGCCCGACGGTGCTCCAGAGGATCGCCTGGATGCCCAGGGACACCAGGCGGAACTGCCACAGCAGGTCGGCCGGGAAGTCCGCCGGCACTTCGCGCACGGCCGGGAACAGCAGGCCGGCGACGGCGCAGATGCCCAGGTACACGGCGATGCCGGCGACGGCGCCGGTCCAGGCGCCGTGCTCGGCGAGCAGGCGGCGGCCCAGGTTCAGCGAGATGACGGCGGCGGCGATGGACAGCGCGATCATCAGGAAGAACAGCGCGGTGCGCTGGCGGATGCTCTCCGGGTCGCCCACCGACGGCGGGTTGGCCGGGTATTTCAGGCTCGGCACCAGGTATAGGGCGACGAAGGCCGCCAGGGCCAGCAGTGCGCTCAGCGCGCGCGGGCTCAGGCGCCCGGTGCGGCCCAGGCCGTAGGCGAACACCAGGGCGAACAGCCCGCCCATGGCGGCGCCGTAGACCACCACGCCGGTGAGCAGGCCGAAGCTGGCCTGGACCTCGCGGCTGACCAGCTCTTCCTCGTGGTCGTGGGCGGCGCCGCCGCTGGTGGCTTCCTCGGCCTCGTGCAGGGCCGACATCTGTTCTTCGAAGGCGATGGCGCGGTCCACCTGGGGCTCGCCGAAGACGAAGGCGAACGCGAAGACGATCAGGCCCGCCAGGACGCCGACGAGCATCCCGCGCAGCAGGAGTTTTCCAGTCATGTCAGGGAGTCCCCGGGTCAGTGGCAGGGGAAGCCCAGCAGGTGGCGGCCGTCGTGGACGAATTCGTGCACGTACATGCCCTTGAACATCGAGGTGGCGCCCTGTTCGGCGCCGACGAAGTACAGCGCCAGGAGCAGCAGCAGGCCGCCGAAGATGGCCCAGGGCAGCAGCTCGGAAAGCGGGATGACGGGGAGCGATGTGCCGGTATCGGCGTGGGTGGCTGAATGAGCCATGGAAACCTCCTAGGATTGCGCGTCCTGAAACGGTTGGCGGTTCGTTTTGTGGGGAAGGGTCTGACTCTCGGTGCCGGGACCGAATACAGTGGCGCGACCGTGCCGGGTTTTCACCGGCTTCCTTCCAAGTAACAAAGTGCTACGAGAGCGTCGGGCAGTGTAAACCCCGGCGCCTGCGAATGGGAGAGAATTCGATGCCGAGCCGCCTGAGCTTCGTCTGCCACGGGCGCACCGCCGCCCAGCGCCAGGGCTGCTTCGCCCAGGCCGACGAGCCATTGGAGCCGGGCCAGGACGAACGCCTGGCCGAGCGTCGCGCCGGGCTCAAGGCGCCGCGCCGGGTGCTCTGCGCCCCCGAGCTGCGCGCCCGGCAGACCGCCGCCGCCTGGGGCGCCGAGCCGCAGCTGGTGGAAGCCCTGCGCGACTGCGACTACGGCGCCTGGCGCGGACAAAGCCTGGAGGCCCTTCAGGCCACGGCAGCGCAGGACCTGGCCGCCTGGCTGACGGACCCCGTCGCCGCGCCCCACGGCGGCGAATCCCAGGTGCAGTTGTGCGAGCGCGTGGGCGCCTGGCTCGATGCCTTCGACGAGGACGGCCACTTCATCGTCGTCAGCCATCCCGCGGTGCTGCGCGCCGCCGCGCTGCACGTGCTGCGGGCCGATGCGGCGGCGTTCAACGCCATCGACGTCGAACCGCTGGGCGTGCTGCGCCTGGTCCGCAACGGCCGCTGGCGCCTGCGCCTGTGACGGGGCGCGGTCTATGCTGTGTGGGCCCCAGCGCCACGAGGAGACCGCCATGGCCAGCCATCCCCGCCTGATCCCCTGCCTGCGCTACCGCGACGCGCCGGCGGCCATCCAATGGTTGTGCGACACCTTCGGCTTCGTCCGCCAACTGGTGGTGGACGACGGCGAAGGCGGCGTGGCCCATGCCCAGCTGTGCCTGCCCGACGGCAGCGGCATGCTGATGCTGGGCTCGGCGGTGGACAACGAGTATGGCCGGCTGATGCGCCGGCCCGAGGACGTCGGCGGCTGCACCCAGAGCCTGTACCTGCTGGTGCCCGACGCCGAGGCCCTGTACCGCCGCGCGCTGGACGCCGGCGCGCGGATGGTCATCGACATCCGCGACGAGGACTACGGCGGCCAGGGTTTCACCTGCCGCGACCCCGAGGGCCACGTGTGGAGCTTCGGCACCTACGACCCCTGGCATTGAACGAAGAAGGAGCAAGGCATGAAAGAGGTGGTATTCGCCGATGGCGCCTACGTCCCGGCCATCGGCCAGGGCACCTGGCGTCTGGGCGAGGACAGGGCGGCGCGCAAGCGCGAGGTGGCGGCCCTGCGCGAAGGCATCGAGCTGGGCCTGACGCTGATCGACACCGCCGAGATGTACGGCGAGGGCGGCTCGGAAGAGGTGGTCGGCGAAGCCATCCGCGGCCTGCGCGAGCAGGTCTTCCTGGTCAGCAAGGTCTACCCGCACAACGCCAGCGCCCGCGGCGTGCCGGCGGCCTGCGAGCGCAGCCTGAAGCGCCTGGGCACCGACTGCCTGGACCTCTACCTGCTGCACTGGCGCGGCCAGTACCCACTGGAGGAAACCGTCGAGGCCTTCGAACGCCTGCGCCAGGACGGCAAGATTCGCCGCTGGGGCGTCTCCAACTTCGACCTCGACGACATGCGGGAACTGGGCGCCCTGCACTGCGCCACCAACCAGGTGCAATACAGCCTGGAAGAACGCGGCATCGAATGGGACCTGCTGCCCTGGTGCCAGGAACAGCGCATGCCGCTGATGGCCTACTGCCCGGTCGGCCAGGGCGGCCGCCTGCTGCGCAACGCCACCCTGCGCGAAGTGGCCGAACGCCACGGCGCGACACCGGCGCGGGTGGCCCTGGCATGGCTGATCCGCCAGGAAGGGGTGATCGCCATTCCCAAGGCGGTGGAGGCTGTGCATGTCCGCGACAATGCGGCGGCGCTGCAGCTGCGGCTGGATGGGGAGGACCTGGCGAAGCTGGACGCGGCCTTCCCGCCGCCAAGGCGCAAGATGCACCTGGCGGTGGTTTGAGGCTGGGCTGGCTTTTCGGCTTTTCCGGCTGTCCGTGCTTTTGGCTTTCTGGCTTTCTGGCTTTCTGGCTTTCTGGCTTTCTGGCTTTCAGCTTTCAGCTTTCAGCTTTTCGTAAGCGAGTTTGCTCGCGAATGGTGTTTGCCGGCGGCATAGGTGCTGTGTTCAAGAGCGCCCTCTCCCCAGCCCTCGGCTGCGCGCCCCGCCCTGAAGGGAGAGGGGGCTTGTCCGTGCCGAGAGGAGGAATGGTTCCAGCCGGAAACCTTCGGTGCTGCCGGCTGACTCAGGAATACCCACGCACTCCAAACGGTCCCCTCTCCCTTCAGGGAGAGGGTTAGGGAGAGGGAGCGGAGCCAAGCCCGAGCACCCACGTACCCGGTAGGCACCCTCCGCAAGCTCTCTCACCCGACCACCGCTCCTATAAAAATCCCCCCCACCATGATAAGAAGCGCCCATCAGCAAGCTGGAGGCAGTCATGGGCAAGTTGCGTGTCGGGGTGATTTTCGGTGGGCGTTCGGCGGAGCACGAGGTATCGCTGCAGTCGGCGAAGAACATAGTCGATGCCCTGGACCGCTCGCGGTTCGAGCCAGTGTTGATCGGCATCGACAAGGACGGCCGCTGGCACCTGAACGACGCCTCCGACTACCTGCTCAACCAGGAGAACCCGGCGCTGATCGCGCTCAATCGCTCCAACCGCGAGCTGGCCGTGGTGCCTGGCAAGGCCGAGCGGCAACTGGTGGAAACCGGTAGCCGGCAGTTGCTCGACCACGTCGACGTGATCTTCCCCATCGTCCACGGCACCCAGGGCGAGGACGGCTGCCTGCAGGGCCTGCTGCGCATGGCCGACATCCCCTTCGTCGGCGCCGACGTGCTCGGCTCGGCCATCTGCATGGACAAGGACGTGAGCAAGCGCCTGCTGCGCGACGCCGGCATCGCCATCACCCCCTTCATCACCCTGACCCGCGCCACCGCCGCGCGCACGCCCTTCGCCGAGGCGCAGCGCCAACTGGGCCTGCCGCTGTTCGTCAAGCCGGCCAACCTGGGTTCCTCGGTGGGTGTCAGCAAGGTCGAGGACGAGGCCGGCTACGTCGCCGCCGTGCAACAGGCCCTGGCCTTCGACGACAAGGTGCTGGTGGAGGCCGCGGTGAACGGCCGCGAGATCGAGTGCGCGGTGCTCGGCAACGACGAGCCCATCGCCAGCGGCTGTGGCGAGATCGTGGTGCGTGGGGGCTTCTATTCCTACGACAGCAAGTACATCGACGAAGACGCCGCCCGGGTGGTGGTGCCGGCGGACATCGATGCCGCGGCCTGCGAGCGCATCCGCCAGCTCGCCGTGGAAGCCTTCCAGGTGCTGGGCTGCTCGGGCCTGGCGCGGGTCGACGTGTTCCTCACCGGCGATGGCCAGGTGCTGGTCAACGAACTCAACTCGCTGCCCGGCTTCACCCGCATCAGCATGTACCCCAAGCTCTGGCAGGCCGCCGGCATGAGCTACAGCGAACTGGTCAGCCGGTTGATCGACCTGGCCCTGGAACGCCACGCCGCGCGCCGCCGCCTGCAGACCAGCCGCTGAGGCGGGCGCGGCGGGGGCCGGTTACTCCGGGCGTTCCTCGTGGGTGCGCTGGTGCGCAGCCTCGAGCAGTGCCTGGGTGTCGGCGTGGAGCATGCGCAACGTCGCGCTCCAGCGCGCCAGGTCCCACTGCGAGGCACTGGCGGCGGGGTGCTCCTCCAGCAGGTCGAGCACGCCGCCGAGCGCCCGCAGGCGCTGCAGGGCGGTGTCGAGCAACTGCGTCGAGGGAGCCAGCGTGTCGATGTAAAGCACTTCGGAGAAGGCCTGCGAGCTTTCCGGAAGGGGTTTGAACTCACGAATCCTGAAAGGCTCTTGAATGCCCGGGCGGGCGTTCTTCGCGCGGAGGGGCGCGGGCTTGGAAGGGAACTGGTGCATTTCCTTACGCTCCTTGGACCGGATGGAACCCGCCGCTTCCGTTGCGACACGGAGGGCGGCGAGCCGTGCAGGGGTCGCAAACCGGAGGTCCAAGGAGAATCCGGCCAGGCGGAAGCCTGCCCTGCACGGCCAGCCATGACCAAGGCAAACGCTAGGCGCAGGTAGCGCCTTTGCTTTGAATGCTGCTGCTGTGCTGAAGGACCTTTGGGTTGCGACACCCTGTCATGGCAAACGCCATGACGGCGGGAAGACTATCGATCCGGCTCGTGGGAGCTGAGCGTTATGTGCTGTAGGGAAATTCCTTGATGAGGGTTTTCTCGATGGCGTTCCCGGTTTGCCGAGGCCGTGCCCGGTGGCTGCAAATTTGACCGTCCAGCCTCTACACTCCTCGAAGTCACATTGGCCAGCCTAAGGAGCCAGACGATGAGTTCTTCCTCGCGGACGGTATTGGCGGCAGCGCTGGCGGCGCTGCTGGTTGCTGTTGTTCCGGTCGCACACAACCCGGCCTGGGCCGAGGACGCCGCACCGCCCAGCGGCATGGAGGCCGACGACCAGCAGGGCCCGCTGGGCGACCTCAGCGAATACGGCCGCCTGGCCGAGGAGTCGCTCGACGCGGTGGGCGCCGACGACTTCGCCACCGCCCGGGCCAAGGTCGACGCCCTGCAGGCCAAGTGGCGCGCCGCCGCCGCCGAGCTCAAGCGCAAGAGCCCGGAGGACTGGAAGGCCGCCAACGCGGCGGTCGAGGGCGCGGTGCGGGAACTGCACGCCAAGTCCCCGGACAAGGACCGCAGCCTGGACTCGCTGAACACCCTGCTGTCCACCTTCAACGACATCCAGGGCATCAGCGACTGACCCCCGCCCGGCCAGGGCCCGCCGACGGCCCTGGCCCTGCGGAGCGTTGGCCTCCCGAGCGGCGGCCGGCGCTCAACGAAATCCTCACATTCGCCTCGCGGAGTTTTCACCTTCGCCCGTGCAGGATGGCGGCCAGCATCCGGCAGCGTGCCGGGTGCGTTCCGAACCATCGAGCGCGAGGCCTGTGGCGAAGTGAGGCAGATTCCGGAAACCTGGCGGCGTCCATCCGGACGGGTAATGGCCCTGGCCTGCGGGCTGCTCGGCCTGCTGGCCGTGGCCCTGTGCGGCGCGGCCAGCGTCGCGGCGCAGCGCCCGCCGCTGCCGGGCGAGGACGACCTGGCCCGCCACTGGCGCCTGGGCGAGGTGGTGGTGCTGGTGCGCCACGCCGAACGCTGCGACCGCTCCGACGCCCCCTGCCTGGGCGCCGAGGACGGCATCACGGTGCGCGGCGGGGCGCTGGCCACGGCCCTGGGCGACGACTACCGCAGCCGCTTCGGTCTGGACAACGCCGACGTCTACGCCAGCCCGCTGACGCGCACCCTGCAGACCGCCAGCCTGATGTTCGGCGACGGCACCCTGGGCCAGGCCTGGGTCGCCGACTGCACCGGCAACCTGCTCAACCACGTGCTGGAACACAAGGCCAGCCACCGCAACCTGATCCTGGTCACCCACAGCGAATGCATGGAGCAACTGGCCCAGGCGCTCAGCCACCGGGACCTGGAAACCCCCGGCTACGGCACCTCGCTGGTGCTGTTCAGCGACGCCCGCGGCGGCCTGCAACTGGCCGGCGAGATCGCCCCGCGGGACTGGGCTCGCCTGCAATTGCGCTGAGCCGACGGCGCCGCTGCGCTTGCGGCATCGGCGGAAGCGGTCCTAGGCTTGCGGGGGAGGGCGGTGCCGTCGTCCGCCCCGGGAGCCGCCAATGCCACGCGTCCAGCTCGGCGGGGTCAAGGAAACCCTGCTGATCACCTTCTACGCCAAGGCCATGGAAAGCCGTCTGCCCGATTCGTTGCTGCAGGACCGCTTCGCGGCCGCCGCGCTGGCGCGCCTGGACTACGACTTCGCGCGCTTCCGCCTGGGCCGCAGCAGCTACGTCGGCATCGCCCTGCGCGCCTGGAAGCTCGACCGCTGGGCCGCCGAATTCCTCGCCGCCCACCCCGACGCCTGCGTGGCGCACCTGGGCTGCGGCCTGGACAGCCGGGTGTTCCGCCTTGACCCGCCGCCCAGCGTGGCCTGGTTCGAAGTGGACTACCCGGACGTGCTGGCGCTGCGCAGCGAGGTATACCCGGCGCGCGAAGGCTGCACCCTGCTGCCCGGCGCCATGGGCGACCCGTCCTGGCTCGACGCGCTGCCCACCGGCCGCCCGCTGCTGATCGTCGCCGAAGGCCTGATGCCCTACCTGCGCGAAGCGGAGGTGAGCGCATTGCTGCGCGGCTTGCTGGCGCGCTTCCCCCAGGGCGAGCTGATCTTCGACGGCTACAACCGCTTCGGCATCCGCATGCTGGGGCTGTTCCTGCCCTTCTGGGCACGCGGCGCCCGGGTGCACTGGGCACTGGACGAGCCCAAGGAACTGGAGGCGTTGGTGCCAGGCCTGCAACTGGTCGAGGAGCGCCTCACCTACACCCCCGAGGAATGCCGGCGGATGGCCTGGTCGTCCCGCGCATTCGTGCAACTGATGCAGCGCTGGCCCACCCTGGGTCGTATCGGTCGGTTGCTGCGTTATCGCTGGTAGGTGGCTGCATGGGTGTGACATCGGCGCTCGGGTTTTTCCCTCACCCCAGCCCTCTCCCGGAGGGAGAGGGGGCTAGTCCGTGCCGAGAAGGGAGATGGAGTCAGTTGGGAATCCCGTAGTTGCCGGCTAACGCCGAAACACCCGCGCACGCCGAACGGTCCCCTCTCCCTCCGGGAGAGGGTTAGGGTGAGGGGGCCGCAGGCCTGCTCGCTCGATTCGCTCCTACGAGAAGCCATGCGCACCGGTATGGTAGGAGCAACTGTCTTGTGCCGAGGTGCTTTTCGTAGGATGGCGTTGAGCGAAGCGATACCCATCACCACGGCAGCATGGGTATCGCAAGCTCAACCCATCCTACGAAGAGCAGTGCTTCCCGGAACCGGAGCGGGCCTTGCCCGCGATTCGCGCGCAGGGCGCGCTCCTACAGTGGGAATGACATCGGCGCTCGGGCTTTCCCCACCTAGCCATCTAACGCCGAAACACCAACGCACTCCGAACGGTCCCCTCTCCCTTCAGGGAGAGGGTTAGGGAGAGGGCGCTCTTCAGGCCACACACCACAGGCCTGCCTGTGGTGGTCCGCTCAGCCCCTCCTACAAAACCCCAGCCCAAGCCGACAGCACCAGAAGCACCGCCAACCCCCGATTCAACCGCTGCAACGCCCGCGGCGAGCGCAACAACCGCGCACTGCCGGCGCCGAGCCCGGCCCAGGCGCTCAGGCAAGGCACGCCAACCATGAAGAATAACAGCGACATCAACTGGATGCGCAACAGGCGGTCGTCGCCCTGGCCGGCATAGACGCCGATCACCGCCAGGGCCACCGTCCAGTTCTTCGGGTTCACCAGTTGCAGCAGCGCCGCATCCAGCAGGCCGACGCGCCGTGCCGGCACGGCGCTTTCCAGGCCAGGCGGCGGGCTGCTCCAGATCTGCCAGGCCAGCCAGGTCAGCCACAGCACCCCGGCGGCGGCCATGATGCCCTGCACCTGCGGCCGCCCGGCGAGCAACTCGCCCAGGCCGCTGCCCACCGCCAGCACCACCAGCGCCGCGCCGCCGCAGCCGCCGAAGACGATGGGCAGCGCCGCGCTCCAGCCGTGGCGGGCGCTGTTGCTGAAGATCAGCAGGTTGGTCGGCCCGGGGGTGATGGCGGCGACGAAAGCGAACAGCAGGAAGGGCAGCCATTGCTGCAGGGCCTGGATCATGACAAGGGCTCCGTGGGACGTGGAGCCGCTATCCTCGCCGCGGCCCGGCCGTCAGTCTGGAAGCTTTGAGCAGCGCTGCCGGTAGTACGCCGGGGTAACGCCATAGGCGCGGCGGAACCAGCGCCCCAGATGGCTCTGGTCGGCGAAACCGAGGTCGGCTGCAACCTGCGCCGGAGCCAGGCCGCGGCCCAGCAACTGGCGTGCGCGGGCCAGGCGCAGCTGGATCAGGTACGCGTGCGGCGGCAGGCCGAAGGCCTCCTTGAACGCGCGGCTGAGGCGGAAACGGTCGCAGCCGGCGGCGCGGGCCAGGTCGTCGAGGTCGATGTCCTGCATCAGGTTGGCGTGCAGGTAGTCCCGGGCGCGCAGGGCCACCAGAGGCAGGCGCGGGTGGTCGTCGATGCGCTTGCGCCAGTGCAGGCGTTGGGTGAGGCCGCCGAGCAACTCGTCGAGGGCCGCCTGGCGCACGATGCGCAGGTCCTGGCCATGCACGGCCTGGAAGGCGGCGTCGATGGCGGCGGCCATGCGCGTGTCGTCGAACAGCACCTGGGGCACGCTCAACTGGCAATCGGCCGGGGCCTCCTCGAACAGCGCGCCCACTTCGCGCTCCAGCCACTGCGGGTCGAGGTAGAGCATGCGGTAGGTGAAGCCGCCGGCGGTGGGCGCGTCGCCGTCGTGGATCTCCCCGGGTTCGAGGAAGAACACCTTGCCCGGCGTGCTGACGTTGCGCGCCTGGCGGCAGCGGAACTGCTGCACGCCGGTCTCGGTGAAGCCGATCAGGTAGGCGTCGTGCCAGTGCGGATCGTAGGCGTGGCCCTTGAAATGGGCGCGCAGCGTCTCGATGCCGGTGTCGGCATCCTGCGCCAGGTCGATCCAGTTGTCGCTGTACATGCCGCGCCTCCGCCGCGCCCGCGAGTCGTTCAGGATACCGCGCGGGCGGGCGGCGTCTGGAAGATTTGTGCAGCCGACCGTCAGGGCCAACTGCCCTCCGGGTTCCAGGTCGAGACCATCAACCGCACCTGCCCCTTGATGGCGGCGGCGTCGGGGTTGCCGTGGACGTCGCTGTCGATCGGCAGCAGCACCTGGATGCCGCTGCCGTCCAGCTCCTTGGCCTGCAGCGGGATGGTCGCGGTGTTCATCCCGGTGTTCTGCCAGGCGTAGCGGATGGTCCACTGGTCGCTGCCGTCGGTGGGGCGCTCCAGCTGGATGATCACGGTGTCGCGGTACAGGTAGCTGCCTTCGTAGTGGCTGTTGGGCCAGAAGCGCTTGTCGATCTCGTAGTCCGGCACCCGCACGCCGAGGGTGAGGCTGTAGGCCAGGCCGGGCAGTTCGGGGTCGACCTTGCCGAATTCGGCGAGGAACACGCTGGACAGGTACAACTGCGTGCCCGGCTTCCAGTCCGCCTGGGTGAGGCAGGCCGCGGAATCCTCTTCCGCCGTGCGCCGCGACAGGTACCAGGGCTTGCTGCGCGGCGAGGCCAGCAGCTCGATCTGGTAGAGCGCGTTGACCGGGTCGCCCTTGGCGGCGTCGAGCACCTCCTTGGGCAGGCGCAGCTCGTCGATGTCCAGCCAGATGTCGACGCGCACGTTGCCGAACAGGAAGCGCACCAGGTTCTGGAAACTCTCCTCGCTGTTGACGATGCCGAAGAAGCCGGAATGCGCGCGGTAGGCGAATGCCTTGGCGCATTCCTCGCCGAGCGTGCCGTCGGCGTTCAGGCCGTGCAGCGTGGCGTTCTCGATGCGCACCAGGCCGTCGCTGCCGTGGCCGACGAAGGTGCGCGACAGGCCCGCGGCCACCTCGTAGTCGCTGCGGTTGGTGCCCACCATGCAGAACACGCGGCTGGAGGGCAGGGCGCTTTCGGGCAGCAGGTCGACCTTGTCGTAGCCCTTCGGCAGCTTGGGCAGGCGCAGGTATTCGCGCATGCGCTTGTCACGGTTGAAGTTGTCGATGTCGAACGGTAGCGAAAAGGCCGGGACATTGAGGCCTGCGACGTCGATGCCGTTGTGTGGCGTGGCGTAGGTGAAGAACTTGTCCACCGCCCGGCGGGCATCGTCCGAACCGCAGGCCGGGTTCTGCAGGAAGGTGCGGCACACCAGCCCACCCATGGAGTGCGCCACCAGATGGCAGCGGAAGTCTTCCTTCTTCGCCAGCTCGTTGGCCGGGTTGGCGAAGGCCAGGTCGCGCAGGTGCAGGATCAGCTCGCTCAGGCCCTGGCCGAACTGCTCCATGCTGGGCGTCTTGCCGACGCCCAGCAGCGTGGAGGCCGGGTCGTAGTAGCGGTAGATGACGATGGAGCGGGCGGCCAGCTTGTTGTTCTTCTGCGTCAGCCAGTTGGGGTCGAGGATGTCATAGCCATCCTCGTACACGTCGCCGTAGCCGAACTGGCTGGCCAGGCGGATCACCGGCGATTCGAACACGAACTTGCGCGGCGGCGCGCCCGCGGTGGCCACCGCGCGCATCACCGTGGAGCCCAGGTTGAAGCCGCAGAAGGGGTCAGCGGTGGTCTCGTCGATCTCGCCGCGGCTCATGGCGTAGCCGCGCACGTAGATGATTGGGTAGAAGGGTGCCTTCATCGGTTGCTGTTGCATGGTCGATCTCCCTGTCGGGCCGTAGCGGGGCGGGCGATGGCTCAGGCGGATTCCACCGTCTGCGGCGAAGCGCCTTCTCCGTTCGGGACAGCAAGGGGGGATGATCCATGACGCCTGATCATCGGCAGCGACAGGGCGATGCATGCCAGGGGCAGCCGGGCCATACCGTTTCGTATATACGCTGGGCGGAAACTTGCAAGGACCCACCCGCCGGGCGGCGGTGAGGTCGGCCGTCGGATTCGCGGCGCGGGCCGGGCGGCTGTGCTACCACTTGCCCTCTGTCCCCTCGGTAAACAGGCGGTCCGCCATGGCGCTCGTGCTCTACGGTCACCCGTTTTCCTCGTACACCCAGAAGGTGCTGATGGCGATGTACGAGAACCAGACGCCCTTCGAATTCCGCTGCATCGGCCCCGACACGCCGCAGCACGCGGCGCAGTGGTTGCGGCTATGGCCGCTGGGCAAGTTCCCGCTATTGCTGGACGGCGAGCGCAGCCTTGCCGAGAGCAGCATCATCATCGAATACCTGCAGCTCACCCACGGCGGCCCCGTGCGCTGGCTGCCGGACGACCCGCTGGCGGCCCTGGACGTGCGCTTTCTCGACCGCTTCTTCGACCTGCACGTGATGACGCCGGTGCAACATGCCGTGGGCGGCGCGCTGACGGGCGACGCGACCAAGCGCCAGGAAGCCCTGGCCGACGCGGTGGAAAAGCTCGAACGCGCCTACGCCTGGCTGGAAGGCCAACTGCCGGGCCGCACCTGGGCCGCGGGCGAAGCCTTCACCCTGGCCGACTGCGCGGCCGCGCCCGCGCTGTTCTACGCCGACTGGACGCACCCCATCGGCGAAACCTACCCGACCCTGCGCGCCTACCGCGCCCGCCTGCTGGCGCGCCCCTCGTTCGCCAGGGCGGTGGACGAGGCCCGGCCCTACCGCCCGCTGTTCCCGCTGGGCGCGCCCGACCGCGACTGAGCCCGCACGAAAAAGGCCGGCCCCGTTGGCACGGGCGCCGGCCTGGTCAGGTAGTGGAGCGGGGTTACGCGTTGGCGGGGGCCAGTGCGCGCTTGCGCGCCAGCTCGTACAACTGCCGCGCTTCGCCCACCAGCGGCACCAGGGCGGAGGCGACCCGCGCCGTTTCATGCACCAGCACATCGTGGCCTTCGTGCACCTCCAGCACCCGCAGCAGGTCCTCCAGCGCGTTCAGCCGGCGCTCGGCCACGTCGTAGAGATGCTCCGCAGGGGCGGAAAGGTCGACATACAGCACGCCATCGAAGGCCTGGGATTGCAGCGGTACCAGCTTGCGATCAGGCATGACGCACCTCCGGGATGGAGGCGAAGGGGAGGGAGGACAGCAAGGCACGTACAACGAACAGTGGGTGTTTAGGCATTTCCGTTGCTCCTGTTTCGGAGGAAGGAGCCGCCCGCCCGGAAAGGGCGGCGGACCGTGCGGGGTCGCAGTACCGGTTGTCGGTGTGAGCAATAACCCGGCCAGGCAGAAGCCTGCCCCGCACGGTTCGCCATAGCTGCGCCAAGCAGCAGGCGATAAAAAGCGCCTTCGCTGGGAGCGCTGGCGCTTTTCAGCTCACTGGACAATTCCGGACTGCGATCCGGACCACGGGATCGACCGTGGCAGGAACGGAATCTATCGATGGGGTTTGTAGGCTCACAAGGGCGAATGTGGGTGGGAGTTTTCGGATGGAGCAGGGGCCGATTTCGCTGAGGTCAACCCTGGCCCTGCTGCTTGTTGAGCATCGACTGGATGTGCAGCACCGAGTCCTGGGTGCGCTTGGCCAGGTTGCGCACCTCGTCGGCCACCACGGCGAAGCCGCGCCCCTGCTCACCCGCCCGCGCCGCCTCGATGGCCGCGTTCAGGGCCAGCAGGTTGGTCTGCTCGGCAATGCCCTTGATCACGCCCGCCATCTGCGAAATCTCGGCGTAGGTGTTCTGGATGCTCACCTGCTCCCGCTCGCGCAGCGCCTGCGCAGCCTTCTCATCGGTGATTTCCCGGGTCGCGCCGGTCACCCGCAACAGCACGCCGTTGGCATCTCGCAGGCAACGCCCACGCTCGCGGAACCACAGGTCGCCGCGGGTCTTGTGACGCATGCGGTACTCGACGACATAGACGCGCTGCCCGGTGGGGTCGGCCATCATCTCGCCGAAAGCCTGCATCACCCGCTGCTGGTCCTCGGGCTGGGTGATGGCGAAATAACTGTCCCAGCCATCGGGAAACTCCTGGCGGTTGTAGCCGATCAACGAACGGAACTGATCCGACCAGCGAATCACGTTGGCCGGATGGTCGGGGTTGCCATCGACCACGCAGAGGTCCCAGCAGCCCTCGGTCAGCGTCTGCTTGGTCAACTCCCACACCTGCTGCTCCTCCAGCAGCCGCGCCCGCTCCGCTTCGACCGCGGCGGCCCACTCCTCGGCACGCTTCAGCGCCTGCTCGGCTTCGGCCTGCTGCTGCTCGCGCAAGCTGAGCGCGGCCTGTAGTTCCTGCAGTTGGGCCTCATCGACGGAGGCGTGGTGTTCCACCTGGCGTGTGAGGGTGGCGCGGTCTTCCTGCCAGCGGTTCTGAACATCCTGCAAGGCCAGCGCAAGCTCGCGGTGACGGCTCAGCGCGGCATACTCGGCCGGGCTACGCCAATTCCCCGCCAGCCACTGCCGACACAACTCACCCACCTCACCCGCCAGTTCCCGCGCCCCCTTTGCGAACCACATGCCTCGCCACCCCTCGCCGCTTGCGGTGATGTCAAATTAGTATGAAATCATATTTTATATGTAAATGGGGGTGGTGAGGGAAGGGGAAGGATGTTTTTGGCGTGGGTGGGGGACTTCGTCTGACATCACCTGGCCTTGCTGAGCGAGGTGCTGGTTCTGAAGTTGGCAAGCTTCCCGGCCGGCTTGCGCGCTGAACCGGCCATCGACAGGGTCCAAGATGTGGGGGAGCATGGGGTAGTGGCTATCTGCCGTTCGCCATTGGCTGCAACCGGCCAGAAGCAGCCGGTTAGTATTTTTTCTTCGGTGACGGCTTCGGACTGGCTGTGGTCATACAGTCATGGTCGCCGTACGGCTGCTGCGGCATAGACTCTTTACCGAATTTCTTCAATGGCCTGGGTTGTGGGCTTCAAAGGTCGGAGTTTCTTCAAGGCATCGTTCAGTTCCACTCCAATGTTTACGGTCAGATGCTGAGTACGGTCATGCTCTTTCCGCATAAACTCGCGAGCGTTGGTTTTTTTAAACAACTCTCCTGCGTACCAGAACGATTCCAAGGACAGAATCCACTTATCTTCCCGCCTGCCAGTAACGTCCTCGTTCAGCTCTGAGCGGACAATGCTGCGGTGCTTTGACGTGTTGGTCAGGGCATTAAGGTACTTGTAATCATCGCCAGTTGTGATCTCGCGGAATAATCTACAGAGCTTGTCGTACTCGGGATGCCCGGCATCGCGTTGCTGCTCTAGGCGCTTGAGGACTTCCTTGGCATAGATGTCTCGCTCCTTGAGGGGCTTGGGGAGCTTGTCCAGCGCCAGTGAGTAATAGAGCATGTGGGAACAGGTATCCGCCACGGCATGCAGGCTCTGGACGAAGGCTGTGATATTCGCCCTGATCTTCAGCATCAGGTAACTAAACTCATCGTAGTCCTCGTAGACACCCCACAGGCCTGTCTCTTTCAGTTTGGATTCGATGTATTCACTCATCATGTCTAAGGCTTCGTGGTAGTGGTAGCGGCAGAAATCAGGTCTGTCCGTCATGGATCTTACGCTAGGGTGCGCCTTCTTCCACTGCGCCGCCCCGAATACCGCAGTGACTAGTTCCCTCGTCAACCCAATGTCCCATGTGGGGTTCTTCTTTTCTTCAGTTTCAGAATCGACGTCCATTTTTCCCCTTATTTGGTTGGGAAATCTCTAAGTTGTCAGTCCGCGTACGTACTTTAGCTGTCCATGGAAACTTTTCTCTGAAGGTCTGCAATGGGTCGGTAACTGCCTTTCGCCAGAGGCAGCTACCGACCCAAAGCAGCCATCCAAGGCATAAAGGTCCGATCTTGATGAGCGTCTGGCGTTATCAGCGAACGGTGACTCCGCCGTTTACACAATCGTGAATGACGCCTTCTATCTTTCGACACAAAACGATCAGCACGTCCGAAATTTCGAAATTGGAAGGATCTATCGCCGTACCAAGCGTAGAGACGGTTATCGAAGATCCATCATTAATAACTTGGTCGGTCGTGGTCGACTGGACGGCTAATCTGGCATCACATTGAGCGATTCTTTGGGCAATATCAGAGTTCGGATCGAGATCTTCCCATTCGATAATTTCCTGAATTTCCCCAGGCACCCAATCAGGATCGTCCTCTATCTGAATTAGAAAAGGGATGGGAGTCTGGACTAGCAATTGTGGCACTACAATCCCATAGCCGCTCCACTCAGTCACTGAGACGTGCCACGAGGAGTTTTCTCGCAGATGTTTGGCAATGTCTGACAAAGTCAAACTAAAGCGTTTTGAGTTGTAGCAGATGTGTGCAGAGCTAGTCATAGCAGCGCGGCTGTCGACCATCGGTTATTTGCCTGGGATGCTAACGCTCTTGTGTTTTATAAACAATTTCAAATGACCGCTAATGGCCGATAGCCGCCACTGGCTGAAGGTTTCCCAGCGGCAGCCTGGACAATCAGCCCCCTTGCACCGATCTCGAATTCGTCAGGCGCAGTCAGGCTCCGGCGTGGGCGAGCCCATTGAACGGCTTTGCACCTCCCTGGAACCTCCTGGCCGCGCAGGTGAAAAGCGCTCAGCCAGGCACGATCTTTCACCCAGTTGCCGTGCCGGCACGGCTCGCTCGACTAGCGACATGGCGATGATCGTGGTGACTACGAGCATAAGCCGCCCCCCTCAAAAAGAGCGTACCGCCGGACTGGCCAATTCCTGCAGGTAGGTGAGGTCGCACAGCCGCCATTGCCGGAGGCGGCCCTGGATGCGCCCTGCCTGTTGCCAGTCGGAGAGCAGACGGCTGAGGGATTCCGGGCGAATGCCCAGGTGAGTGGCGAGTTGGCGCTGGCTGATCGGCAGCATCAGGCTTTCGCCCTGGCGACGGTGCAGGCCCAGCAGGTAGGCGGCCAGGCGCTGGGAGGCGGAGCTGGCGGTCAGCCAGTCGACCTCGTTGACCTGGCGGTAGAGACGCAGGCTGAGGCTTTCCAGCATGCGCATGGCCAATGGCGGATGGCCCTCGCAGGCCTTGTGCAGCGCGTTGCGGCTCAGTCGGAAGAATTCGCCGCTACCCTGGCAGCGGGCGTTCATCGGGTAGCGGCCGTGGGGCATGAACATGGCCGCCTCGGCGATCAGCTGACCTTCGCGGAACAGCTGGAAGACATGCTCTTCGCCGTCGCAGGTGAAGCGCAGCATTTCCACGCAGCCACGCCGCACCAGCAGGAAGTGCTCGGCCGGGTCGCCTTCGCGGAACAGCAGTTTGCCGCCCTCGGCGCGCAGCAGACTGGCCGAGTCGCACAGGCTGGCTATGAGGCCCTGCGGCAGGTCGGCGAAGAGGGGGATGGCGCCCAGCAATCGCAGGCATTCGCCGCGGTCTGGCGCGAACTTAACATTTGTCATTCGTGGCGTGCGGGCGGGCTGCAATGATCTGCGAATGAAGATAAGTCTTATTCGTAAGTCAATCAATCGAAGGCTCCCCCGCCTGCTCCTTTCTTTCGTTCTGGCGGCGGGCGCCTGCCTGCAGGCGCCCGCCGGTACAGCCAGGGAAGCGGTGCTGCGGCTGGGCGGCCCCGGCGCCGTGGTGAGCTTCCCGTTGCTGCACATGGTTGAGAGCGGCGCTCTGCAACAGTACGCCGAGCGCGTCGAGTTTCGCCTCTGGCAGAACCCCGATCAGTTGCGCGTGCTGCTGGCCAAGAACGAACTCGACTACAGCGCCGCCCCGGTGAACCTGCCGGCGCTGATGGCCGGGCGCGGGCAGCCCGTGCGGCTGCTCAACGTCTCGGTGTGGGGAATCATCTGGCTGGTGAGCCGCGACCCCCAGGTGAAGGGTTTCGCCGACCTGGCCGGCAAGGAGGTGGTGCTGCCGTTCCAGCGCGACCTGCCGGCGATCCTGGTCGATGAATTGCTGCTCAGCCACGGCCTGAAGCCGGGCAGGGACCTGACGCTGCGCCCGGTCCGCGATGGCCAGGACGCCCAGGCGCTGCTGCTGGCAGGCCGCGCCGATCATGCCCTGCTGGTGGAGCCGGCGGTGTCCCTGCTGCTTTGGCGCAACCGCAGCCAGGGCGGGGCGCCGCTGTACCGCGTGCAAAGCCTGGAGAGCGCCTGGCGGCAGGCCTTCCCGCAGCAGGCCGAACTGCCTCAGGCAGGGCTGATGAGCAGCCCGCAGCGCGCCGAGGACGGCGAACTGGCGCGGGCGGTGGATGCCGCCTACGCCGAGTCTGCCCGTTGGTGCAGCGCGCACCCGCGGGCCTGCGCGGAGCTGGTCCATCGGCACCTGCCGCACCTGCCGGTGGGGGCGCTGGAAGAGTCCATCCGCGTCACGCGCCTGGAGAGTGTTTCCGCCAGCGCTGCGCGTGGGCCGCTGGAGGCGCTGTTCGGGCTGATCGCCAAGCGCCATCCGCAGGCAATCGGGGGCGCCCTGCCGCCCGCCAGCTTCTATGGACCCTGAGATGACACCCATGACTTCCCGACGCTGGGCCTTGCTGGGCGGCGCGCTTCTGCTGGTGGGCTGGCAGTTGCTGGCGCTGCGCCTGGGTCCGCTGCTCATGGCAACGCCATGGCAGACGCTGCAGGCCATGGTCCGCCTGCCTTTCGAGGCCGACTTCCGACTGAACGCCGGCGCCAGTTTGCTGCGTATCGTCCTGGGCGTCGGCCTGGGCTGCCTGCTGGGCTTCTGCCTGGGGCTGCTGGCCGGGCTCGACGCCCGTGTGCGCGGTCTGCTGGAGCCGCTGCGCTGGCTGCTGATGTCGGTGCCGCCGGTGGTGGTCGTGGTGCTGGCGATGCTCTGGGTCGGTCTCGGTTCGGCCATGGTGGTGCTGATCAGTGTACTGATGCTGGCGCCGGGCATGTACGTGAACACCGTCAAGGGCATGCAGATGGTCGACCGCGGCCTGCTGGAGATGGCGCGGGTCTACCGCTTCAGCCCCTGGCAGAAGCTGCGGCGGCTCTATATCCCCTCACTCACCGCGCCGCTGGGCGCGGCGCTGCTGATCGCCACCTGCGGCGGCGTGCGCCTGGTGGTGATGGCCGAAGTGCTGGGCGCGGAAAGTGGCGCCGGTTTCGCGCTGGCCAATGCGCGCAGCACCTTCGATAGCGCCGGGCTGTATGCCTGGACGCTGCTGATCCTGCTGCTGGTCGCCGCGCTGGAGTTTCTTCTGCTGCAGCCGCTGCAGCGGCGCATGGGCCGTTGGCAGGAGGCCGCCCATGCTTGAGTGGCACGGCGTCGATCTGGTGCTGGGCGAGCGTCGGGTGTTTGCCGATGCCTCCCTGCGCCTGCTGCCCGGCGAGCGGGTCGGCATTCTCGGGCCCAGCGGCGCCGGCAAGAGCAGCCTGCTGCGCCTGGCTGCCGGCCTTCTGAAGCCCCGCCGGGGGCGGCTGGAGAATGGATTCCGCCACCCCGTGCTGGCCTTCCAGGAGCCGCGCCTGCTGCCTTGGTGCCGGGTCGCGGAGAACCTGGAAATCCCCCTGCGGGCGAGCGGCCTCGAGCGTGCGGCTGCGCGGCGGATGGCCAGCCACTGGCTGGAACGCGTCGGCCTCGCCGGGCACGAGCGCGCCTGGCCGCATCAACTGTCCGGCGGCATGGCCCAGCGCGTTGCCCTGGCGCGCGCGTTCTCGATCGAGCCGGACCTGCTGCTGCTCGACGAGCCATTCAGCGCGCTGGACCCGGCCCTGCGCGAATCCCTGCTCGACCTCTGCCGCGACTGGCTCGCCAGCTCGGGCGCGGCGCTGCTCTGCGTCAGCCACCATCCGGCCGAGCTGATCGGCCTGGTGGAGCGCTTCGTGCTGGTCAACGACGGCGCGTTGCAGCCCTTCGACCTCACCGGATACGCCGCCGACCAGGCGGCGACGGTGCTGCATCAGACCCTGCTGGCCCTGGAGGCACCCGCGCCATGATCTATCCCATCCTGCTGACCCTGCACCTGTTCGCCGCGCTGATGTTCGTCGGCACGGTGTTCTTCGAGGTGCTGATCCTCGAAAGCGTGCGCAAGCACGTGCCGGCCGCGGTGATGCGCCAGGTGGAGCAGGGCATCGGCAAGCGTGCGCGGCGGCTGATGCCCTGGGTGCTGCTGGTGCTGTTCGGCGCCGGCCTGGGCATGGTCTGGACGCGCTACCTGCCGTTGCTGGCGGACCCGCTGGCATCGTCCTTCGGCACCTTGCTGAGCCTGAAGATCCTGCTCGCCCTGAGCGTGCTCGGGCACTTCTTCAGCGCCATGTTCCTGCTCCACAGCGGGCGCATGAATTCGACGTATTTCCGCCGAATCCACCTGAGCGTCTTCAGCCACATGGTCGGCATCGTGCTGCTGGCCAAGGGCATGTTCTACCTGAGCTGGTAAGCCAGATTTCGTGCAGACGGAGCTTGTCATGAGTCGTTGTCCTTCCCCGAAACGCCATTTTCCCTCGAAACTTTCACTTCCCCTGCTGGCCCTCGGCCTGCTGCCACTGGCGGTGGCGGCGGAGGACCGCCTCGAGCTGGAGCCGATGCAGATCAGCGAAAAAAGCCTCGCGCCGGTCAGCCAGTCCGCGCAGGCCGAGCGCCAGCGCCTGGCCCGCGTACCGGGCGGCACCAACCTCGCCGAGCCGCAGCAGGAGACACGCCTGGCGACCCTGCGCGATGCGCTGGATTACCAGCCCGGCCTGGTGATCCAGGACTTCTTCGGCGGCACCGACCAGCCGCGCCTGAACATCCGGGGTTCGGGCATCCAGAGCAATCCGGTCAACCGCGGCGTGCTGCTGCTGCAGGACGGGCTGCCGCTCAACGAGGCCGACGGTTCCTTCATCATCGGCCTGCTGGAGCCGCGCAATGCGTCGTGGATCAGTGCCCGCCGCGGCGCCAACGCCGGCAGCCCCGGCGCCACCACCCTGGGTGGCGAGCTGGAGTTCAACTCGCTGACCGGCGCCGACGAAGCCGGACGCGTCCGCCTGGAGGCTGGCAGCTTTGGCCGCCAGGGCCTGCAGGCTGCCGCCGGGCTGGATGAGGGGCGGTACGATGGACGGGTGAGCGTCAGCCACGACGAGTACGACGGCTATCGCCACCACTCCGCTTCCCATCGCACCATAATGCAGAGCAACTTCGGCCTGGACCTGGGCAACGGCGTACAGAATCGCAGCTACCTGTCCTACAGCGACCTGACTTTCGAGATTCCCAACGTCATCACCAAGGCGCGTCTGAAGGACGATCCGCGCAGCGTGCTGGGCGACGGCAACACGCCGCAGGACCGCTTGCTCAACGTCTACCAGCGTGACCCGCACCGCGATACCCAGCAACTGCGGCTGGCTAACCGTACGCAGTGGAGCGGGGCGGGCTGGCAGCAGAGCTTCGGCATCTACGGGCAGAACACCCAGGACGATTTCACTGATCCGCTCAGCCACACGCTGACCGACAGCGACACGCTCGGTGCGCAATGGCTGCTCGAAGGCGAGCAGCGCCTGTTCGGCTACCGCCTGGGCGCCAGTTGGTCCTACAGCGACATGACCCGCGAGCTGTACGCCAACAACCCCCAGAACGGAAGCCGCATGCAGCGTTTCGGCAACTTCGACCTCACGGCCTCCAACCTCGATCTGCTGCTTGGCCTGGACTGGAACCTGGCGGCGGACTGGACCCTGGTGACCGAGGTGAAGTGGAGCGATGTCAGCCGCGATGCGGATTCGCGTGATGGCGCCGGCCATCTCGACCAGGGCTGGAACTTCGCCACGCCGAAGATCGGCCTGAACTGGACGCCCAGCCCGGACCTGCGCTGGTACGCCAACATCAGCCGCAGCCACGAAGCGCCGACCTTCTGGGAAATCGTTTCCGCCGAAGTCTCGCCCGCAGCCCCGGCGACGGCGCAGGCGCAGCTGGTCGACCTCGACGTGCAGCGCGCTACCACCTACGAGATCGGCGGCGCCGGTCGCATCGCCCGCACCGACTGGAGCCTGACGCTGTACCAGAGCGACGTGGAAGACGAGCTGATCTCCACCAGCGACGCCTACGGGGTGAAGGTGGGAACCTACAACTACGGCTCGCGCACCCGCCACCGCGGTGTCGAAGCGGGGCTCAACGGCATGCTGCCGACGGCATCCAGCATCGGCGGCGACCTGGCCTACCGGGTGGCGTGGACCTTCAGCGACTTCCGCTTCCGCGGCGGCGAGTTCCAGGGCAACCGGATCGCCGGCGTGCCGCGCCAGCTCTGGTCGGCCGAGCTGCTCTACCGGCGCGGGCCGTGGAGCGTCGGGCCCAACCTGCGCTGGCTGCCCCAGGGCACCCCGACCGACCACGCCAACACCCGCAACAACTATCAGGACGCCTATGCGCTCTGGGGCCTCAAAGCCGCCTACAAGGCACGCGAGGGCCTGAGTGTGTATGTGCAGGGCGACAACCTGGCGGACAAGACCTATGCCAGCAGCTACGTGATCCGCAACCGCGCCGATGCCAGCCAGCCGACCTTTCTCAGCGGCAACGGGCGCAGCCTGACCGTGGGGGTGGAATACGCTTTCTAGGGGCGCTTGCTCCCAGCCTGCTCGCCACGCCGCACCGCCAGCGCCTGCGGGTTCGCAACGTTCTTCGGCTTGCCTTCGAAGAAGGCCAGCACATTGTCGAAGGCATCGCCGAAGTACAGCTCATAGCCGTTTTTCTCCACGTACCCCAGGTGCGGGGTGCAGAGCGCGCGCGGGTGGTTCAGCAGGGGGTTGTCGGGGGCGAGCAGGGGTTCCTGTTCGTAGACGTCCACGGCCGCGTAGCCGGGGCGTCCCGCGTCCAGGGCCTGGAGCAATGCGCCGGGGGCGATCAGCTCGGCGCGGCTGATGTTCACCAGCAGGGCGCTGCTTTTCATCCGCGTGAGGTCGGCGAGGGTGACGCCATGGCGAGTGTTTTCGGACAGGCGCAGGTTGAGGCTGAGGATGTCCGCTTCGGCGAAGAAGGCTTCGCGAGAGGTCGCTGCCTGATGGCCGTCGGCCGTGGCGGCCGCCCGGCTGCCTTCGCTGCCCCAGACCAGCACCGGCATGTCGAACGCCCGGGCGTAGCGCGCCAGGCGCTGTCCGATCTTGCCGTAGCCCCAGATGCCCAGCGTTTGCCCGGCCAGTGCCTGGCCCACATTGACCTGCCAGTGGCCCGCCTTGAACGCTTCGATGGCCGGTACCAGCTGCCGGCGCGCATCGAGGATGAGCGCCCAGGCCAGTTCGGCGGGCGCCACGGGCGAGCCGCGGCCTTCGGTCACGACGATGCCGCGTTCGGTGCAGGCGTCGAGGTCGAGATGGCCCGAGACCTTGCCCGTCTGGCTGATCAGCTTGAGCTTCGGCAGCCTGTCGAGCAGCGCGGCATCGATGCGTGTGCGTTCGCGGGTGAGCACCAGGGCGTCGGCGTCGGCGAACCGCGTCGCCAGCTCGTCCGGCGACGCCGGGCCCAGGTCGTGGATCAGGGTGACCTCGTGCCCGGCCAGGCGGGCGAAGCAGTCGAGCGTCTGGATGGCGTGTTGGTAGTCGTCGGGGATGACGATGTGCATGTGGGTTCGGTCCCTGCGGTCATGTGAGCGACCTCGGGACGATAGCCGATTTCCGGGGGGATTTCGTGGGGGCTGCGTTCCGCACGGCGCCTGGAACTTGCCAGCGGCGCGCCTGTGCTAATGTGCGCGCACACCACCCTCTGGTCCCGAATGCCCATGTCCACCGCCGACAGCCTGCTTGCCTTTACCTTCGCTGCCACATTGCTGGCGCTGACTCCCGGCCTGGATACCGCCCTGGTGCTCCGGACGGCCGCGGTGGAAGGCAAGCGCGAAGGGCTGCGCGCCGCGCTGGGGATCAACGCCGGCTGCCTGCTGTGGGGCGCCGCCGTCGCTTTCGGGCTGGGCGCGTTGATCGCCGTGTCCGAGTTGGCCTTCAACGCGCTGAAGTACTGCGGCGCCGCCTACCTGGCATGGCTCGGGTTGAACCTGCTGCTGCGGCCGCGGCATAGCCTGGCGTCAGTCGAAACCCGGGGCAGGGCGGAAACCAACTGGTTCCTCAAGGGCATGCTGGGCAACCTGCTGAACCCCAAGGTCGGTGTCTTCTACGTCTCGTTCCTGCCCCAGTTCATCCCGCAGGGCCAGCCCCTGGTGGCCTGGACCTTCGGCCTGGTCGGCATCCATGTGGCGATAGGTCTGCTCTGGTCGCTGGCCCTCATCGGCGCGACGCGGCCGCTGGCGGGGGTGTTGCGTCGCGAAAAGGTCATCAAGTGGATGGACAGGACGACGGGCACGGTCTTTCTCCTGTTCGCCGCGCGGCTGGCGCTGAGCCGGCGTTGAGGCCCTCCGTGCCAAAGATGGCGTTATCCGCCGAATCGCGGACGGAGTCCGCTCCTACAAGGTAGCCGGGAGGCACGGCATTCCTCCCCCGTAGGAGCGGACCTTGTCCGCGATAGCCGGAGGTATCGGCGCGGTTCGCGGATGAGATCCGCTACGTAGCCCCACCCGCGCCATTCCCCTGTAGGAGCGCGCCCTGCGCGCGAATCGCGGGCAGGGCCCGCCCCTACGAAGAGCAGCGCATGCTCCAGCAGGCTGCAGGCAAGAGCCTGCGCCTACCCCCCGTAGGATGGGTTGAGCGAAGCGATACCCATCACCAATGGCAGCATGGGTTTCGCAGGCTCAACCCATCCTACGAAGAGCGCCTCGGCGAGTGGCTCTTACGTTCCCCGTCCGCGATGGGACTCACCGGCCACGCCGAACGCCCCGGTGGCACGGCCTGCTGCCGAACCACGGTTGCGGCGGGGCCTTGCGGTCGGATGCTCTGCGCAACCGGTGATAGACTGGGCCGTTTCAGCGCCCCTGCCTGGCCAAGGAGATTCAGGCGGGGCAGGTCGTTGGCCCCATCGATGCCGATCGGCAGCTCGTCGGCGTAGCCATCGCCGTCGAGGTCCACCGAGCCGTAGGTGAAGGCCTTGTCCAGGTGCTGGTATTCGCCGCCGAGGGTGAATTCGTGGGTGCGGCCGGCGAACTGGAAGGGCGCGGTGACGAAGCTGTCCAGGCCGAGTGTCTTGATGCGCTCGTAGTACGAGTAGCGCGCCGCATCCGCGGTCTGGGTGTCCGGGTCGATCACCCAGGTGGTTCAGCTGATTCTGATCATCCAGGCGCGGGAAGGTGCCCTGGGCCAGGTCGGCCGCCTGGCTGGTGCAGCCCAGGCGACCGTACAGCCAACCCTTCAGCCAGCTGTTGTGCTCCATGTACAACAGCCCCATCTGATTCTTGCTCAAGCCACGACCTCCCACCCAGGAAGCGTGAACGATAATTGATAGTCATTCTCGCTTCAGTGGGTGGCTGTCGGCTCGGCGTGCGGGCCTGTCCGGGAGGATCGCCGATGTCCTTTAAGCGCTTGCGCTTTTCTTCTGCAGGATCACCGACGCTTCGTTATAGGCACGCTGGAAGGCCTCGCTTTCGACCCAGGCCAATGCCGTGTCTTCGTCTTCGCCGTGGAGGATCGAGCGATAGACGATCAGCAGGCCTATGATGAAATCGGTCGCAGCCTCTTCCGGCTCCTCGGCGATCACCAGCTGCAGCAGCGGGTATTGCAGGAACACCAGGCACATGGCGAGCAGGCTGATGTCCTCGGCGTCTTCCATGGCCTGGAACAGATCGCTGAAATATGCCGGGTCGAAGCCGTTCTCCTCGATGTTCTCGAAGTCGAAGGCGCTCAAGTCGAGATCGAAATCCTCGAACGGCTCGTTGATCAGTGGATTGGCCAGAAGCGGATGGACGACATGGGCTTTCGACTTGCCCATGCGGTTCTGCTTGGCCTTGGCTTTGGCCCGTCGGGCACGCTTCTTCTGTTTGTCTGGGGAGGCCATGGAGGCGGGTTCCTTCTTGGCTGGGTTCTACGGTCTAACTGGCGACGCCGAGCCCCCGAAGCAGATCGGAGTTCGGCCACAATGCACATCTTAACTTCTGGCCGCTCTCTGTCGGTCGTGACTGGCAGAACGCTCCGCTCGGCGGCCAGGGACGGGGGCATTGATGGCGTAGCCTACATGAGCTCAAGACCTGGATGGTGAACCACCTTGCTGGATGCCAGCAGGGACCGATGCGCTAGTTCGCGGATTTGGCATTCTGCCGGATCTTCTCCAATTGCTCCTGCAGGCCGACCGTGCGGAAGGTGCCGTCGACGCTTTTGACGCAGAGATCCTGAAGCACGGGGCGTTCGAGGGTGGTGGTGCCGACGTTGCTCAGCTTGCGAGCGCGGATCACGCAGCCGCTCTTGAAAGTGCTGATCTTGAGCATTTCCAGCTGGAGTTCGTAGTCGTGTCCGGGCTCGGGGGTGAAGAGGATGGGTTTGGGCCAGCAGCTGTAAGCGCCTCCGCCGGTTGCGAAGGCGGCGATCAGAGGTTTGTTTGCAGGCACCACGTATTCGTCGTACTGCAGCCTCGACTCGTTGATGGCCTGCGATGCCTTGGTCGCGGGTATGCCGATGACCAGGTTGCGCTTGTCCGAATCACGCCAGGGGTAAAGACCGGAGGTGTCGATATGTGCGTCTTTCCAGCCGGTCTGCTCGCGCGGCGTAGCAGATCGCTGTCGCGAAGGCCGCTGGAGCGGAGGTCATCTTCGGTGGCAAACGATCGATCGCCCCGGCTTTTTCCCTTCAGCGATGAGCCTCACGAGTGTCATTCTCGACAACCCGCTGTTCATATGCGTGACGGAATCACGTGATGGCGCATGAAGGACCCAGGACAGAAGGAGGCCATGCGCTTGTCGCAGATGTCGCTGAACCGTCCAGGAAAAGACGTCTTGGCCAAGAGGCGAGGCGGCGGCGCCGAACCAGGCTTCGGTTCGGTCACCGCCTGTGATTGCAGGTCAGGCTCAATGCCGGACCTTCGGCTTCGGCCGGCCCTGTACGCACTTGAAGCGCGGGTTGGACTTGCAGATCACGTACAGCCGGCCGCGCCGTTTCACCACCTGGCAATCGCGGTGGCGCAGCTTGGCCTTCTTCAGCGAGGCGAGAACTTTCATCACGCCCCCTTGTTGCCGACGAACCCGGCAAAGCGCTTGTTGAAGCCGGCCACGCGGCCCTCGGCCTTGGTCTTGCGCTGCTCGCCGGTGTAGACCGGGTGCGAGGCGCTGGACACGTCCAGGGTCATGTAGGGGTAGGTGTTGCCGTCGACGTAGGTGTGGGTCTTGTCCGTCTGCGCGGTGGAGCGGATCAGGTAGAACACGTCGGCGGCCGTGTCGTGGAACAGCACGGGGCGGTACTCGGGGTGGATGCCTGGTTTCATGGTGCCTCCTGTGTGTAATGTAATAATATTACATTTAGGCGAGAAGGATTCGCAATACCGCATGTCCGGTGGGTCAAGGTCGGGCCTTTCAGGGAGGAGAGGGGGCTGCTGCATGGACATGCCTGCCCTTGTTGCACGTGTCTCCAACGATCAACGCGCGGGTGCGTTTGAATGCACCCGTGCTTGCCGCCGTCCAGCGTTCACATAATGGAACGCTGAAGGCCATTTGGCGCGACTACCGGCAACATCGTTGCGGAATTACCGTGACTGCCGTCGGCTACGTCGAGAGCGCTGGAGGCCCCGGCCCCGGGCCGTTTCAGCTTCGACACCGGGACCGGCACGCGTCGCTCCCGGTCCGCATTCCCTTCGTATTTGCCGGCAGCCAGGGCAGGCGGCACGGGTTCGGCTTGTCCGCGCTCCGTGAATTGGGCCCAGGCCTGTGCGCCCGTCCTGGCGGGCACCTTTCCGATTTCAAGAACAAGAGTACGGAGTCACGCTCATGAACCCGCAAAACATCTCCCATGTCATCGAAGTCCCGGTCCTGATCGTCGGCGGCGGCCCCTCCGGCCTGACGGCTTCGCTGCTGCTGTCGCGCTATGGCATCCGCAACCTGCTGGTCAACAAGTACCGCTGGACCGCCAACAGCCCGCGTGCGCACATCACCAACCAGCGCACCATGGAGGTGTTCCGCGACGCGGGCGTCGAGGCGCAGGTGGTGGCCGCCGCCAGCCCCCACGAACTGATGGCCAACAACGTCTGGGCCACCAGCTTCAGCGGCCAGGAGCTGGGCCGCCTGCTCACCTGGGGCAACGCCATCGAGCGCAAGTCCGACTATGAGCTGGCCAGCCCCTCGGCCATGTGCAACATCCCCCAGCACCTGATGGAGCCGATCCTCGCCAACGAGGCCCTGCGCGCGGGCAGCGAGATGCGCTTCAACAACGAACTGCTGGACTTCACCCAGGACGGGGAGGGCGTCACCGCGCGCATTCTCGACCGCGGCACCGGGCGCGAATTCACCGTGCGCGCCCAGTACATGATCGGCGCCGACGGCGCCCGCAGCCGGGTGATGGAACTGCTCGGTATCCCCCTGGAAGGCGAGATGGGCCTGGGCTGCGCGGTGAACGTCTGGCTGCGCGCCGACCTGCGCCGCTACTGCGAGAGCCGCCCGGGCGTGCTCTACTGGATGGTCCAGCCGGGCAACGACTACTGGGTCGGCAGCGGCACCTTCATCTGCGTCCGCCCGTGGAACGAATGGGTGATGCTGTTCATGTACGACCCCGCCCAGGGCGAGCCGGACCTCGGCGAGGCCGCGGTGATCGAGCGGGCGCGGCGGGTGATCGGCGATGCCGACATCCCGGTGGAGATCCTGGCCACCAGCAAGTGGCAGATCAACCACGTGGTCGCCCAGCGCTATGCCGAGGGCCGGGTGTTCTGCTGCGGCGACGCCGTGCACCGCCACCCGCCGGCCAACGGCCTGGGTACCAACACCTCGGTGCAGGATGCCTACAACCTGGCCTGGAAACTGGCCCTGGTGCTCAAGGGCCAGGCCGGCCCCGGGCTGCTGGACAGTTACTCCGCCGAGCGCCAGCCCGTCGGCCGCCAGGTGGTGGACCGGGCCATGGAAAGCGTGCGCAACATGCTGCCGATCTCCAACGCCCTGGGCTTCAAGCCGGGCCAGAGCGAGGCCGAGGGCTGGAACAGCCTGCACGAACTGAGCGCCGACAGCCCGCTGGGCCGCGAACGCCGCGCCGCCCTGGAAAAGGCCATCCAGCTGCAGCACTACCAGTTCAGCTGCCACGGCGTGGAACTGGGGCAGCGCTATGGCAGCGGCGCGGTACTCGCCGACGGCAGCGAAGAACCGGCCTACACCCGCGACCGCGAACTCTACTACCACCCCACCACCTGGCCCGGCGCCCACCTGCCGCACGCCTGGCTGCACGACACCGCCGGACGCAAGCTGTCCACCCTCGACCTCTGCGGCCAGGGCCGCCTGACCCTGCTCACCGGCCACGGCGGCGATGCCTGGTGCCGGGCTGCCGAGACGCTGGGGCGCGAGCTGGGTATCGACCTGGCGGTGCGCCGTATCGGCCTGGGCCTCGATTACGAAGACAGCTACGGCGACTGGGCGCGGCTGCGGGAGATCGACGAGGAGGGATGCCTGCTGGTGCGGCCGGATCAGCATGTGGCTTGGCGTTCGCAGGGTGCGGCGGCTGATGCTGATGCGGTGTTGTTGCGGGCGGTCAGGGCGGTGTTGGCGCGGGACTGAGGCTTCGTTCCACGTTCTGCGGGATAGCGGTCCAGGGAGGGGCCGCGGTGGTTAGCTGAGGAGTTATTCGAGGGTAGAAAAGTAAATCTCTCTATCTACCAGGCTGTTTGTGACCGATAACTGCTTTTGGCGAGGGGCTGCTTCCGACCCAAAGCGGACCACCAAGGCTGTTTACCTATATTTGGGTCTTAGATGTTCGAGAGGACATCGCAGCAAACTGTGTCGTTCGGCTTGGTCAATCAGTCCATCCCATGGCCACCAGGTGCTTTCTGGTATCGCCGCGCGATGTGCATCTTGAAGGGACGAATCGCACTATCGGTATTGCCGATGATATGCACCATAGCTTGGGCAGCCACTTTGGAATTGAGTTCCACGACAGCAGCCTCATCAACCTCATTTTTTCCCGGAGTGAACCGTTCGGAATCGCAGATGATGTAGGCAATTCGCGGTGAAATTGGGTAAAAGAAGTCTGCATTTTTAGGTGCGCCGAATACAGTCTCTGAAACACACGAGTGTACATTCACAACAGGTTGATCGGACGTGATGAAAGGAAAGTTAGTATCATTTATCAATAATGCGTGCCTAGCATTGTGGCGATCTACGTAAAGGCTTGATCCGATATTCATTCCGAACATGTAACTCAGAAACCACCACGCGTGCGCCATTGCGTCGGCCACTTCAACTTCAAGGGCGGTGCGCCTAGATAGAGCCTGGATAGCACCATCTCGAAAGGTCTTCGTGCGGGATATCTGCTGACCGAAGAACGCCATAAACCCGGCCATATATTTTTTATCCTGCAATATATCGAGCTGTTCATCAGCCAACGCAGCTAATACTGGGAGCACCTCTCTTTCGTGGGACGCGTGTAGATTTTCGAGTAGATTGCACTTCGCCGCATGGATATGACGCTCGACTTCCTGATTCTGAATGCCAGAATTTTGGTAGATCGTCTCAGTGTGCTGCATCTTCAGGAAGTCATTAAGGTAGGACATGTGCAGTTGTTGAAGATGGTCGGGGCTTTTCCGGGAAAAACCTTTGATTACTTCAATATGCTTGCTGGTAAGCGTTGTGGTCTTGTAAAAATAGTTGTCGGCAACTATCGCACGTACGCTGTCGAGGGCAATTTTTCCAGTTTTCGTGGTGTAGAAAACCTTCTGCGCCCCATTGCCCCAGCGGGTCAGGTACTTCGCCCAGACATAATGGTGCCTCTTCTTGGCTTCGAGGTCTTTATGCGACATGAGAGTCCGTCCCATTGTGTGTTCGCCAGCAAGTTCTCAGCCTGCCAGCCTTCCGTCAAGCTAGATGCTGTACCAGCTTGTTGGCAATGTGAGTCGTCATCCCCTTCTGGCTATTCGTCTACTTCGCATCGAGTGAACCGAGCGCCTAACTTGAAAGGCCGCTATTGGGTGGAGGCTGACGATGATGAAGGAGGTCTTGATGATCGTCTCACCAAATGTGCATCAATCCGTATGCTGCCCGTGTGATCTTTAGGAGTGTCCAGGCCGCTATAAGCACTATGACGTAGCGAGCAATGGTCGAAGTAGTTTTGGTACTAGCATTTGGCGCGCATCTCCACACCCCAATCGATCCCGCAGCCAACGCTAGTGTGAGAGGCAAAAGCGAGGAAATCGCTACAACAGGCGGCCCAATGGATACAGGCATAGTGAAGAGCCACACCAGGGCCTGTATTCCCTGCTCAGTAGCTCCCCAGAAAGCGAGTATCAGGGCTGTAGTCCCCACTCCTAATGCCATGCATGGCAAGTAGAAGAGCCAGAACGACTTCCATAGAGGTTGGGTACCCGCCAAGAATTCCTTGAAGGACCATCCAAGTTGGCCATCCATAGCTACGCCTCCGCGCAAACCCTTAACGATGATGTTTCTCAGGAGATTAGATGGCTCAGGCCTTGCTGCCCAAACCAAGATTGCCATATGTACAGATGATGCTCGTCCATCGCGTCGAAATGACACCAGCTTTCGCTTTCATCCCTTGAGTTCACCTCCGATGGCCGTTATCTGTCAGCGACAGCTACCGACCCATTGCGGACGCTCATGTTGCGGCCTAAAGACCCAATTTCTTGGGCCTGCCACCGGAGACTATCTGAGTTCCATCCGTTCGCTGTAGTAGCCCGAGTTTCAACCTCAGCGCACCGGTGTACTTTTCTGACACCACTTAAGCGCGCGCAGTGCTTCATCTTGGGTTACCAGGGCGTAACGGAAATAGAACGGGCTACGCTGGTAGTTGGCGTGGGACTCCAATCCAAGCAACTGGCCGTCGGCTTTGAAGGGCTCTGTGTTTTCCTGGTCGGCGATGAAGTAGGTCTTGCCACTCTCAACCTGCAGATCGAAAGCGCTATTGTCCCGGCTTGCAAGCAGGGGCGAGGTTGACGACTTGATGTGGTACTTGCCAGCTGGCAGGTGGGTGACGAAATAGCTTCCACCTAGCAGTTCGCCGGCGGTGTTGCCGTTGACGGTGATGGTTGCCGGGACCTTGGCTGCGATGGTGGGCATGACTCGGTAGAAGTACAGGGTGGCCTGGTCGGCGCGTGGCGCTTCGAGTGTGTCGAAGAATGGGCGCCCCTCCAAGTTGGAAGTGCTGCAGCCGGCGAGGAGGAGGGAGGTGGCGACCGCTACAGCGGCCAGGAAGTGCTTGATCATCGTGGGGGGCTACTCGATCAGAAGTTGCAGAGGCCTTTGCCATCGTCACGGGCATCAGACGTGGGCCAGGGGGCGAAGGGGACGCTCTCGGCGACGTTGTTGATGGGGCGGTCTTTGAGTATCGGGAACTTCTTCACCAAAGGCTCCACGGCCGGCTCCAACTGGCTGTTGCGGGTCAGACAGTAGCTCAGGGAATTAGCGGTGTAGTTGCCGATGTAAGCTACTTCTCCAGCCTTGACGGTGAAACGGTCGGCGGTGCGCCTGGCCATCGACTTGCCAGCGTAGTACTGGTACTGCCAACCGGTGACTTCATAGGTACCTGGTGGAACCTGGTACATGAAGTGTTCGCCCAGAACGAAACGGCCGTGGACGTCTTTGTTGTTGCCGAGGGTCCTGAGCTGGATACGTGTGGCGGGCTCGCCCTGACGTTGGATGTCTATCTGCAGACCGTGCGGTTGCGTGAGGAAACCTTCGGCGATGCGGCCAACTATGACGGCTTGAGTTGGGTCCAGGGGTTTGCTGTTGTCGTACTGGTTGGCAGTGCATCCGCTGAGGATGAGGGCGACCGTGACCAAGATAAAGCGGGCATACATAGGGCTCTGTTCCTTGAGGTGATCGAGGCCATTAGGCCTGTGAGCGTCCGTGTAGATCAATTCGACCTTGTTCGGGTAACGATTCAAGCGGATATGCATGTCTTGCCTCGCAACGTCTGCGAGGCGTTAAGTTGAATAGCTTTTAGTTTCGTGGGTTCCTCCTACCCTCAAATTCTGGCCATCGTGAGCGTCCGCCCCTGGCCGATTGCTGCCTTCGACCAAGGGCCGCTACCGACCCATGGCGGACGGAGGGGTTAGTCATGGAGTCGCGTCACTGATGTTGGTCGCAAGAACCTCGTAGACCAACTTGGCTTCCCGAAACGTGGCTCGCCACTCGAGAAAGCCTGCACGCGGCTCGCAGAGCAAGCGGACAGTGCGGCCATCTTTGGAATCCCAGGTTTCTTCGACGACAGCAATATCGCCAGACGCTGGCGTCCGTGTGTTCAACCAGTCAGAGAAAACAGCCGAAGATTGGTCAACCTCCATCAGCCTTACGGTATCGCCCTTGGCGAGTGTCATGTCGTCTTCCTTGGAGTCTCTTCTCTGAATGAATTCTACGATGGCTGGAGACCGTCCGCTCCTGGCCGAAAGCTGCCGCTCAACGTGTAGAAATCAACGAGCCAGAAAGCCACGAACCCAGTTTTGGAGCCTGCGAAAACTCGAGCAACAGGACGCACTGGGCTGCTCTGTCATAGTGGTTCAAGGGTTCGATTTTCTACTCATGAAAGGTTTGCTTCCGGCTGTGGATTCAACCGGTGGTTTGGCTACTACGTGGTGACCTGGTATCCGAAGAAGACGAGGTAGGGGACCTTGGCAGGATCAATTCAACGGCGTTGTGCCGCAGGTAGGGCAGGGGCTGAAATGATGAAACCCCAGCTAGTAGCAGGGGTTCCATCATCGGCGAACTGTTGTGGTAGTCGGGGCCTGTGGTCGTAGGCCTGATTCAACGGCGTTGCATCGAAGGCCGGGATCTATGCCCCGGGGCTAGTCAACCGCCGCAGCCATGTCCGCATTGGCAGCCATCTTTCTTGCGCAGAATTTCGTAGAGATCGTCCTTGAGCTGCAGCTTCTGCTTCTTCAGCGACTCGATGGTGTCGTGGGTTGCGGGAGTGATGCCCGCTTCCATGTTCTTGATCTCCTGGTCGAGCTCGTTGTGGCTATGGAAGAGCTTTGCAAAATGCGGATCCTCGGTCTTGAGGCGAGAAATCTTTTCGCGGAACTCGGGAAACATGAGGGTTCTCCAGGGGAGTGAAAAAGGCACTTTGCGGGATTCGAACCTGGCCAGTGTTGAGGTAGATCACTGAAGACGCCACACGAAAGGGCTTGTCCGCTCCTGGCCGATAACCACCGTCCCCTTACGGCAATCTTCAGCCCACCGCTACCGCCGAAAAGCTCACCCTCATACTGACCGGCGACTGGAACCGCCTGACCCTGGGCGGCGGTGCCAGCTGGAATTCCAGCAACTCGCTGTACTTCAGCCGCTACAACAGCCGCGTGGGGCAGGACGACTACACCGTGGTCAACCTGATGGCGCGCTACTGGCTCACCGTCCAGCTTCTGGTCTTCCTGGTTTGGGAGGTCGACACACAAGCTGGTGCAGTAATGCGGCTTTTTGTACGCGCCCGGGATTCGCGCGCAGGGCGCGCTCCTACAAGAGGCTCGGTGTGTGGCCGCCCGTAGGAGTGGATCTCATCCGCGAATCGCGCCGGTGAGTCCGGCTATCGCGGACAAGGTCCGCTCGGTCTCAGGACGCACGGCTTCTCGTAGGAGCGAGCTTCAGCAAACACTGGACCTCGTAGGATGGGTTGAGCGAAGCGATACCCATCGCCATGACCGCATGGGTTTCGCAAACTCAACCCATCCTACGAAGAGCGCCTCGGCGCAGTCAGCACGACAGTTGCGCCTACGGGATTGAAGCGCCACCCACTCCTGGCGGATAGCGCTTCACGTCACGCCCCTTACGCCCGGCCGCGTTCCTCAGCGGCGGCATACAACCGCTCGGCATCGGCCGCCAGGTACTCCAGCGCGCAGAAGGCGCCGTCCAGCACATCCTCGGCGGGCGAACCCAGGTCCGGCGCGCCGGCCAGCAGGCGCAGCAGATTGACCAGGGCCGATTGGCGGGATTGGGCAGCGTCGTAAAGCTCCGACGGGGCGGTGTTCTTGAGAGGGTGGGGTAGAACAGCGGATGCGATATGCATGGGAAAATCTCCGAGTAGGCTGGTTTTCCGCGCCCTGACGCCAATCAGGGTGGGCGGACCGTGCAGGTTGGCGTACCGGACTCGGACCGGCGCATCCGAAGATGCCCCACACGGCCCTCCCATAACGCGGGTGCAGCCGTGCCAGGCGCAGGACAAAGTCTCCTGCGCCTACCGAGTACGGGACGCCAATCCCGTACCGCCCAGGTTGGGCGGCGAGGCAACGTTAGGGAGTTGCCGCGGGGCTGTCAATCGGACGGAACAGGGCGGCGGCTGGGGCGAGAATTTTGGATAGGCAATCTGCTCCTGGCCAATAGCTACCGGCCACCGACCTGTTCGCTCTGCCGATCTCCTCAGGATCAGGCCCCATTGGCCTCGAAGCTGTCACTGCGCGCCATGCGCCACATGCGCTCGTAGAACTCCCCTTCGATATTGCCGCTGAGCAGTTCGCCCGGCTTGAGGAAGTAGTGCAGGTGGGCGAACAGGCGGATTTCGCTGGACGACACTCGGCGCACCAGGTGTTTGGCTTCCACTTCCGAGGGGTGGCGCAGGCCGGCGGCCGCTAGCATTTCGGCCAGGGCTTTCAGGGTGTTGCGGTGGAAGTTGTAGACGCGTTCGGCCTTGTCCGGCACTACCAGGGCGCGTTGGCGCAGTGGGTCCTGGGTGGCCACGCCGGTGGGGCATTTGTTGGTGTGGCAGCTCTGGCTCTGGATGCAGCCGATGGCGAACATGAAGCCGCGGGCGGAGTTGGCCCAGTCGGCGCCCATGGCCAGTACGCTGGCGATGTCGAAGGCGCTGACCACCTTGCCGCTGGCGCCGACGCGGATCTTGTCGCGCAGGTTCAGGCCGACCAGGGTGTTGTGCACGAACAGCAGGCCTTCGCGCATCGGCAGGCCCATGTGGTCGACGAATTCCACCGGGGCGGCGCCGGTGCCGCCTTCCTTGCCGTCGACCACGATGAAGTCGGGGAGGATGCCGGTTTCGTGCATGGCCTTGGCGATGCCCATGAATTCCCAGGGGTGGCCGATGCACAGCTTGAAGCCCACCGGTTTGCCGCCGGAGAGTTCGCGCAGGCGGACGATGAAGTCGAGCAGTTCCTTGGGCGTGCTGAATTCGCTGTGGCTGGAGGGCGACACGCAGTCCTGGCCCATGGGCACGCCGCGGGTGGCGGCGATTTCGGCGGTGAGCTTCTCCTTCGGCAGGATGCCGCCGTGGCCGGGCTTGGCGCCCTGGCTGAGCTTGATTTCGATCATCTTCACCTGCGGGCTGGCGGCCTGGGCGGCGAAGCGCTCGGCGTCGAAGCGGCCGTCGTCGCCGCGGCAGCCGAAGTAGCCGCTGCCCAGTTCCCAGGTCAGGTCGCCGCCGTACTCGCGGTGGTAGGGGCTGATGCTGCCTTCGCCGGTGTCGTGGATGAAGTTGCCCATGCGCGCGCCCTTGTTCAGCGCGCGGATGGCGTTGGCGCTGAGGGCGCCGAAGCTCATGGCGGAGATGTTGAACACCGAGATGGAGTAGGGCTGCTTGCACTCCGGCCCGCCGACCATCACGCGGAAGGTGCTGGGGTCGGCCAGCGGCGCCGGGCGGATGGAGTGGGCGATGAATTCGAAGCCGGATTCATAGACGTCGATGAGGGTGCCGAAGGGCTTGTCGGCGGTTTCCTGCTTGGCGCGGGCGTACACCAGGCCGCGCTGGGCGCGGGAGAAGGGCAGGGCCTCGCGGTCGCCTTCGAGCAGGTACTGGCGGATTTCCGGGCGGATGCCTTCGACCAGGTAGCGGATGTTGCCGAGGATGGGGTAGTTGCGCCTTACGGCGTGGGGCGCCTGCAGCAGGTCGAACACACCCAGCAGGCTGAGGGCGAGGGTCACCAGGGTGAAGGGCCAGACCCAGTCGTGCCCGAGGAAGGGCAGGCTGAACAGGGTGAAGAGCACACAGGCGGCGAAGAAGGCGTAACGGCTTAGCAGCGACAGGTTCATGGAATCTCCAGTCGTCGGGCTTGATCACGGGGGTGGGCTGCCGGCATGGCGCAGCGGACCGCCATTGAGCATGGCAGGCGTTGCGCCGCTGCGCTCGGGCGGAGGTCAATGGGCTGGGCGTTGCGGGCGGATTCTTATGCTGTGGAAGGCTTGCGAGGCCGAACTTAGCCCGAAGCGGGGAAAAAAGAAAGCAAGCTAATGATATTTTCTGTCGCTGAGAAAGCTTGTGCCGCGAACTGCAATATTGGTGCGCCGACCGCCGTTCGCTGGCGGTCGGCGGCGGGGATCAGAGCGTGGCCTTGACCTGCAGGCCGAAGACCAGGGCGTTGTCGATGCTTTGCCCGGAGAAGGCGCCCGGCTCGATCACGTATTGCACGTCCGGGCGCAGCAGCAGCCAGGGCGTGGCCTGGAAGCCGTAGCTCAGTTCGACCAGGCGTTCGGCGTTGTCCAGCTCGGGGTAGGCTTGGCCGTTGGCCAGGGCGTTGTCTTCCTGCACTTCGCGGCTGCGCGGGTTGGGCACGGCGCGGCCGAAACCCAGGGCGAGGGTGTCGCGTGGGCGGCCGGCGAAGGGCTGGTAGAGCACTACGCCTGCGCTGTACCACTTGGTGAAGGGCGAGGCCGCCGAGCTGGCCACCGAGGCCTGGCCGAAGAGGTGCAGGCTCTGCCCCGGGCGACCCGGCGCGTGCCACACGGCCTGGTCGGCGAGCAGATAGTGGCCGCCGCGCCCGGCGACCTTCTCGTCGCTGCCGATGCGCTGGGCGTCGGAGCTGTCGTAGTACCAGCCCAGCTTGTATTCGCCGGGCAGTTCGTCGAGGCGCTTGTAGACCAGTTCGATGGGCACCACGGTGCCGGTGCTGTGCTTGGGCGTGAGGTGCCAGGCGCGGCTGGAATTGCCGTTGCTCTCGGGGTCGACGTTGAAGGCCGCCACGCGCAGCTGCCAGGCCGGCGAGAAGCTGTATTTCAGGCGCACGCCCAGGTGCGCGTTGGGGTAGTTGCTCCAGCCGCTGCCGCCGGACATGTTCAGCGGGTGGCCGCAGAAACCGGCGTTCATGAAGTTGCAGAGGATGCCGCTGTCCAGGCCGCCGAGGTCGTTGCCCATGGCCATGTAGCCGAGCTTCACGTCCAGCGCCGGGGTGAACAGGCTGCGCTCGTAGCTCAGTTCGGTGAGGCGGGTGTAGAGGCCGCCGTAGTTTTCCTGCACGGGCAGGCGGTTGCCGACCAGGTCGCCGGAGCCGTCGTTGCCGCGGCGGTCGTTCACGGTCAGTTGCACCAGGCCGCCGTTGTCCAGGCCGTACAGCTTGCCCAAGTCGAAGCGCACGCCGAGCTTGAGGTTCTGCGAGTAGCGCGCCGAGCGCTTGAGGCCGCCGTCGGCGTTGTACACGGTCTCGCCGCTGTATTCGCCGGTGAAGCGGATGCCCTGGTCGTCCAGTTCGTGGCGCAGGCCGCCCCAGTCGCCGCTGAGGGTCGAGCGTTCGAGCGGGTCGTCGGCCAGGGCCAGGGACGGGGTGAGGCAGGTGGCGCCCAGCAGCAGGCGCAGGGAGGTGGAGGGGAATCGCATGACGGAACACTTACCGGATAAGGGGAGGCGCGGCCCTGGGCCGCGCCGGAAGAGGGCGCCCGCCGGAGTGGCGGGCGGGGGGTTCAGGGCGCGGGGTTCAGGGCAGGGCGTAAGCCATCACGTAGTCGCCGCGGTCCGGCGACTGGCGGGCGCCGCCGGCGGTGACCACGATGTACTGCTTGCCGGTCCTGGGCGAGACGTAGGTCATCGGGCCGCCCTGGCTGCCCACGGGCAGGCGGGCCTTCCAGATTTCCTTGCCGTTGCCGCTGTCGTAGGCGCGCAGGTAGAAGTCCTGGGTGCCGGCGATGAACACCAGGCCGCCCTGGGTGGACAGGGTGCCGCCGAGGGTCGGCAGACCGATGGGGATCGGCAGGTGCATGCGGATGCCCAGCGGGCCGGTGTCCTCGACCGTGCCCACCGGCACCTGCCAGGCGACCTTGCGGGTCTTCAGGTCGATGGCGCTGAGGGTGCCGAAGGGCGGCGCCTGGCAGGGGATGCCGGCCACCGAGAGGAAGCGGTTCTTGTTCACCGCGTAGGGCGTGCCCTTGAGCGGCACCGCGCCCATGCCGGTGTTCAGCGCCTCGCCGCCGGAAGCGGCCTGGCCCTTGTTGGCCGAGGGGACCATCTGCACCCACAGGCCCAGGCGCATGTCGTTGACGAAGATGAAGCCGTGCACCGGGTCAGTGGAGATGCTGCCCCAGTTCATGCCGCCCAGGGAGCCGGGGAAGCTCAGCGAGAGGTCGGTGCCCGGCGCGGTGTACAGGCCGTCGTAGCGCATCTTCTTGAAGTCGATGCGGCACAGCAGCTGGTCATAAGGCGTGGCGCCCCACATGTCCGACTCGGTGAGGGTCTGCGCGCCTATCTGCGGCATGCCCACCGACTTCGGCTGCGTCGGCGAGTAGGGCTCGTTGGGGATGTTGGCGGCTTTCACCGGCACTTCGTCGACCTGGGTCAGCGGCTTGCCGGTGGCGCGGTCGAGCACGTAGATCTGCCCAGCCTTGGTGCCGATCACCACGGCCGGCACGCGCTTGCCGTCGGCCACGGGGAAGTCCACCAGGCTCGGCTGCATGGGCAGGTCGAAGTCCCAGAGGTCGTTGTGCACGGTCTGGAACACCCACTTCTCGGCGCCGGTGGTGGCGTCCACGGCGAGGATCGAGGCGCCGTAGGTGTGGTCGAGCTTGGTGCGCTCCACGCCGTAGATGTCGGTGGAGGAGCTGCCCATGGGCAGGAACACGGTGTTCATCGCCGCGTCGTAGGACATCGGCGCCCAGCTGTTGGGGGTGCTGCGCACGTAGGTGCTGCCCGGCGCCGGGGCCTGCTTGTCCTGCGGGTTGCCCGGGTCGAAGGCCCAGCGCATCTGCCCGCTGATGACGTCGAAGCCGCGGATCACGCCGCCGGGCATGTCGGTCTGGACGTTGTCCGCCACGCGCCCGCCGACCACTACGGTGGTGCCGGCCATCAGCGGCGCGGAGCTGAGCTGGTAGTAGGAGTCGGGCACGTCGCCCAGGCCGGCCTTGAGGTCCACCTGGCCGTCGTTGCCGAAGCCCTGGCAGAAGGCGCCGGTGTCGGCGTCCACGGCAATCAGGCGGGCGTCGATGGTGTTGGTCAGCAGGCGGCGCTGGCAATTGGCGCCGGCCGGCACGCTGACGGTGGTGACCGGCGTGCTGTTGGGCTGGGTGGGCTGGGCGACGGTCTTGGTCGCGTCGAAGTAGGCCAGGCCGCGGCAGCGCTGCCAGACCTTGGACTGCGCGTTGATCTGGTTCTTCCACAGCTGCTTGCCGGTGTCGGCGTCCAGTGCGATCAGGTCGTTGTGCGGGGTACAGATGAACACCTTGTCGCCGACCTGCAGCGGGGTGAGCTGGTCCTCGGCGCCGTTGCCGTCGCTCTCGGCCACGTCACCGGTGTGGTAGGTCCAGGCCACCTTGAGCTTGTCGACATTGCCGCGGTTGATCTGGTCCAGCGCGGCGAAGCGGCTGCCGCCCTCGGTGTTGCCGTAGTGGGTCCAGTCCTTCTGCGCGTGGGCCGGGTCCACCGGCGTCAGCCCCGGGCCGTCGCCTGTGGGGGCGACGCTGGGGTGGGCGACGAACATGTTGCCGGCGGCCACCGCCAGCAGCACGGCGAGCACCGCGGCCACGCCATAGGCACCGCGCCCGCCGACGCCGCCGGAGGCGCGCACCAGCATGGGGTAGACCAGCGCCACTGCCAGGCCGATGGCGCCGAACATGAACAGCCGCGAGAACAGCGGCCAGAAAGCCAGCCCGGCGTCGGCCAGGGCCCAGAGGGCGGTGCCCGCCAGGAAGGCGGCGAACAGCCAGGCGCCGGCCGGCTTGCGCAGCGCCAGCAGGACGCCGGACAGGGCCATGGCCAGGCCGCCGATGAGGAAGTACCAGGAACCGCCCAGGCTGGCCAGGCGGGCGCCGCCGGCGGCCAGGGCGAGGCCGAGGAGGGCGATGACCACCCCCAGGCCGACCAGAATGAAGGTGCTGGCGCCAGAGGCGCGCTGTGCTTGTCTCATGCCGGGAATCTCGCAGTGTGGGAGTGCGAATTATACCCTTAGCAAGCTAATTAACTAGATGGTTAATGGTGTTTTGTCCGATTTCCGACCAGGCGGTCGTGCTCAGCAGGCGATCACGTTCACCGCCAGGCCGCCCTTCGAGGTCTCCTTGTACTTGTCCATCATGTCGCGGCCGGTGTCGCGCAGGGTGTCGATGGCCTTGTCCAGCGACACCAGGTGCTGGCCGTCGCCGCGCAGGGCCAGCTGGGCGGCGTTGATGGCCTTGAGCGAGGCCATGGCGTTGCGCTCGATGCAGGGCACCTGGACCAGCCCTGCGACCGGGTCGCAGGTCAGCCCGAGGTTGTGTTCCAGGCCGATTTCGGCGGCGTTCTCCACCTGTTCCAGGCTGCCGCCCAGCACTTCGGCCAGGCCCGCCGCGGCCATGGCGCAGGCCGAGCCGACCTCGCCCTGGCAGCCCACCTCGGCGCCGGAGATGGAGGCGTTGAGCTTGCACAGGATGCCGACGGCGGCGGCGGTCAGCAGGTAGCGCTCGATGGCGTCCATGGGCGCGTCGGCCTGGTAGTGGGCGTAGTAGTGCAGCACCGCCGGGACTATGCCGGCCGCGCCGTTGGTGGGGGCGGTGACCACGCGGCCGCCGGCGGCGTTCTCCTCGTTCACCGCCAGGGCCCAGAGGTCCACCCAGTCCATGGCGCCCAGGGTGCTGGCGATCAGGTTGCCGCTGCCGGCCTCGTTCAGGCGGCGGTAGAGCATGGGCGCGCGGCGGCGCACCCTGAGGCCGCCGGGCAGGGTGCCCTCGGTCTCCAGGCCGCGGCGCACGCAGGCCTGCATTTCCGCCCAGATGTGCGCCAGGCCCGCGTGGATCTGTTCTTCGCTGCGCAGGCTCAGCTCGTTGGCCCACATCAGGTCGCTGATGCGCCGGAAGCCGTGGGCATGGCACAGCCGCAGCAGTTCCTCGGCGCTGTGGAAGGGGTAGGGCATGGGGTTGTCGGGCAGGGCGCGGTCGGTGTTGAAGTCGGCCTCGTCGACCACGAAGCCGCCGCCCACCGAGTAGCAGGTGCGCTCGGCCAGCAGGTGGCCGGCGGCGTCCAGGGCGCGCAGGCGCATGCCGTTGGGGTGGGCCGGCAGGCTGCCGTCGTGGAACACCAGGTCGCGGCCGGGGCTGAAGTCGATGACGTGCTCGCCGTCCAGGGCCAGGCTGTGTTCGGCGAAGATGGCGTCCACCAGCGGCGCCAGGGCGGCGGGGTCGGCGTCCGCCGGGTCGATGCCGAGCAGGCCGATCAGGCAGGCGCGGTCGGTGGCGTGGCCCTTGCCGGTGGCGCTGAGCGAGCCGTAGAGGTTGACCTCCACGCGCGCCACGCGGGTCAGCAGGTTGGCCGCGCGCAGACGCTCGACGAACTCGCGGGTGGCGCGCATGGGGCCGACGGTGTGCGAGCTGGATGGGCCGACGCCGGGCTTGAACATGTCGAAGACGCTGAGGGTCATGGTTGTGGTCCTCCTGTGTTCAAGCATGGACCTGTTTGGGGGGATGGTCGATTGGGGCTGGTTGGTGGTTTGGGGGTGTCGGGTTCAAGAGCTCCCTCTCCCCAACCCTCTCCCTGAAGGGAGAGGGGGCTGTTCGGAGCGGATGGAGAATCCGGAGTTATCCTTCCACCACGCCACTCCCGCGAACGCCGGAAGCCAGAGCCTTGCACAGGGTTCAGGGAGCTTGGTGGTTTCGCTTCACGCCGAACGGTCCCCTCTCCCGCTTGCGGGGGAGGGTTAGGGTGGGGGAGCGGAGTACGGGGTTGGCAGTGGAGTGTCGGCGAAGTCCATTGCCCTCACCCCAGCCCTCTCCCGGAGGGAGAGGGGGCTGTCCGGAGCGGATGGAGAATCCGGAGTTATCCTTCCACCACGCCACTCCCGCGAACGCCGGAAGCCAGATCCTTGCACAGGGTTTCAGGGAGCTTGGTGATTGCGCTTCACGCCGAACGGTCCCCTCTCCCGCTTGCGGGGGAGGGTTAGGGTGGGGGAGCGGAGTACGGGGCTGGCAGTGGAGTGTCGGCGAAGTCCCGTTGCCCTCTCCCGGAGGGAGAGGGGGCTGTTCGGCGTGGGTGGATAACGCAGCGTCAGCCGGCAGGTAGTAGGGCGCATAACCGTTCGCGGTTATCCGCCGCCGGCCTATGCACCGAAGCCCGGCGACGCCCTACGAACTCCCCTTACCCCTGCGCCTGCAGGAACAACGAAAACAACTCCGACTGCGACTTGATCCCCAGCTTGCTGTACATGTGCTTGCGGTGCACCTTCACCGTCTCCGCCGAGATCGCCAGCTTGCGCGCTATCTCCTTGCTGGAGCAGCCGCTGAGCATCAGCCGGCCCACTTCCAGCTCGCGTGCGGTCAGCGGGGTTTCCAGGCGTTCCACGGTTTCTTCCAGGCGGCTCTGCCAGCGCGGCGCCGGTGGGGTGGCCTGTTCCAGCAGTTCGCGTTCGAAGGCCATGCGCTGGCGCATCAGGCCGGCCACCCAGGGGCGCAGCAGGTCGAGCAGGGCGGCCTGTTCGGCGCTGAAGCGGCCCTTGCTGCCCAGGGACAGGCACAGGGTGCGCTCGGCGTCGAGCTGCACGTTGAACTGCACCTCGTCGGCCACCACGTTGAGGCGGAAGTAGCGCTGGTAGTAGTCGGTCTGCTCGAAGCATTCCGGGGCCACGTCGGCCAGGCGCAGCAGGCCGCTGCCCGGGGCCTCGCGGCTGGCGATGTAGAAGGGGTCGAGCAGGTACAGGCCCTTGAGGTAGTCCTGGAACAGCGGGTCGGGGCCGCCGTCCTCGCCCGGGCATTCGGCGAACACTTGCGGGCGGCCGTTGCTGAAGAGCAGCGCCACCCAGCTGTCGAATGGCACATACTCGTTCAGCAGGCGCACCAGGGCGAGCCAGAAGTTGGGCTTGTCCAGCGTCTCGATCAGTTGCCCGACCGAGCGGTGCCAGGCGATGTCCTGCAGCGTAAGGTTCATGCCTCTACCCCTGTTGGGTTACCACGTGGGCGTAATTACCCGGGCACGATGGCGAACTGCATACTCGGTGAATGCCTTGCACCGGCCCGGCGCGCATTCTGACCCTTTTGCGCCGGGCGGTCATGTTTCCCGCCAGGATGGCCGATCCACCCCGCGCGGCGAACGAGCCCGCAACAAGAACGACAGGAGCTGCAATGAAGGTCGAACTCGTCCAACTGGCCGGCCGCGACGGCGACACCGCCTACAACCTCGGGCGTACCCTGGCGGCGATCCGCGCCTGCGCCGCGGATACCGACCTGGTGGTGTTCCCCGAGACCCAGCTGATGGGCTTCCCCACCGAGGACAACGTCGCCCGCCTGGCCGAGCCGCTGGACGGCCCCAGCGTGCGCGCCGTGCAGCAGGCCGCGCGGGAGCTCGACGTCGCCGTGGTGGTGGGCATCGCCGAGGCCGGCGACGACGGCCGCTTCTACAACACCACGCTGCTGGTCACCCCCGAGGGCATCGCCCTGAAGTACCGCAAGACCCACCTGTGGGCCTCCGACCGCGGCATCTTCACCCCCGGCGACCGCTACGCCACCGCGCTGTTCAAGGGCGTGCGGGTGGGCATCCTGATCTGCTTCGACATCGAGTTCCCGGAAAGCGCCCGCGCCCTCGGCCAACTGGGCGCCGAGCTGATCCTGGTGACCAACGGCAACATGGACCCCTACGGCCCCACCCACCGCACCGCGATCACCGGCCGGGCCATGGAGAACCAGGCCTATGCGGTGATGGTGAACCGCGTCGGCGAAGGCGACGGCGGCCTGGTGTTCGCCGGCGGCAGCGCAGTGGTCGACCCCTTCGGCCAACTGCTCTGCGAGGCCGGCCGCGAGGAATGCCGGATGCGCGTGGAACTGGACCTGGCGCGCCTGCAGCAGGCGCGCCGCGACTACAGCTACATCGCCGAGCGCCGCTTCGTGCTGCCCGGCGAGACGCGCGAGCACGCCGACGGCCTGCGCGAGTTGCTGATTCCGGGCTGAGCCCCGGAAGGCGCAGGGCCGCGCCAACGATCCAGCCAAGAAGTACCGGCGGCAGCATCCCTCCCGCCAGGCGGCTCCCGGGTGAGGGGCGCCGCCTTTGCACGCGTCGATTTCGACTCTGCCATAACAAACACAACTCGGAGTAAGCACTCAATGGCTCGACTCAAGCGCACCCTCTCGCTGGGTTCGGTGGTGCTGTTCGGCATCGCCTACATGACCCCCATCATCGTCCTCGGCACCTTCGGCATCCTCGCCGACACCACCGGCGGCGTGGTGCCCGCGGCCTACCTCGTGGCCTCGGTGGCGATGCTCTTCACCGCCCTCAGCTACGGGCGCATGGCCGCCGCCTTCCCGGTGGCCGGCTCGGCCTACACCTACGTGCGCAAGTCCATCAGCCCCAAGCTGGGCTTCCTCGCCGGCTGGGGCGTGCTGCTGGACTACCTGTTCCTGCCCATGGCCATCTGGCTGATCGGCGCGGCCTACCTGCACTCGGCCTTCCCGGCGGTGCCCCAGGCGCTGTGGGTGCTGGCCTTCATCGGCGTGACCACCGGCATCAACGTCATTGGCCTGCGCCTGGCGAAGAACGTCAACAGCGTGCTGATGCTGGTGCAGTTCCTGGTGCTGGCGGCCTTCGTGCTGCTGGCGGTGCACTACGTGCTGGGTGACGCCAGCAAGCCGTTGTGGTCGCTGGAACCCTTCTTCAAGGAAGGCGTGCAGCTGCCGCTGATCATGAGCGGCGCGGCCATCGCCTGCTATTCGTTCCTGGGCTTCGACGCGGTCAGCACCCTGACCGAGGAAACCCACGAGCCGCGCAAGAACATCCCGCGCGCCATCCTGCTGATCACCCTGATCGGCGGCTTCATCTTCATCGCCGCCAGCTACTTCGTGCAGCTCGCGCACCCGTCCACCGAGTTCCAGAACGCCGACTCGGCCGCCTACGAGATCGCCCGCAACATCGGCGGCGACCTGTTCGTCAGCCTCTTCCTCATCGGCCTGATCGTCGGCCAGTTCACCTCCGGACTGTCGGCCCAGGCCAGCGCCTCACGCCTGCTGTTCGCCATGGGCCGCGACGGCGTGCTGCCCAAGGCCTTCTTCGGCACCCTGAGCGAACGCTTCGGCACCCCGGTGGGCAGCATCGTGCTGTGCGGCGTGGTGGCCCTGCTGGCGCTGGAGATGGACGTGACCACCTCCACCTCGTTCATCAACTTCGGTGCCTTCCTGGCCTTCAGCCTGGTCAACCTGTCGGTGATCTTCCACTACTGGATCGCCCGCGGCGAACGCGGCCTGCGCGGCGCGGTGCTGTTCCTGGCCTTCCCGCTGATCGGCCTGGTCGCCGACCTGTGGCTGATGGCCAGCCTCGACCACCTGGCCATCTACCTGGGCCTGGCCTGGCTCACCGCCGGGGTGCTGTACCTGGCCGTGCTCACCGGCGGCTTCCGTCAGCAGCCGCCGGAGATGCACTTCGAGGAAGCCTGATTCAGGCCGGGTGCGGGCCGGTGGGCAACGGCCGGCCGCGCTCGGGTGCGTCGGGCTCCGCCGCGGCGCCCGCGGCCAGTTCGCGGGCGTCGGCGCGTTCGGCGCTGGACAGCTCGCCGGCCCGGAAGCCGGTGATGCGCAGCAGCGCCAGGGTGCAGGCAAGCGAGACCAGGGCGTAGAGCCCCGAGGCGATGGCCACGCCGACAATGCTGCCGGTGCTGTTGAGGATCCACTGCGCCAGCACCGGCGTGCCGCCGCCCACCAGCAGCGAGCACAGCTGGTAGGCCAGCGACAGCCCGGTGTAGCGCACCCGCGCGGGGAAGGTGCGGGCGAGGATGCCGCCCACCGCGCCGTAGAACATCGCATGGGGCACCGTGGCCAGGCACATGCCCACGGCGGCTATCCAGTAGACGTTGGTTTCCACGGCGAAGAACATCGCCGGCATCAGGATGAACTCCGGCAGCACCATCAGGCAGGCCGCCTTGCGCATGTCGATGCGCGAGGCCAGCAGCGCGCCGAACGGCTGGCTGAAGAACTGCACCACCAGGGCGATGACGATGATGCTGAGGAAGGTGCCCTGGCTGTAGCCGAGGGTCTTGGTGGCCCAGGACAGGGCGAAGGTGCTCTTGAAGTAGGTGACGTGGATGATCGGCAGCACCCCGGCGCCGAGCAGCACGATCAGCCAGTGCTCGCGCAGCACTTCCACCAGCGGCAGCTTCACGGTCTTCTTCTGTTGCAGCAGGCGCTTCATGTCCTCGGACTCTTCCAGCTTCAGGCGGATGACCATGCCGACGATCACCAGCGCCGCGGAGATCAGGAACGGGATGCGCCAGCCCCAGAGCATGAAGTCCGGCATGGGCAGGGCGCTGAGGGCGAAGAACACCAGGGTCGCCAGCAGGTTGCCGGTGGGCGAGCCCTGCTGGGCGAAGGCGGCGTAGAGGATGCCCTTGCCCTTGGGCGCGCTTTCGCTGGCGATGAGGATGGCGCCGCCCCATTCGCCGCCCACGGCGACGCCCTGGATCACCCGCAATGCCACCAGGGCGACGGGCGCCCACAGGCCGATCTGCGCGTAGACCGGCAGCAGGCCGATGCAGGTGGTGGCGATGCCCATCATGATCAGGGTGATCACCAGGGTGTTCTTGCGCCCGATCCGGTCGCCCAGGTGGCCGAAGATGATGCCGCCCAGCGGGCGGGCGACGAAGCCGGACCAGAGGGTGACGAAGGACAGCAGCGTGGCCAGGCCCGGGTCCATGTCCGGCGGGAAGAACACCTTGCCGAACACCAGGGCGGCGGCCAGGCCGTAGATGTAGAAGTCGTACCACTCGATGGTGGTGCCGATGAAGGAGGCGATGCCGGCCTTGCGGGCCTTGCGGTGCAGCGCTGCGTCTGCGGAGGAGGGCGTGCTGGGCATGGGCGGGTCCTGCTTATTGTTGTTGTTCTGGTCGCCGACGCGCAGGCCCCGCGCGCGCCCTCCGGGGGAGGGCGCGGGGTGGCGACTGGCGTGCGTCGGTGTTGCCCCGGGTTGGCTCGGAGTCTATGCGGCGCCCCTGCGGATCAATAGTTTTTTAATCTTATGGTGCGATAAGCGATTGCGTATCGACGCCCTCGTCCAGGCAGGCCTTGAGCGTGGCCAGGAAGGCCCGGGCCGCATGGGGCGCGTCCTGCGCGGCGAGGATGGCGTGGATTTCCGAGCGCGCGCCGCTCTGCTCGATCTCCAGGTAGCGCACCTGGTTCTTCCAGGCCAGGCACAGCGTCTGCGGCAGCAGGGCCACGCCCATGCCCAGGCCGACCATGGCCGCGATGGTCTGCCACAGCCGCGCCTCGTGGCGGATGTGCGGGCTGAAGCCGGCGTCCACGCAGCGGGCGATGATCAGGTCGTGGTAGTGCGGCGACAGGCTGCGCGGGAAGAGGATGAAGCCCTCGTCGCGCAGCTCGGCGAGGTCGATGCGCGCCTGCCCGGCCAGGCGGTGGCCGGCCGGTACGCAGCAGAGGAAGGGGTCGGCGACCAGGCATTCGGAGGCGATCCCGGCCGGCAGCCTGGCCCAGTGCACGAAGCCGATGTCGATCTGCCCGCGTTGCAGCGCCAGGGCCTGTTCCGAGGTGTTCATCTCCATCAGCAGCACCTCCATGTTCGGCTGCTCCGCCTCGAAGCGCGCCATGGCCCGCGGCAGGCCGCGGTAGAGCATGGAATTGACGAAGCCCACGCGCAGCTGGCCCACCGCGCCCTCGGCGGAGAGCAGCGTCAGGCGCTTCACCTTCTCGGCCTGCAGCAACAGGCTGCGCGCCTCGTCGAGCAGCACCTGGCCGGCGTTGGTCAGCTTCACCGACTTGTTGTTGCGCACCAGCAGCTGGATGCCCAGTTGCTCCTCCAGCTTCTTGATGTCGAAGCTCAGCGCCGGCTGGGAGATGAACAGGCGCGCGGCGGCGCGGCCGAAATGCAGCTCCTCGGCGACGGCGATGAAGTAGCGCAGTTGCTTGAGGTCCATGGCAGGGCATCCGGGTTTCTACGATTTGTTTTTCTTATCGTGGATGATTTTTATTGTATTGGATACTTATCGTCAGGCACTCCTAGTCTCGGCGCCAGAACAAGACCCGGAGACGCGCCATGACCGCCATGCCTGAAGTCCGCCCCGAAGACGCCCTGAACATCCCCGACAGCCGCGGCATCAACCTGTATGCCTGCGACCCCTCGCTGCAGCGCCTGCTGGAGGTGTACCTGCCGCCGGAGGTGCTGGCGCAGTGGCGCGACACCCTCGAACGCCTCGGCGCCCGCGCCGGCGACGAACTGGACGTGCTGGCCCTGTCGGCGGACAGGAACCCGCCGCAGCTGGCGCCGCGCACCCGCCGCGGCGAGGACCTGCAGAGCATCCGCAAGCACCCGGACTACGTTGCCCTGGAGCGCGTGGCCTATTCGGAACTGGGCCTGGCCTCCATGAGCCACCGCCCGGACGGCGCGCCGCCGCTGGTGAAGTACGCGCTGACCTACCTGTTCGTGCAGGCCGAGTTCGGCCTGTGCTGCCCGGTCAGCATGACCGACTCGCTGACCCGCACCCTGCGCAAGTTCGGCGCGCCGGAGCTGGTGGAGCGCTACCTGCCGTCCCTGGCCTCGCGGGACTTCGACAGGCTGTTCCAGGGCGCCATGTTCATGACCGAACAGGCCGCCGGCTCCGACGTCGCCCGCACCCGCACCCTGGCGCGGCAAGAGGACGGGGAGTGGAAGCTGTACGGCGACAAGTGGTTCTGCTCCAACCCCGACGCCGACCTGGCCATGGTCCTGGCCCGCCCCGAAGGCGCGCCCGAGGGCATGAAGGGCGTGACCCTGTTCCTGCTGCCCAAGCACCGCCCGGACGGCTCGCGCAACGCCTACCGCATCCTGCGCCTGAAGGACAAGCTGGGCAGCCGCTCCATGGCCAGTGGCGAAATCTGCCTGGAAGGCGCCAGCGCCTACCTGATCGGCGAGGTCGGCCGCGGCTTCCAGCAGATGGCCGACATGGTCAACATGTCGCGCCTGTCCAACGGCGTGCGCGCCGCCGGCCTGATGCGCCGGGCGCTGAGCGAGGCGCTGTTCATCGCCCGCCACCGCCGCGCCTTCGGCAAGCACCTGATCGACATGCCGCTGATGCAGAAACAGCTGCTGAAGCTGATGCTGCCGGCCGAGCAGGCGCGCTCCATGTTCATGCAGATCGCCACCCTGCTGCCGCGCGCCGACGGCGGCGACGCAGCGGCGCAGAAGTGCGTGCGCATCCTCACCCCGCTGATCAAGTTCCGCGCCTGCCGCGATGCGCGGCGCGTCACCGGCGACGCCATGGAAGTGCGCGGCGGGGTGGGCTACATCGAGGAATGGAGCGACGCGCGCCTGGTCCGCGACGCCCACCTGGGCTCCATCTGGGAAGGCACCAGCAACATAGTCGCGCTGGACATCGCCCGCGCCGTCACCCGCGAACAGGCCCTGGAGCCGCTGCACCGGTACCTGCGCAGCCTGCTGGCCGGGAGCGGCCTGCCGGAGGCCAGCCGCGCCGGCTTCGAGGCGTTGCTGGAGCGCAGCGTGGCACTCATGGCCGACGTGGCCGAGGCGCGCCAGGACGAGCAGGTGCGCCAGGCCGGCAGCGCGCTCTACCACATCGCCAGCGCCATCTTCATGGCCTGGGAAGCCGGCCGCCAGGCCAACGACCGCCGGCGCCTGGCCCTGGCCCACCTGGTGCTGCAGCACAAGCTGCTGCCGCGCGACCCGCTGGGCCTGCAAGCCGGGGCGCCGCTGCTGGCCCGGCTGCTCGACGAGGGCGAGATGAGCCTGGACGAAGCCATGCAGCTACTGCCGGCCTGACTTCCCGCAACCGACAAGAATCGACAAGAGAGAGCTGCCATGAACCCCGAGACCGGTGCCCTGCGTGGCCTGAAAGTCATCGACCTGAGCCGCGTGCTGGGCGGCCCCTACTGCTCCCAGGCCCTGGCCGACCATGGCGCGGAGGTGATCAAGCTGGAGCCCCTGGGCGGCGACGAGACGCGCGGCTGGGGCCCGCCCTTCGAGGGCGACACGGCTTCCTATTTCCGCGGCGTCAACCGCAACAAGAAGGGCATCGCCGTCGACCTGTCCAGGCCCGAGGGCATCGAGTTGCTGCTGCAACTGCTGGAAGGCGCCGACGTGCTGATCGAGAACTTCAAGCCCGGCACCCTGGCGCGCTGGGGCATCGGTTACACCGAGGTGCTGAGCGCGCGCTTCCCGCGGCTGATCCACTGCGCGGTATCCGGCTTCGGCGCCGACGGCCCGCTGGGCGGGCTGCCGGGCTACGACGCGGCGATCCAGGCCATGGCCGGGCTGATGAGCGTGAACGGCGAGGCCGAGGGCGGGCCGCTGCGCATCGGCCTGCCGATCGTCGACATGGTCACCGGGCTGAACGCCGTGGCCGGCATCCTGCTGGCGCTGCACGAGCGCGAACGCAGCGGGCGCGGGCAGTCGGTGGACATCGCCCTGTACGACTGCGGCATCTCGCTACTGCACCCGCACCTGCCGAACCACTTCGCCTCCGGCCGCACGCCGCAGCGCACCGGCAACGCCCACCCGAACATCGCCCCCTACGACAGCTACCGCACCGGCGGCGAGCCGATCTTCCTCGCCGTGGGCAACGACCGCCAGTTCGCCAGGCTGTGCGAATACCTGGGCGCCGGCGAGCTGCTGGAGGACCCGCGCTTCGCCGACAACGGCCAGCGCTCGGTCAACCGCGAAGCGCTCAAGCAGGCGCTGGAAGGCCACCTGGCGGCCCACGACGGCCGCGAGCTGGCCGAACGGCTGATCCGCCTGGGCGTGCCCTGCGGCGCCATCGCCACGGTGGACCGCGTGGTCGAACACCCGCACACCGCGCATCGCGGCCTGGTGGTGCAGCTGGGCGACTACCGCGGCATCGCCTCGCCGGTGAAGCTCTCGCGCACCCCGGCCAGCTACCGCAGCGCGCCGCCGGCCCTGGGCGGGAACACCCGCGAGGTGCTCGCGGAGCTGGGCCTGGCGCCGGAGACCATCGAGGCCCTGTACCGGCGCGGCATCGTCCGCGGCTGAGTCTTTCCGGCGGTTTTGCCCACGTGGGGGACCAGCGCCAGGCGATGGCGCCGTTCCGCTGCGAGCGGTCTATGCTTTTGGGCCGACCCGTCATTGGCAGAGGCAAGCACCATGAGCGACCGTCGCATCACTTTCTACCACTCCCCGCAAACCCGTTCCTCCGGCACCCTGGCGCTGCTGGAGGAACTGGGCGCCGACTACGACCTGCACCTGCTCAACATGCAGGCCGGCGAGCAGCGCCAGCCGGCCTACCTGGCGATCAACCCGATGGGCAAGGTCCCGGCCATCCGCCATGGCGAGGCGCTGGTGACCGAGCAGGGCGCCGTCTACATCTACCTCGCCGACCTGTACCCGGAAGCCGGACTGGCGCCGGCCATCGGCGACCCGCTGCGCGGGCCCTACCTGCGCTGGCTGGTGTTCTACGGCTCCAGCTTCGAGCCGGCGGTGACCGACCGTTCCCTGGGCCGCGAGCCGGCGCCCCAGGCGCGCAGCCCCTATGGCGATTTCGAGACGGTGATGAAGGTCATCGACGAGCAGCTGCAGAAGGGGCCCTACCTGCTCGGCGAACGCTTCACCGCGGCGGACGTGCTCTGGGGCTCGGCGCTGGCCTGGACCACGCACTTCGGCATAGTGCCGAAGACCCCGGCCATCGAGCGCTACATCGCGAAAGTCACCGCGCGGCCCTCCTTCGCCAAGATCGCCGAACGGGACGCGCAATGGCACGCGGAACACGCCAAGGCGGCGGGAAAGGTGTAGGAGCGGGCCCTGCCCGCGATTCGGCGGATAACGCCGTAGGCGTTATCCGCCCTACGGATTTCCGACGGGGTTGGGGCAGGGGTTGGGGCTCTACAAAGAGCGCCCTCTCCCCAGCCCTCTCCCGCAAGCGGGAGAGGGGGCTGTTCGGAGTGGCCGGAGAATCCTGAGTCATCCTGAAACGCCTAACCCCCACCCCGTCATTCCCGCGAACGCGGGAGCCCAGGGTTCGCGAGCAAGCTCGCTCCTACGAAAAGCAAAAGCGCGTTTGCTCTTGGGACTTCCAGAGAAACATCCGCGCACTCCGAAACGCCCCTTCAGAAGGCCGAGAGAAACCGGCGCTCAGGAGGTCATGCGACATGGATGTCGCGAGAGCCCCGATGGGCTACAGGGACGTACCCTCGGGGCGGGCCTCCGTGGCGGGGGAATTCGCGAGGGTAGCCCGGCTCCATCGGGCCCGTATGTCGGGGCAAGCCTTTTTGGTTCCTTTTGTGGCGATTGACAAAAGGGACTCGCCCGAGGGGGCGAAACAAAAAATCTCCGCAGACTCGGAGCGGCGCGCTACACCGAGCCCCCAAGCCACTGGGTTATTCCCCTTCGGGCCAGCGCAAGCGCTGTTCGCGACTTCACCCCTTCGCCGCGCTGACCCCCTCCAGGGTGGCGAAGGAGGTGTCCTTGGCCGTCAGCAGGAAGTCGCGCATGAAGGGCGCATCCAGCATGTCCGCGCGGATGGCCGCGTAGAGCGTGCAGTACAGGCCCTTCTCGCCCAGGCGCTTGGCCGTCACGTAGCCGCGCGAGCTGTATTCGTGCAGCGCCCAGTTGGGCAGGCTGCACACGCCGCGGCCGGAGGCCACCAGTTGCATCATCATCACCGTAAGCTCCGAGGTGCGCACCTGGGCCGGCTCGACGTCGGCCGGTTCCAGGAAGCGGGTGAAGATGTCCAGGCGGTCGCGCTCGATGGGGTAGGTGATCAGCGTCTGGCTGGCCAGGTCTTCCGGCACTATGTAGGGCTTGCCGGCCAGCGCGTGCTGGTTGTCCACCGCCAGCAGCGCCTCGTAGGTGAACAGCGGCACGTAGGTGATGCCGGCGATGTCCACCGGGTCGGAGGTCACCACCAGGTCGAGGTCGCCGCGGGCCAGGGCCGGCAGCGGGGCGAAGGAGAAGCCCGAGGCCAGGTCCAGCTCCACCTCCGGCCAGGCGTCGCGGAACTGGTCGATGGTCGGCATCAGCCACTGGAAGCAGCTGTGGCATTCGATGGCCATGTGCAGGCGCCCGGCGGTGCCGCCGGCCAGGCGGGACAGATCGCGTTCGGCGGTGCGCAGCTGCGGCAGGATGGCGTCGGCCAGCTGCAGCAGGCGCAGGCCGGCGCTGGTGAAACGCACCGGCTTGGTCTTGCGGATGAACAGCGACAGGCCCAGGCGGTCCTCCAGTTCCTTGAACTGGTGGGACAGGGCGGACTGGGTCAGGTGCAGGCGTTCGGCGGCTTCCACCAGACTGTCGGCTTCACGCAGGGCGTGGAGGGTTTTCAGGTGACGAATCTCGAGCATGGCGCCGCTTCCAACATGAGTAAAACTTGATTACATCCGAAACTGGATTGAGTTTGTCTCATGTGCGGCCGGCTGTCGACCCGCCCGTGCCGCCGCCGATCTACCAGCTCAGGTAGAACATGCCCTTGGCCAGCAGCACTATGCCCAGGACGTGGGCGAAGACGCTGTAGTGGATGATCCGCGAGCGCCGTCCGGTCATCCCGCCGCTGTGCATCAGGTACATGGCGCAGAAGAAGTGGCAGAGCACGCTGGCGGCCAGCAGCAGCTTCAGGCTCAGCAGGGTGGCGAAGGGCGAGTCCAGCGGATGGGCCAGCAGCGGCAGGTAGCGCAGTTTCAGCATGCCCAGGCCGCTGCCGAAGAGCGTCAGGATCACCCAGGGCATCACCCGCCGCAGGCGCTGGCCGAGGGCGCGTTCCACGGCGCGCAGAGCGTCTGCCGGCACATGGCGGCGCACCCGTTCGAGAATCAGCACCTCGAAGAACACGGTGCCGACGAAGGCGATGGCGGCCAGCAGATGCAGGACCAGCAGGATCGGATAGCTCATGGGCGCCCCTTGGCGAACGACTGCTTCCCTGGAACCATGCCGGGCCGGCCGCGCCCGTGCCATGACGCCGGTCAGGCTGGCGGCGACCGCTCGGCGCCTTTCATCAAAGTGTCACGGTTGTGTGGCAGGGCGATGCACGGAAATTCATCAGAATCGGCTTTCACTGGGGTTCTGCATTCCGGATTTTCACATGCGTGCGTTTCTACTGGCGCTGGCACTGTCGTGCCTGGCGCCCCTCACTGCCTTTGCCGGCGATCGTTGCGACCCACGGGTGCCCACCGACACCCTGGACCTGGGCGACGTGCGCCTGGCCTACCAGAGCATAGGCTCGCCGAAGGACCCGACGCTGCTGCTGATCATGGGCCTGGGCGGCCAGCTCATCCACTGGCCCGACGAAGTGGTGCAGACCCTCTGCCAGCAGGGCTTCCGCGTCATCCGCTACGACAACCGCGACGTCGGCCTGAGCGCCTGGCGCGTGCCCACGCCCGGCGCCAACCTCACCTACGAGGTGATCCGCTACCGCCTGGGCCTGCCGGTCAGCGCGCCCTACAGCCTCACCGACATGGCCTGGGATGCCCTGCGCCTGCTGGACGGGCTGCACGTCGAGCAGGCCCACGTGCTGGGCGCGAGCATGGGCGGGATGATCGCCCAGCACGTCGCCGACCTTGCGCCGCAGCGGGTGCTCAGCCTGATCCTGGTGATGACCAGTTCCGGCGCCGAGGGCCTGCCGGCGCCCAGCGACAGCCTGCTGAAACTTCTGGCCCGGCGCGAGGCCGGCAGCCGCGAACAAGCCATCGAGCAGCAGGCCGACCTGCTCGCCGCCCTGGGCAGCCCGGAGGTGAAGGACGACCGCGAGCAACTGCTGCAGCAGGCGGCGCAATCCTACGACCGCGCCTTCAACCCCGAGGGCGTGCAAAGGCAGATGCTGGCGATCCTCGCCGAGCCCAGCCGGGTCGACCTGCTCAACCGTTTGAATGTGCCTACCCTGGTCATCCATGGCACCGCCGATCCGTTGTTGCCAGTGATGCATGGGGTGCATGTGGCGGCGCATATCCACGGGGCGGAGTTGAAGCTGATTCCGGGGATGGCCCACCGTTTCCAGGAGGCGTTCAAGGCACCGTTGCTGGCGGCGGTGTTGCCTTACCTGCGGGCGCATCAGACGGCGGGGCATGTGGCGCAGTTGTAGGGGGCTTTCGTAGGAGCGAGCTTGCTCGCGAATTGGCGTTTGCCGGTGGCATAGGTGCTGGGTTCAAGAGCGCCCTCTCCCCAGCCCTCTCCCTGAAGGGAGAGGGGGCTTGTCCGTGCCAGCGGGAAGGTCAGTTTCAGCCGGATAGCCCGAGATTGCCGGCTGACTCAGGAATACCAAAGCGCTCCGAACGGTCCCCTCTCCCTTCAGGGAGAGGGTTAGGGAGAGGGAGCGGAGTTGGCCCCAGAAACAGTGGCCAAAGGGATACGCCCATTCGCGAGCAAGCTCGCTCCTACAGACCGCCCCACGAACCTCCTCAAACCGCCTTCGGCAAAGGCGCGAACAGCGCGTCGATATCGGCATCGTCCAGCTGCCAATCCGTTCCCGCGCCTTCTAGGATGCCGGCCGCCAGCGCGGCCTTCTCCCGCTGCAGCAACTGGATCTTCTCTTCCACCGTGCCGCGGGCGATCAGTTTGTAGACGAACACCGGCTTGTCCTGGCCGATGCGGTAGGCGCGGTCGCTGGCCTGGTTCTCGGCGGCCGGGTTCCACCAGGGGTCGTAGTGGATCACCGTGTCCGCCGCGGTCAGGTTCAGGCCCACGCCGCCGGCCTTCAGGCTGATCAGGAACAGCGGTACGCGGCCCTGCTGGAAGTCTTCCACCGGCTGGCGGCGGTCGCGGCTGTCGCCGGTCAGCAGGGCGTAGTCGATGCCGCGTTGCTGCAGGGCCTCGCCGACCAGCGCGAGCATCGAGGTGAACTGCGAGAACAGCAGCACGCGGCGGCCTTCGGCGAGCAGTTCCTCGAGCATGTCCAGCAGGTATTCCAGCTTGCCCGAGGTCACTGCCTTGGCGCGGCCGCTGGGTGGCGGGGCGTCCTTTTGCACCAGGCGGATGTCGCAGCACACCTGGCGCAGCTTGAGCAGCGCCTCGAGGATGATGATGCGGCTGCGCGCCAGGCCGCGGCGGGCGATTTCGTCGCGGACCTTGCGGTCCAGGGCCAGGCGCACCGTCTCGTAGAGGTCGCGCTGGGCCTCGCTGAGCTCGATGTGCTGGATGAACTCGCTCTTGGGCGGCAGCTCCGAGGCCACCTGCTCCTTGGTGCGGCGCAGCAGGAAGGGGCGGATGCGCGCGGCCAGGTGGGCCAGGCGCGCCTGGTCGCCGTGGCGCTCGATGGGCGTGCGGTAGTGCTGGGCGAACTGCTTGGCGTCGCCCAGCCAGCCGGGCAGCAGGAAGTGGAACAGCGACCAGAGCTCGCCCAGGTGGTTCTCCAGCGGCGTGCCGGTCAGGCACAGGCGGTGCCGCGCGTTCAGCTGGCGCGCGGCCTGGGCCGCCTTGGTGCCGGCGTTCTTGATGTTCTGCGCCTCGTCGAGGATCAGCAGGTGGTAGGCGTGCTTGCCGAGCTTTTCCGCATCGCGCGGGAGCAGGGCGTAGGTGGTGAGGATGAGGTCGTGCTCCTCGATCTTCGCGAAGTCGCGCCGCCGGCCCGCGCCGTGCAGGGCCAGCACGCGCAGGCCGGGGGTGAAGCGCTCGGCCTCGTCCAGCCAGTTGGGGATCAGGCTGGTGGGCATCACCACCAGGGCCGGCGCGTTGAGGCGCCCGGCCTGCTTCTCCAGCAGCACGTGGGCCAGGGATTGCAGCGTCTTGCCCAGGCCCATGTCGTCGGCGAGGATGCCGCTGGCGCCCACCGCGCGCAGCGTCTGCATCCAGCTCAGGCCCTCGTGCTGGTAGGCGCGCAGCTCGGCGCGCAGGCCCTCGGGCAGCGGCGCCGGCTGGGCGCGGTAGTCGCGCAGGCGCAGGGCGATCTCGCGCAACTCGTCGCCGCCCTGCCAGCGCAGCGGCAGCTCTTCCAGCTCGGAGAGCCGCGCGGCGTCCGGCGCGCCCATGCGCAGGCGGCGCACCGGCGCCTGGTCGCCCAGGTAGAACTCCGACAGGGTGCCCAGCAGCGGCTTGAGCTTGCCGAAGGGCAGGGCCACCCGCAGCGGCCGCTCCGAGGCGGTCTGCCAGCTGTGCACCGGGTTGCGCCCGGCGTCCAGGCGCAGCACCAGTTGCTCGTCGTCGGGGTGGCGGGCCAGGGCCTGCGGGTCGAGCAGCGCCGGCATGCGCCGGATCAGCTCGATCAGCGCCGGCAGCAGGCTGATGCGGCGGCCGTCGACCTCGATGCCCAGTTCCAGGTCGAACCACTGGCGGTCGTCGGTCTCCTCGATCTCGGCGTACCAGTTCTCGATGGGCGTCAGGTCGAAGACGAACTCCGGGCGCACGTCCACGTCCCAGCCGAGCTCGCGCAACTGCGGCAGGCCCTCGCGCATGAACTGTTGCCAGGTGGCGTCGTCGGGCAGCTCGAACATTTCCCCGGCGCTTTCCTCCAGGGCGTCGCTGCGGCGCATCGCCGGCTTGAAGCCGAACTGGCGCAGTTGCTGGCGTAGTTGCTGCTCGCGCTCGGGCTGGCGGCTGAGGCGGACGATGCGGTCGTCGCGGAACACCCGCAGCTCGCTGCCGGTGCGCGGGTTGATCGGCCCCGAGACGGGCATGCCGGCGTACAGGAAGGCCAGCGCGGCGCGGTGCCGGGCGATGTTCTGCATGCGCCCGCTGCGCAGGTCGAAGCCGCTGTGCACGTGGCTACCCAGGGTCAGGCGCGGGCGCGGCGCCAGGTCGGCGGGCGCCGCGGGCGGCTCGGCGGGTGGGGTCATCGGAGGTTCCTTCCGGCAAGCCCGGGGAAATACACAAACGCCCGATGATACCCCTATTTCCCGCGACGCGCTGCCACAGGCGGCTCAGCGGGCGAAGTGCCGCGCCCCCGCCACGCAGGCCACCACCGCCAGGGTCGAGACGGCCATCAGCGGGCTGACCTGCTCGTGCAGCAGCAGGCCGGCCAGGGCCAGGCCGAAGAAGGGTTGCAGCAGCTGCAGCTGGCCCACCGCGGCGATGCCGCCGCGGGCCAGGCCGTGGTACCAGAAGAAGAAGCCGATGAGCATGCTGAACAGCGACACGTAGCCCAGGCTCAGCCAGGCCGGCAGGCTGGCCGCGGCGAGGTCGGCCGGCCAGGTCCACAGGGTCAGTGGCAGCATCAGCGGCAACGACAGCACCAGCACCCAGCAGATCACCTGCCAGCTGCCCAGGTGCCGCGACAGCCGCGCGCCCTCGGCGTAGCCCAGGCCGCAGGCGAGGATGGCCGCCAGCATCAGCACATCGCCCATCAGGCTGCCGGCGCCGCCCTGGCTCAGCGCGTAGCCGGCCACCGCCGCGCTGCCGAGCAGCGAGAACGCCCAGAACGCCGGGCGCGGCCGCTCGCCGGCGCGCAGCACGGCGAAGCTGGCGGTGGCCAGCGGCAGCAGGCCGACGAAGACGATGGCGTGGGCCGAGCTGACGTGGCGCAGGGCCAGGGCGGTGAGCAGCGGGAAGCCGACCACCACGCCCAGGGCCACCACCAGCAGCGCCGGGATGTCCTGGCGCGCCGGGCGGCGCTGGCGCAGCACGAAGAGGATGGCCGCGGCCAGCAGCCCGGCGATGCTGGCCCGGGCCAGGGTGAGGAAGGTCGGTTCGAAGCTGCCCACCGCCACCCGCGTGGCCGGCAGCGAGCCGCTGAAGATGAGCACGCCGAGGAAACCGCTGAACCAACCGCCTAAAGAAGCATTCATCGAGCATTCGCCAAGAGCAGAGGGGAGTCTCGATGGTGGCGCCGGGAAGGGCGGGCGGCCAGTGACAGATCAGTACAATTCGAACAAACTGTCCTGGATTTTTATCGGTACAGTCGAGGTGGCCATGGCCGTGACACGGGTGGACGGGGTGATGCGCCAGGTGCGCGAACGCCTGGCGGCGCGCAGCCTGGTGCCGGGCGAGCGGCTGCCGTCGATCCGCGCGCTGGCGCAGAGCCTGGAGGTGTCCAAGAGCACCGTGGTGGAGGCCTACGAGCGCCTTGCCGCCGAGGGGCTGATCGCCGCCCGGCGCGGTTCCGGCTTCTACGTCTGCGGCCGGCTGCCGCCGCTGTCGCTGGCCGAGATCGGCCCGGCGCTGGACCGCAGCATCGACCCGCTGTGGATCTCGCGCCAGGCGCTGGAAGCCGCCGAGGATTCGCTCAAGCCCGGCTGCGGCTGGCTGCCGCCGTCCTGGCTGCCGGAGGACGAGCTGCGCCGCGCCCTGCGCCAACTGGCCCGCGAGCCGCAGTCGAGCCTGCTGGAATACGGCCGCCCCTACGGCCACGCCGGCCTGCGTGAGCAGCTGGCGCGGCGCCTGGGCGACTACGGCCTGCAGGTCGGCGCGCAGCAGATCGTGCTCACCGACGGAGGCACCCACGCCATCGACCTGGTCTGCCGCTTCCTGCTGGAGCCCGGCGACGAGGTGCTGGTGGACGACCCCGGCTACTTCAACTTCCAGGCCCTGCTGCGCGCCCATCGCGCGGTGGCCATCGGCGTGCCCTACACGCCGCAGGGGCCGGACATCGAGGCCCTGGCCGGCCTCCTGCAGCGCCACCGGCCGCGCCTGTACATCACCAACTCGGCCTTCCACAACCCCACCGGCGCGCAGCTCTCGCCGCTGGTGGCGCACCGCCTGCTGAAGCTGGCCGAGGCCCATGACCTGCTGATAGTCGAGGACGACATCTTCGCCGACTTCGAGCACGAGCAGGCGCCGCGGCTGTCCGCCTTCGACGGCCTGCAGCGGGTGATCCAGGTCGGCAGCTTCTCCAAGACGCTGTCCGCCTCGGTGCGCTGCGGCTACATCGCGGCGCGACCGCAGTGGTGCGAGCAACTGGTGGACCTGAAGCTGGCCACGTCCTTCGGCAACAGCCCGTTCAACGCCGAGCTGCTCCACGAACTGCTGCGCAAGGGCGGCTACCGCCGGCATATAGAAAGCCTGCGCGTGCGCCTGGCCGACGCCATGGGCGACACCCTGGCGCGCCTGCGCGGCCTGGGCCTGCAGCCCTGGCTGGAGCCGCGCGGCGGGGTGTTCGTCTGGGCGCGGCTACCCGGCGCTCTGGATGCCGCCGCGGTGTCCCGCGCGGCGCTGGAGCAGGGCATGGTGCTGGCGCCGGGCAACGTCTTCAGCCTGGGCCAGAACGCGCCGGACTTCCTGCGCTTCAACGTCGCCCAGTGCCAGTCGCCGCGGGTCTTCCAACTGCTCGAACGGGCCATGGAAAAGGCCCGGCGGGGGCGCTGAAAACTTTTCTGATTTTTTTCTGCAGGTTTTCCACGGTCGTACGGCCTCTGTGCAATCCCGCTTGTGCTGCGCCCAGGACAACTTCCTGCCGGCCTCGGGCGCGCTCAGCCACAGCGCCTACGCCCGGCCTGGGATGCCCTGATGGTGGGGAAGAGGCGCGGGATTATTCACATCCGTTCTTGCGTATCTCTTTCAAATGCGAACGCATTTCATATAAATTTCCGCTTTTGCCCACCCCTGTTCGGGGTGAACTTCTGTCAGCAGGTGAGCACAGCCATGCACCCGTCCGGATTCCCGCCGTTCCAGCCCGAGGTACGCCCATGAGCAGCAAGGGCCGCTTCGGCGCGCAACTCAGCGCGCGCATCCTGGCCGCATTGTTCGGCAGCTATGCCCTGGCCTACACCAGCACCGCCTTCCTCAGCGTCTACCTGCCGCTGGCCCGCGCCGACCGCGTGGCCTTCGCCAGCCTGGGCTGCTTCATGGTCTGGGTGGTGGCCATCCTCTACGTGTTCGCCGCCCGCAGCACCTGGCGCGCCTGCCTGGTGCCGCTGGCGCTGAGCGCGCTGCTGGCGCTGGCCGCGTTCCTGCCCCACGACTTCGGAGTGCGCCCATGAGCCTGCGCCAGTCGATGTCCGGACTGCATACCTGGAGCGGCCTGCTGGTCAGCTGGCTGCTGTTCGTGGTGATCTTCTCCGGCAGCCTGTCGTGCTTCGAGCCGGAGCTGACGCGCTGGATGCTGCCGCAACTGCACGAGGCGCAGCAGCCGGCGGTGGGCGTGGACCAGGTCCACGCCGCCCTGGTCGAGCGCGCGCCCAAGGCCCATGCCTACTGGATGCTGCCGCCGACCGAGCGCGGGCCCTACTGGACCGCCGGCTGGGTGCCCAGCGACCTCAGCGCCTTCCGCTCCTTCCTGATCGACGCCCAGACCGGCGAGGAACTGCCGAAGACCGTCGGCGGCGGCTTCTTCTTCGAGCTGCACTACACCCTGCACGCCGGCACCCCGGGCATCTACATCGTCGGTATCGCCGGGATGTTCATGCTGGTGGCGCTGGTCAGCGGGGTGATCGTCCACCGGCGCATCTTCAAGGACTTCTTCACCCTGCGGCCGAAGGCGGCGCGCCAGCGCAGCTGGCTCGACGCGCACAACGTGCTGGGGGTGATCGGCCTGCCGTTCCACGTGCTGCTGGCCTACACCGGGCTGGTGATCTTCATCACCCTGTACATGCAGGCCGGCATCAAGGTCGCCTACAAGGGCGACTTCGAGCGCTTCGAACACGAGGTGCAGCACGCCTTCGACCGCGAGGAGCTGGGCCGCCCGGCCAAGCCGCCGAAGCCGATCTCGCGCATGGTCGAGCGCGCCCGCGAGCAGTGGGGCGACGACAGCCGGGTGGGCTGGATCAACCTCGAACACCCCAACGACGCCTCGTCCATGGTGCAGATCCGCCGGGCCGTGGACCGCGGCATGGTCAACGACCAGCGCACCGTTTCCTTCGACGCCGCCACCGGCGCGCTGTTGCACGTGCAGCCGCCCTACGGCAATGGCTACAAGACCTACGCCTGGCTGACCGGGCTGCACATGGCGCAGTTCGGCGGCACCCTGGTGCGCATCCTCTACCTGCTGCTGGGCCTGGTCGGCTGCGGGATGATCTTCGGCGGCCTGCAGGTCTGGGTGGCCAAGCGCGAGGCCCGCGGCAGCGCCGGCCTGGGCCTGGTGCGCACGCTCAATGCCGCGGTCTGCGGCGGCCTGCCGCTGGCCAGCCTGGGATTGCTGGCGGCCTCGCGCCTGCTGCCGCCGGAACTGGCCCAGCGCGATCGCTGGGAAATCACCAGCTTCGTGGTGGTCTGGTTGCTGGCGCTGCTGCACGCGGCGTGGCGCCAGGGCAGCGGCCGCACCGCCCGCGAGCAGGCGCTGGTCGCCGCCGTGCTGGCCCTGGGCCTGCCGCTGCTGGGGCTGTTCGGCCCCGAGCCGGGCCGCCTGACCAGCAGCCTGGCCCGTGGCGATTGGTTGCTCGCCGGTATCGACCTGGCGCTGCTGCTCACCGGCGCGCTGTGCGCCGCCCTGGCCTGGCGCCTGGGCCGCCCGCCGGCGCCCGAAGCCAAGGCGCGCCGCCGTGAACGGGTGGAAGGGGAGTACGCCTGATGCTGCTGGTCTTCGGTCTCAACCTGCTGGCGATGACCGCCGCCTGCCTGGGCCTCGCCCGCCACCATCGCGAGCTGTTCGGCCGCGCGCCCAGCGAGGCCCGCGTGCGCCTGCTGCGCGGCGTGGCGCTGGTGGACGGCGGGCTAGCGCTGGCCTACTGCATCCACCTGCTGGGCATCGAGCTGGGCCTGGTCTACTGGGCCTGCCTGCTGATGCTCGCCACCACCACCCTGGTGGCCCTGCTGGCCTGGCTGCCGCGCCTGGCGCTGCCGGCTGCGGCGGGGGTGCCGCTGGTGGGCGGGGTGTTGGCAGTTTTGGGGTGATTGCTGGGGGGATGGGCTTTTCGTAGGAGCGAGCTTGCTCGCGAATGGGGCCTCCCGGTTACTTGGATGCCTGGGCTTGGCTCCGCTCCCTCTCCCTAACCCTCTCCCTGAAGGGAGAGGGGACCGTTGGGCAGGGTTTGATGTTATGGCGTTAGCCGGCAGCATCGAAAGCTACCGGCTGAAACCTAGCCTTCTCTCGGCACGGACAGCCCCCTCTCCCTTCAGGGAGAGGGCTGGGGAGAGGGGACGGAGTTCATCCAAACACCAATAACGCCAGGATAAGCCCCATTCGCGAGCAAGAACTAGGCGTCCCCCTCGCTCCTACGAAAAGCCCCGTCGCTCAGCTGTTGAACGCCGCGCGGTATTCCCCCGGCGTAGCCCCCAGCGCCGCGCGGAAGCGGTTGGCGAAGTGGCTGGCGCTGGAGAAGCCGCAGGCCAGGGCCACCTCGCTCAGCGCCAGGCTGCCCTGGCGCAGCAGTTCGCAGGCGCGGGCCAGGCGCCTGGCCAGCACGTACTGGTGCGGCGGCATGCCGAAGCTTTCGCGGAACATGCGCGCGAAGTGGTATTCCGAAAGCGCCGCCAGTGCTGCCAACTCGCCCAGGCTGAGTGGCTCGGCGAGGTTCTGCTCGATGTAGTCGCACAGCCGCCGACGCAGGGCCGGGGCCAGGCCGCCTTTCAGGCGCAGGCCGTCGCGGCGGCCGACCTGGGTGAGCAGGGCATGGTCGACGATGGCCTGGGCCAGGCTGCTGGTGTGCAGGCGCTCGCCCGGCTCGTTCCAGTCCAGTTGCACCAGTTGGCGGAAGCGCGCGGCCTGCTGCGGGTCGTCGAGAAAGGTGTGTTCGCGCAGCCGCAGCTCGCGCGGTTCGCGGTCGAGCAGCTGCACGCAGCCCAGGGCGAAGCGTTCCGGGCTGAAGTACAGGTGCGCCAGGCGGATGTCGCCGTTGACGATCCACGAGGCTTCCTCGCCGGCCGGCATGATGCACAGCTTGTCCGGCGCGCCCTTGGCGCCGGGGGCGCCGCGGCGGAAGGTGCCGGTGCCGCCGGCCAGGTAGCAGGACAGCGTGTGGTGGTCGGGGCTGAGGTAGTCGCGGGCGTCGTGGCGGTTGCTCCACATGGCCGCGGACAGGCCGTCGCCCAGCTCGGCGCAACGCTCCAGACGGGCGTTGGGCGAACTGTTCATGGACTGGAAGACCTGCAGCTGTTCGATGGCGGACATGGGGCGACTCCTTCAGGCCTCCACTCTACCCGCGCCCGCGCGCGTTGCCAGCCCGGTTGTCGCAATAAGCGCAAGAATCTGCAAGCGGCGCCCGGGCGCGCGGGCGGACACTGGCCTCCCATGACCGGAGGCCAGCCATGAACCTGTCGCTCTACCTGCTCACCGTGCTCATCTGGGGCACCACCTGGATCGCCATCAAATTGCAGGTGGGGGCGGTGGCCATCCCGCTGTCCATCGCCTACCGCTTCGCCCTGGCGGCGCTGGTGCTGTTCGCCATTCTCCTGCTCAGCCGCCGCCTGCAGCCGCTGGGCCGGCGTGGCCAGGCGCTGTGCCTGGCCCAGGGCCTGTGCCTGTTCTGCGTGAACTTCCTGTGCTTCTACACCGCCAGCCAGTGGATCCCCAGCGGGCTGATCGCCGTGGTGTTCTCCACCGCCACCCTGTGGAACGCGCTGAATGCGCGTATCTTCTTCGGCCAGCGCATCGCGCCGAACGTCGCCGGCGGCGGCGCCCTGGGGCTGCTCGGCCTGGCCCTGCTGTTCTGGCCGGAGCTGACCGGCCACGCCGCCAGCCGCGAGACCTTCTACGGCCTGGGCCTGGCCCTGCTGGGCACGCTGTGCTTCTCCGCCGGCAACCTGCTCTCCAGCCTGCAGCAGAAGGCCGGGCTGCGGCCGCTGAGCACCAACGCCTGGGGCATGCTCTACGGCGCACTGATCCTGCTGGCGATCTGCCTGGTGCAGGGCGTGCCCTTCACCTTCGACGGCAGCGCGCGCTACGTCGGTTCGCTGTTGTACCTGGCGATCCCCGGCTCGGTGATCGGCTTCACCGCCTACCTGACCCTGGTCGGGCGCATGGGGCCGGAGCGCGCGGCCTACTGCACCGTGCTGTTCCCGGTGGTGGCGCTGAACGTCTCGGCGTTCATGGAGGGCTACCAGTGGAGCGCGCCGGCCCTGGCCGGGCTGGCGCTGGTGATGGCCGGCAACGTGCTGGTGTTCCGCAAGCCGAAGCCGGTTGCGGCGGGGCAGGTGGCTCTTCGTAGGATGGGTTGAGCTTGCGAAACCCATGCGCGGCGATGGGTATCGCTTCGCTCAACACCATCCTACGAAGAGCACCCCGGTGTGGCCTGTAGGAGCGGACTTCGTCCGCGATCAGCCCTTCCACACCTGCGGGTTGACCAGGTTCTTCGGCCGCTCGCCGCGCAGCGCCGTCTCGAAGTTCTCCAGGGCGCATTCGGCCATGGCCAGACGCGTTTCGTGGGTGGCCGAGCCGATGTGCGGCAGGGTCACCGCGTTGGGCAGGGCGAACAGCGGCGATTCGGCCAGGGGTTCCTTCTCGTAGACGTCCAGGCCGGCGGCGAGGATGCGTTTTTCCTGCAGCGCTTCTACCAGCGCCGCTTCGTCGATCACCTGGCCGCGGGCGATGTTGACCAGAATGGCGCTGGGCTTCATCAGCTCCAGCTCGCGCTTGCCGATCAGCTTGCGGGTGGCGTCGGACAGCGGCACCACCACGCAGACGAAGTCGGCCTCGCCGAGCAGTTCGTCGAAGCCGCAGTAGCGCGCGCCCAGTTCCTGCTCCAGCTCCGGCTTGCGGTTGTTGCCGTGGTAGAGCACGTCCATGTTGAAGCCGAAGCGGCCGCGGCGGGCGATGGCCGCGCCGATGCGGCCCAGGCCGAGGATGCCGAGCTTCTTGCCGTGCACGTCGACGCCGAACAGCGGCGCGTCCACGGTGCGCTTCCACTGCCCGGCCTTGGTCCAGGCGTCCAGCTCGGTGGTGCGCCGGGCGGCGGCCATGATCAGGGCGAAGCCGAGGTCGGCGGTGGTTTCGGTGAGCACGTCCGGGGTGTTGGTCAGGGCGATACCGCGCTGGTTCAGGTAGGCCAGGTCGTAGTTGTCGTAGCCCACCGAGACGCTGGAGATGACTTCCAGCTGCCCGGCCTGGGCCAGCTGCTTCTCGCCCAGCGGTCGGCCGACGCCAATCATGCCGTGGGCCTGGGGCAGGGCGGCGGCGAACTGGGCGTCGACGTCACCCAGTTTCGGGTCGAGCACGGTGACGTTGAATTGCGCGCGCAGGCGTTCGAGGTGTTCGGGCGCCAGGCGGCTGAAGACGAAGACGTTCTTTTTCATGGTGGGGAAGGCAACGACTGACAGACGGGAGCGCAACCCTAGCATCCCCGCCACCGCCCTTGGCAAGCCCGGCGGCCCCGGCGGCGAGGATGCGGGGCGGTTATCGCGCGGCCGAAGCCGCGGCCGCGCGGGCGCGGGCTAGGCTAGGTGCGGGCGGGCCATACCGGCCTCGTCGGCCTGCAGCACGCCGGGCAGGTTCTCGCGCAGGTAGCCGACCCAGGTCTTGATCTTGGCGTCCAGGTACTGCCGTGACGGGTATAGGGCGTAGACGTTGAGCAGCTGCAGCTTGTGGTGCGGCAGCACGCGCACCAGCGAGCCGTCCTCCAGGCCTTCCAGCGCCGAGTAGACCGGCAGCGCGCCTATGCCCATGCCGCAGCGGATGGCCTCGGTCATGGCGTCGCCGACGTTGACCTGGAAGGTCGGCGGGCCGACGGTGATCATTTCCTGGCCGTTGGGGCCGTCGAACAGCCACTTGTCCAGGGCCAGCACCGGGCTGACCAGGCGCAGGCAGTCGTGGTTGACCAGGTCGCTGGGGGTGCGCGGCGCGCCGCGGGCCTCTATGTAGGAGGGCGAGGCGCAGAGGATGCTGTAGGTCTCGCCGATGCGCTGCGACACCAGGCCGGAGTCGGGCAGCTCGGTGGCGACCACGATGGCCACGTCGAAGCCTTCGTCGAGCAGGTCGGGCACGCGGTTGGCCATGGTCAGTTCGAAGCTGACTTCCGGGTGCTGCTGGCGGTAGCCGGCGATGGCGCGGATCACGTAGTGCTGGCCGATGCCGGTCATCGAATGCACGCGCAGGCGCCCGGCGGGGCGGGCGTGGGCGTCGCCGGCCTCGGCTTCGGCCTCCTCGACGTAGGCGAGGATCTGCTCGCAGCGCAGCAGGTAGCGCTGGCCCGCCTCGGTCAGCGCGATGCGCCGGGTGGTGCGGTTGAGCAGGCGCGCGCGCAGGTGGGTTTCCAGGTTGGCCACGGCGCGCGAGACGTAGGCGGTGGTGGTGCCCAGCTGCTGGGCCGCGGCGGTGAAGCTGCCGGTCTCGGCCACGCAGACGAACGCGCGCATGGTTTGCAGAGTGTCCATTCGGAGCCCTCGGGAGCGACAGGGTGGCTTATTGTCACATGAGACATCCGGCCACATTATTTCATTATCGGTAATAAAGATTCACAAATTGGCCGTCTTATCCGTTTCGCCGCGTCTCCCTAGAATTTACTCGCCCGAATGGTTTCTTCGGCATCCTCTACGCTGAAACAGCAAGCTCACCCTCCAGGATCCTCAACCGTGTCGCGTCACCTCGTGAAAGGACTGGCGTTCGTCGGCTCCTTTGTCGTTTTCTCAACAATTGCCGGTTGCATCAGTACCCATGGCATCGCCCCGCAGGAACAGCGCCTGGGCAATGACCAACTGGCCACCGATGCCGCCATCCAGTCCGCCAACCGCGATGCGAAGTGGCCGGCCGAGCAGTGGTGGCGCGCCTTTGGCGACCCGCAGTTGAACACCTGGGTGCAAACCGCCCTGGACAACAGCCCGAGCCTTTCCGAGGCCGAGGCGCGGGTGCGCATGGCGCTGTCCATGGCCGGGGTGGCCGAGTCCGCCGAGTCGCCGCAGGTCAGCGCGGATGCTTCGCTGACCCGTCACAAGTGGCCCACCGACTACTTCTACGGCCCGGGCGACCTGGCCGACACCACCAGCTGGAACAACAACGCTTCCCTGGGCTTCTCCTACAACCTAGACCTCTGGGGCCGCGAGCGCAGCAACACCGAGCGCTACATGAACGTGGCCTACATGACCGCCGCCGAGGCGCGCATGGCCCAACTGGAGCTGGAGAGCAACCTCGTCCGCGCCTACATCCAGATGTCGCTGCAATACGCCGAGCTGGACATCGCCGAGGCCATGCTGGAACAGCAGCAGCAGATTCTCTCCCTGGCCCAGCGCCGCCTGGCCGGGGGCCTGGGCACCCAGTTCGAGGTCAGCGAGGCCGAGGTGCCGCTGCCGGAGACCAAGCGCAAGATCGACGCCATCGAGGAAGCCATCGCCCTGTCGCGCAACCAGATCGCCGCCCTGGCCGGCAAGGGCCCGGGCGCCGGCGCCGCGCTGGTACGGCCGAAGCTGGCCCTGGCGAAGCAGCCGGGGCTGCCCAGCGCGCTGCCGCTGGAATTGGTCGGCCGCCGTCCGGACGTGGTCGCCATGCGCTGGAAGGTCGCCGCCCAGGCCAAGGGCGTGGACGTGGCCCGCGCCGAGTTCTATCCCAACGTCGACCTGATCGCCAGCCTGGGCTACAGCGCCGTCGGTGGCGGCATGCTGGAGTTCATCACCGCGCGCAAGTTCACCTACAGCGCGGGCCCGGCGATTTCCCTGCCGATCTTCGACGGCGGCCGCCGCCGCGCCCAGCTGGGCCAGGAGTCGGCCGGCTACGACGCCGCCGTGGCGCAGTACAACCAGACCCTGGTGCGGGCGCTCAAGGGCGTTTCCGACCAACTGATCCGCACCCACTCGATGGAGAAGCAGCAGAGCCTCGCCGAGCAGGCGGTGGCCTCCGCGCAGAAGACCTACGACATCGCCACCAAGGCCTACCGCGGCGGCCTGACCGACTACCTCAACGTGCTCAACGCCCAGACCCGCCTGTTCCAGCAGCAGCTGACCCTGCAGCAGGTGCAGGCCGCGCGCCTGGAAACCCACGCCGGCCTGGTGGTGGCCCTGGGCGGCGGCCTGATGGCGGCCAAGGACGCGCCGGGCGAGCACAGGATGGTCCCCGAGACCGTCTCCGTGCGGCCGCTGAGCGAGCGCTGAGATGGCCAGCAGCCAAGCCTTGCCGAGTCGCTCGCCGCTGGAGGAGGTGCGCCGCGCCTTCTTCGAGTGGGCGCGCAGCGACGGCGTGACCTGGGTCTACGTCGCCAAGGTGTTGACCGCCGCCATGCTCACCCTGTGGCTGGCCATGCGCCTGGAGCTGCCGCAGCCGAGCACCGCGACCATCACCGTGTTCATCGTGATGCAGCCGCAGAGCGGCCAGGTGTTCGCCAAGAGCTTCTACCGCATCCTCGGCTCCCTGGTGGGGCTGACGGTGATGGTGGCGCTGATCGCCGTGTTCGCCCAGGAGCGGGTGCTGTTCCTGCTGGTGGTGGCGCTGTGGGTCGGCGCCTGCACCGCCGGCGCCGCGCGCTACCGCGACTTCCGTTCCTACGCCTGCGTGCTGGCCGGCTACACCGCGACGCTGATCGGCCTGCCCGCCACCCAGCACCCGGAAGCCGCCTTCATGTCGGCGGTGTGGCGGGTGCTGGAGATCAGCCTGGGCATCCTCTGCTCGACCGTGGTCAGCGCCGTGGTGCTGCCGCAGACCTCCGCCGCGGCCATGCGCAACGCCCTCTACCAGCGCTTCGGCGCCTTCGCCTGGTTCGTCCTCGACAACCTCGGCGGCGGCCAGCGCCAGCGCTTCGAGGCGGCCAACGTCAACTTCGTGTCCCAGGCCGTGGGCCTGGAGACGCTGCGCACCGCGACCATGTTCGAAGACCCGCACATGCGCCTGCGCGGCGGCCGCCTGGCGCGGCTGAACAATGAGTTCATGGTGCTGACCACGCGCTACCACGCCCTGCACCAGTTGCTCGAACGCCTGCGCGGCCAGGACAGCCAGCGCGTGCTGGAGGCCCTGGAGCCGTGCCTGGAACTGCTGCGGGAAATGCTCCAGCCGTGGAAGGGCAAGCCGCTCACCGACAGCGACGCGGCGGTGCTCGCCGAGCAGATCGCGGCGCAGCGCCAGGACATGATGCAGCGCATCCGCGAGGCCCGCGCCGGGCTGCGCGAGAAGGTCGAGGACGTTTCCGAGCGGCTGGACTTCAACACCGCCGGCGAGCTGCTCTACCGGCTGGTCGCCGACCTGCACGACTACACCCTGACGCATGCCTCGCTGGCCGAGCACCGCCACGAGCGGGAGAACTGGAAGTTCGGTTTCTCGCCCAAGGCCAACCTGGTCGGCGCGCTGGTGGCCGGCGGCCGCACCGCGGTGATGGTGCTGCTGTTCGGGGTGTTCTGGATCGAGACCGCCTGGCCCAGCGGCAGCACCTTCGTGCTCAACGCCGCCGCCGTCGCGGCGCTGGTCTCGGCCGCGCCGGACCCCTCGAAGATGGCCGCGCAGATGGCCGTGGGCACCTTCTTCGCCGCCATCCTGGGTTTCGCCGAGACCTACTTCGTGTTCCCCCACCTGGACGGCTTCCCGCTGTTGTGCGTGGCCATCGCCCCGGTGTTCGTGATCGGCGCCTACCTCTCGGTGAAACCGGCCTACGCCGGCTACGGCATGGGCCTGCTGATCTTCTTCTGCTTCGGCGCCATCCCGGCCAACATGACCGTCTACGACGCCGGCCGCACCCTCAACGAGTACATCGCCCTGGTGCTTTCGCAGGGCGCCGCGGCGGTGCTGGTCGGCGTGCTCCTGCCGCCCACCGCGGCCTGGCTCTGGCGGCGCCTGGAGAAGGACCTGCGGATGCGCGTGGTGCAAGCCATCAGCGGCAGGCTCGCCGGCCTGGGCGCGACCTTCGAGAGCGCCACCCGCGACCTGATGAACCAGGCCTACGGCCTCGCCGCGCGCCGCCCGGACGTGCAGCGCAGCCTGCTGCGCTGGATGTTCCTGGTGCTGGAAGTGGGCCACTCGATCATCGAGCTGCGCGAAGAGCAGGAGCGGCTGCCCGACGAGCCCTGCTACGCCGAGGCCATGCCCTGGCGCCAGGCCATCCGCAGCATGGGCCGCGCGCTGATCCGCCTGTTCGTGCAGCCGGGCGAGGCCAACCGCGAGCGCGCCCTGGCCGCCGTGGAACATGCCATCCTCACCACCAAGGCCACCGAGGAGCCGTGCGCGCCGGACTTCGAGAGTTCGCCCCTGCGCCGGGTGGTCAGCTACCTGCACTTCATCCGCACCACGCTGCTCGACCCGCAGTCGCCGCTGCGTGATGCCAGCCAAGGAACCGCCAGCCATGCTGCTTGACGACCTGCCGCGGGAAATCGCCTTCCACGGCGTCTACATGCCGACCCTCACCGTGCTCTTCGTGGTCGCGGCGGTGATCTGCTGGGGCATCGACCGCGTCTTCGCCTCCATCGGCCTGTACCGCTTCACCTGGCACCCGGCGCTGTTCCGCGTGTGCCTGTTCGCCTGCCTGTTCGGCGGCCTGTCCCTGACCGTCTACCGATAACGAGCCAGTTACCCATGACCTTGAAATCCGTCTTCAGCCTGCTGGCGACCCTGATCATCCTGGTGGTCGCCGTGTTCATCGGCCGCACCCTCTGGGTGAACTACATGGACACCCCCTGGACCCGCGATGGCCGCGTGCGCGCCGACATCATCAACGTCGCCCCGGACGTGTCCGGCGTGGTGGTCGAGGTGCCGGTGCGCGACAACCAACAGGTGAAGAAGGGCGACCTGCTGATGCAGATCGACCCCGACCACTACCGCATCGCCGTGAAGCAGGCCGAGGCCCAGGTCGCCTCGCGCCTGGCCACGCTGAAGATGCGCCAGCTCAACGCCAGGCGCCGCGCCGCCATGGACAACGAAGTGGTGTCCCGCGAGAGCCTGGACGATGCCAGCAACACCGCCGCCGCCGCCGAGGCCGACTACCAGCAGGCCCTGGCCGCGCTGGACGCCGCCAAGCTGAACCTGGAGCGCACCCAGGTGCGCGCCTCGGTGGACGGTTACGTGACCAACCTCAACGTGCACCGCGGCGACTACGCCCGCGCTGGCGAGGCGAAGATGGCGGTGGTCGACGAGAATTCCTACTGGGTCTACGGCTACTTCGAGGAAACCAAGCTGCCGCACATCGCCGTGGGCGACCCGGCCGAGCTGCAGCTGATGAGCGGCCAGCGCCTGAAGGGCCACGTGGAAAGCATCGCCCGCGCCATCTACGACCGCGACAACCCGGAAAGCCGCGAGCTGGTCGCCGACGTCAACCCGACCTTCAACTGGGTGCGCCTGGCCCAGCGCGTGCCGGTGCGCATCCACATCGACGAAGTGCCGGAAGGCGTGCTGCTGGCGGCGGGCATCACCACCACGGTGATCGTCAACCCGGGCAGCCAGGACGCGACGGCGCAGTGAGCGCAATGCGCGTCAGGTAAAAAACGGGGGCTTCGGCCCCCGTTTGTTTTTCCCGGTGCAGGCCCTGTAGGAGCGGGCCCTGCCCGCGAATCGCGCGCAGGGCGCGCTCCTACATGGAATGGCGTGGGTGGGGCGGCGTAGGAGCGGATCTTATCCGCGAACCGCGCCGGGAATTCCGGCTATCGCGGACAAGGTCCGCTCCTACGGGGGAGGAATACCGTGTTTCCCGGCAACCTGTAGGCGGGCCCTGCCCGCGAAATCGCGCGCAGGGCGCGCTCCTACATGGAATGGCGTAGGTGGGGCAGCGTAGGAGCGGATCTTATCCGCGAACCGCGCCGGGACGTCCGGCTATCGCGGACAAGGTCCGCTCCTACGGGGGAGGAATACCGTGCTTCCCGGCAACCTGTAGGAGCGGGCCCTGCCCGCGAAATCGCGCGCAGGGCGCGCTCCTACATGGGAATGGCGCGGGTGGGGCAGCGTAGGAGCGGATCTTATCCGCGAACCGCGCCGGAACCTCCGGCCATCGCGGAGAAGCCCGTAGGATGGGTTGAGCGAAGCGATACCCATCACCATGACCGCATGGGTAACGCAAGCTCAACCCATCCTACGAAAAGCGCTTCAGCGCTTGGCCAGGGTGGCGCTGCGCCCCAGGTTCTGTGCCTTGGCCACGCTGCAGCTGGCGCCGGCGAGGAACTGCGAGTTGCTCAGCCATTCCTGCTGCGGGTAGTAGGCGAACACGTAGCTGCCTTTCTGCAGGGTGTCGATCAGCTTCTGCGCCACCTGCGGGCGCACCGCCGGGCAGCCCTGGCTGCGGCCCAGGCGGCCGAGGCCGGGGACCACCTTGGGATCGGCATAGGCCGCCGCGTGCATGACGATGGCGCGCTCTTCGCTGTTGTCGTTGAAGCCCGGTTCCAGGCCCAGCAGGCGCAGCGAGCGGCCGTGCTTGCCGCGGTAGGTCTGGCCGGTCTGGTACAGGCCGATGGACGACTGGTAGCTGTTCGGGCGGTTGGAGAACGAGGTGGCGAGGTCGTCGCCGCTGTTCTTGCCGTGGGCCACCCACTCCTCGAACAGCAGCTTGCGCCGCTGCAGGTCGAACACCCACAGGCGCTTGTCGCGCGAGGCCTTGGAGTAGTCGATGACGGTCAGCAGTTCGTCGCGCCCGCCCAGTTGCGCGGCGTTGGCGCACTGGTAGGCGCTGAGCGCCAGGCGCAGGGCCTGCAGGTTGGTGGCCGGGGCCAGGCGGTGGAGTTCCTCGGCGCTGGGCAGCGCCGCTTGGGCGAGGCTGCTGCCGAGCGCGTAGAGCGCGCCCACGGCGAGCAGCGGCCGGAGTTTCCCCCAGACGGTGGATATGGACGGCATGGCGCCGTTCCCCCCTTTGTCACTTCCTAAGGTCTGTTTTCGATTGCGCATGCAAGTGCGCGAAATTAGGGGGATTCTCGCTCATTTTTTGACCGGTGCCGGTACCGCTTGTCGGTCGTTGGTGGTGATCACCGTGAAGTCGGGGTTGCTGCGCGTCTCGCGGCTGGACGGCAGGTCGGTGATGACCAGGGTGCTGCCGACATCCATGGCCAGCAGCAGCGAGTGCAGGAAGTGCGCGTCCATGCTGAACTGGCCGAGCTGTTCGGCGGGGGTCAGGCCGGCCTGCGGGTTGCTCACCTGCACCGCGCTCCAGCGCAGGTTCGGGCTAGGACTGGCCAGCTGTTCCGGGGTGGGCCGCTCCAGCAGCGAGAAGGCCGCCACGCCGGTGCGCGCGCCGGGGTTGTCGAGGGCCACCGGGGCGCTGCCGATCTGGGTGCCGCCGCGGTACACGTAGGCGCGGCGGTCGGCGCGGCTGATCAGCACCGAGATCGGCCCGAGGCTTTCGCCCGGGTCGCTCCAGTAGGGTTCCACCGCCGGGCTGGCCGGGCCGCTGGCCTTGCCTTCGCTCACCTGCGGGGCGAGCAGGCCGGGGTGGTAGACCTCCACCGGCGAGCTCCTGGCGTCGGAGATGATCACCGTGGTGTTGCTGAAGCCGGTGACCTCGTAGAGCTTCTTGGCGAAGGCCATGGGCAGGCGGATGCAGCCGTGGGAGGCGGGGTAGCCGGGCAGGTTGCCGGCGTGCAGGGCGATGCCGTCCCAGGTCAGGCGCTGCATGTAGGGCATGGGCGCGCTGTCGTACAGGTCGGAGTGGTATTCCACCTTCTTCTGCAGGATGGTGAACACGCCGGTGGGGGTTTCCTTGCCGCGCTTGCCGGTGCTGACCGTGGCCACGCCGATGGCGATGCCGTTGCGGTACACGTAGGCGCGCTGCTCGGTGAGGCTGACCACCACCGTGACCGGGCCCTGCGGGGAAATCTCCGGGTACCAGAGGAACTGCCCGGGCTTGAGCTTCTTCAGCGCCGCCTGCAGGTCGTTGAGCGGCGAGGCGTGGCTGGAGTTGGCCTCGACGGGGAGGGCGACCAGGCTGAACAGCAGCAGGGCGAAAGACAGGATCTTCATCGTATTCCTTCGATGCGCGGGCGTCCTCGCAGCTTAGTCGGGGCCGAGCCGCCCCTGCAATTCGCGATGCCGGACGGCAGGCCTCAGCCCAGCGCGGCCAGCTCGGCGGCGCTCAGGGCGCGGTACTGGCCCGGCGCCAGCTGCGGGTCCAGGGCCAGGCCGCCCATGCGTTCGCGGTGCAGGCGGGTGACCTTGTTCTGGAAGTGCCCGAACATGCGCTTGACCTGGTGGTAGCGGCCTTCATGGAGGGTCAGGCGCGCCGCCCGCGGTGCGAGGATCTCCAGCTGCGCGGGGAGGGTGGTGAGGTCCTCGTAGCGGAAGTACAGGCCGCGGGCGAAGACTTCGGCGTAGTGCGCCTCGATCGGCTGCTCGGTCTCCACGTAGTAGACCTTGGGCAGTTTGCGCCCGGGCAGGGTCATGCGCCTCGACCACTGGCCGTCGTTGGTGATCAGCAGCAGGCCGGTGGTGTTGAAGTCCAGCCGCCCGCCGATGTGCAGTTCGTGCTTGTCCGGTTCGTCGAGCAGGTCGAGCACGGTGCGGTGCTCCGGGTCGCGGGTGGCGCTGACGCAGCCGGCGGGCTTGTGCAGCATGAAGTAGCGCGCCGGGCGGCCGGCCTGCAGCACCTCGCCGTCCAGCTCCACACGGCTGAATTCGCGCACCTCGTGGCGGCCGTCGCGGACCACTGCGCCGTCCACCTTCAGGCGCCCTGCGGCCAGCAGCAGGCGCGCGTCCTGGCGGCTGAAGCGGGGCAGGTTGGTGAGGAAGCGGTCCAGGCGCATCAGGCGGGTTCGTCGTCGGGCGGCAGGCTCTGCGCGCAGCGCGGGCACAGGCAGGCGCGGTCGAGCAGTTGTGGCGGGACGCGGGCCAGGGCGGCGGGGTCGATGCGCGTCTGGAAGCACCAGCAGAGCGTCCCGTCGGCGTCCGGGTCGGCCTGGCTGCAGCTGTTGCGCTGGCCGCAGAGGGGGCAACGGGTGGGGTCGGGCGTGTCGGTCATGGTGCGGGTCGGTGCTTTGCCGGGGGCACAGGGTGCAGCGGGCGGCGCCGGGGTGCAAGGGGAATCGGATGCCTGGGGGTGTTCATGCCACCGGGGTGTCCGGCGTGGCCGGCAAGCACGAGACCCGTAGGATGGTGTTGAGCGAAGCGATACCCATCAGCGCCACCGCATGGGTATCGCAAGCTCAACCCATCCTACGAAGAGCCCCTCGGCGCGGCTTGCAAGACAGTTGCTCCTACGCCCGCGATTCGGCAGATAACGCCATAGGCGCCTGGAGCCCAAATAAAAAATGCCGTTTCTCCCAGGGGAAGAAACGGCATTCCTTTCAAAGCCCCGCCGTACCGGCCAGGGCTTTCCTCACGCCGAAAGGCTTAGGCTTGAACGACCGGAATCTTGGCGTTCGCAGCGGCTTCCTTGAACTCGGCGATCTGGTCGAAGCTCAGGTAGCGGTAGATATCGGCAGACATGCTGTCGATGTCCTTCGCGTAGGCCATGTACTCCTCGACGGTCGGCAGCTTGCCGATGATCGAAGCCACGGCGGCCAGCTCCGCCGACGCCAGGAACACGTCGGTGGAATCGCCCAGGCGGTTCGGGAAGTTACGGGTGGAGGTGGAGACCACGGTGGAACCGGTCTGTACGCGCGCCTGGTTACCCATGCACAGCGAGCAGCCCGGCATTTCCATGCGCGCGCCAGCCTTGCCGTAGATGCCGTAGTAGCCTTCCTCGGTCAGCTGGTGGGCGTCCATCTTGGTCGGCGGGGCCAGCCACAGGCGGGTCGGAATGCCGCCCTTGACCTTGTCCAGCAGCTTGCCGGCGGCGCGGAAGTGACCGATGTTGGTCATGCACGAACCGATGAACACCTCGTCGATCTTGCGGCCTTGCACGCTGGACAGCAGGCGGGCGTCGTCCGGGTCGTTCGGGGCGCAGAGCACCGGCTCCTTGACGTCGGCCAGGTCGATCTCGATGACCGCGGCGTATTCGGCGTCCTTGTCGGCTTCCAGCAGTTGCGGGTTGGCCAGCCAGGCTTCCATCGCTTGCGCGCGGCGCTCCAGGGTGCGGGCGTCGCCGTAGCCTTCGCCGATCATCCAGCGCAGCAGGGTGATGTTCGACTTCAGGTATTCGGCGATGGCCTGTTCCGGCAGCTTGATGGTGCAACCGGCGGCGGAACGTTCGGCCGAGGCGTCGGACAGCTCGAAGGCTTGCTCGACGGTCAGGTCGTTGAGGCCTTCGATCTCGAGGATGCGGCCGGAGAAGATGTTCTTCTTGCCTTTCTTCTCGACGGTCAGCAGGCCCTGCTGGATGGCGTAGTAGGGGATGGCGTGGACCAGGTCACGCAGGGTGATGCCCGGTTGCAGCTTGCCCTTGAAGCGCACCAGGACCGATTCGGGCATGTCCAGCGGCATTACGCCGGTGGCGGCGGCGAAGGCCACAAGGCCGGAACCTGCCGGGAAGCTGATGCCGATCGGGAAGCGGGTGTGCGAGTCGCCGCCGGTGCCGACGGTGTCGGGCAGCAGCATGCGGTTCAGCCAGCTGTGGATGATGCCGTCGCCCGGACGCAGGGACACGCCGCCGCGGGTCATGATGAAGTCCGGCAGGGTATGGTGGGTCTTGACGTCGATCGGCTTCGGATAGGCTGCGGTGTGGCAGAAGGACTGCATCACCAGGTCGGCGGAGAAGCCCAGGCAGGCCAGGTCCTTCAGCTCGTCGCGGGTCATCGGGCCGGTGGTGTCCTGGGAACCGACGGTGGTCATCTTCGGTTCGCAGTAGGTGCCCGGACGCACGCCCTTGCCTTCCGGCAGGCCGCAGGCGCGACCGACCATCTTCTGCGCCAGGGTGTAGCCCTTGCCGCTGTCGGCGGGGGCTTCGGGCTTCTTGAACAGCTCGGACGGGGCCAGGCCCAGTTCGGCGCGGGCCTTCTCGGTCAGGCCACGGCCGACGATCAGCGGGATACGGCCGCCGGCGCGGACTTCGTCGAGCAGAACCGGGGTCTTCAGCTCGAAGGTGGTGACCAGTTCGCCGCTGTCATGACGCACGACCTTGCCTTCGTAGGGGTACACGTCGATGACGTCGCCCATGGCCAGGTTGGTGCAGTCGAACTCGATCGGCAGGGCGCCGGCGTCTTCCATGGTGTTGTAGAAGATCGGGGCGATCTTGGTGCCGAAGCAGAAGCCGCCTGCGCGCTTGTTCGGCACGTAGGGGATGTCGTCGCCGAAGAACCACAGCACCGAGTTGGTGGCGGACTTGCGGGACGAACCGGTGCCGACCACGTCGCCGACGTAGGCGACCGGGAAGCCCTTGGCCTTGACCGCTTCGATCTGCTTCAGCGGGCCGACGGCGCCGGGTTGTACCGGCTCGATGCCGTCGCGGGCCATCTTCAGCATGGCCAGGGCGTGCAGCGGGATGTCCGGGCGCGACCAGGCGTCGGGGGCCGGGGACAGGTCGTCGGTGTTGGTTTCGCCGGGCACCTTGAACACGGTCAGGGTGATCTTCTCGGCAACCGCCGGGCGGGCCTGGAACCACTCGCCGTCGGCCCAGGACTGCAGCACGGCCTTGGCGGCGGCGTTGCCTTTCTTGGCGCGCTCGGAAACGTCGTGGAAGGCGTCGAACATCAGCAGGGTGTGCTTCAGTTGCGCGGCGGCGACTTCGGCCAGCTCGGCGCTGTCCAGCAGTTCGACCAGGGTGGCGATGTTGTAGCCGCCCTGCATGGTGCCCAGCAGCTCGACGGCGCGGGCCTTGCTGAGCAGCGGGGAGGTGGCTTCGCCCTTGGCGACGGCGGAGAGGAAGCCGGCCTTGACGTAGGCGGCCTCGTCCACGCCCGGCGGGACGCGGTTGGTGATCAGGTCGAGGAGGAATTCTTCTTCGCCGGCCGGCGGGTTCTTCAGGAGTTCGACCAGACCGGCGGTCTGTTCGGCGTTCAGCGGCTGGGGCACGACACCCTGGGCGGCACGCTCTTCTACGTGTTTGCGGTAGGCTTCAAGCACAGTATTTCCCTCATCAGTGGTCCCGTGGGACGCGTATCCAGGAGACCTCGCCGATCCATTCGTCAGGCATGGTGGACGGTAATCCACGGACCTACGACGGCACCGGCAGCCTCCAGACAGAAGCTGTTTTCAAAGTTTTACGCCGGAGGGCCTGGGACGAGGGGGACTGGGCGCTTGAGGGGGGCGCCCAGACCGCGCGGCTGCCGGAATCTGTGCTTCGTGACGCTTTGAAAACAGCTTCGAACGGGCATTGCGCCTTGTGAAAGGCGGGCCGATTCTACTGGAATTCATTGCCGAAAGTAAGCGGCAATGCTGGGCGGGCAAGGGTGATATTGCCTAGACAAAGGGCTAAGATGCCGCACTGCCTTATGCCTCAAGAAGCTGTTCCGCCCATGTCCTCCCAGCGCATCAAGACCCCCTGTGTCGGCCTCTGTTCCACCGTCTACGGCGACCTCGTGTGCCGTGGCTGCAAGCGTTTCCACCACGAGGTGGTGAACTGGAACCTGTACGGCGAGGAGGAGAAGCGCGCGGTGTGGAAGCGCCTGGAGGTGCTGCTGGTGCAGGTGATGGTGGCCAAGCTGGAGGTGTTCGACGCGCCGCGGCTGCGCGCCCAGCTGGAACAGCGGCAGATCCGCTTCGTCCCCGAGCAGTCGCCGTACTGCTGGGCCTACCAGCTGATCGCCCGCGGCTCGCGGCTGATCCAGAACCTCGATGCCTACGGCGTGGCCCTGCTGCCGGAGTTCCGCGAGCGGCCGCTGCCGGAGCTGCGCGATGCCATCGACCGCGAGTTCTTCCTGCTTTCCGAGGCCCATTACGACCGCTACATCGCCCCGCGCTTCCTCCGCGAGGGCATGGACCTGCGCGTCTGAACCGGCGCCCGCCGCGCGGGCGCCGTTCGTCGGCTCAGCGCCGCGCCTGCTTCAGCGTCTCGGCGATGAGGAAGGCCAGCTCCAGCGACTGGTCGGCGTTCAGCCGCGGGTCGCAGTGGGTGTGGTAGCGGTCGCTGAGCCCGGCCTCGGTGATCGGCCGCGCGCCGCCGATGCACTCGGTGACGTTCTGTCCGGTCATCTCGATGTGGATGCCGCCGGCGTGGCTGCCCTCGGCCTTGTGCACCTCGAAGAACTGCCGCACCTCGGCGAGGATGCGCGCGAAGTCGCGGGTCTTGTAGCCGCTGGAGGCCTTGATGGTGTTGCCGTGCATCGGGTCGCAGCTCCACAGCACCTGGCGGCCTTCGCGCTGCACGGTGCGGATCAGCCGCGGCAGGCCGTCGCCGACCTTGTCGGCGCCCATGCGCACGATCAGGTTGAGGCGGCCGGGGTCGTTGTCCGGGTTGAGGATGTCGATCAGCCGCAGCAGCTCCTCGTCGCCCATGCTCGGCCCGACCTTGACGCCGATGGGGTTGCCCACCCCGCGCAGCATCTCGACGTGGGCGCCGTCCAACTGGCGGGTGCGGTCGCCGATCCAGAGCATGTGCGCCGAGCAGTCGTACCAGCCGCCGGTCAGGCTGTCGCGGCGGATGAAGGCTTCCTCGTAGTTCAGCAGCAGCGCCTCGTGGGCGGTGAAGAAGCTCACCTCGCGCAGTTGCGGGGCCGTGTCCAGGCCGCAGGCGCGCATGAAGGCGAGGGTTTCGTCGATGCGCCCGGCGAGCTGGCTGTACTTCTCCGCCAGCGCCGAGTTGGCGATGAAGTCGAGGTTCCACTGGTGCACTTCGTGGAGGTCGGCGAAGCCGCCCTGGGCGAAGGCGCGCAGCAGGTTGAGGGTGGCGGTGGACTGGTGGTAGGCCTGCAGCAGGCGCTGCGGGTCCGGCACGCGGTTGGCCTCGTCGAAGCCGATGCCGTTGACGATGTCGCCGCGGTAGGCCGGCAGGGTCAGGTCGCCCACGGTTTCCTCGCCGCAGGAGCGCGGCTTGGCGAACTGCCCGGCCATGCGCCCGACCTTCACCACCGGGCAGCCGGCGGCGAAGGTCATGACCACCGCCATCTGCAGCAGCACCTTGAAGGTGTCGCGGATCTTCGCCGCGGAGAACTCGGCGAAGCTCTCGGCGCAGTCGCCGCCCTGCAGCAGGAAGGCGCGCCCGGCGGTGACCTCGGCGAACTGCCGGCGCAACTCGCGGGCCTCGCCGGCGAACACCAGCGGCGGGTAGCTGGCGAGGCTCTGCTCGACCTGCTGCAGGCGCGCGGCGTCGGGGTAGGCGGGTTGCTGCTGGATGGGGCGGCTTCTCCAGCTGTCGGGGCTCCAGGTCTGGCTCATCGGGGGCTCGCGGGGCAATGGCGGGTAGTCGCCCATGGTAACACCGGGCGCGGCCACCTTCAGCGCGGCGGGGCTGGTATCCTTCGCCTTCCATGAGCCCGCGGCCGTCGCCGTCCTTGCCCTGCGGAGAGCCCGCGTGTACCAGAGCCTGCCTTCCAATACCCTTCCGCATCGCCGGCCGTGCGCTGGCGCCCGTCGCCGTCGCCGTGGCCGGGGGCGCCGGGCATGAGCGAGGACCTGCTGATAGCCGAGGAGCGCGACGCCTACGGGGTGATCCGCGTGGTGGAGCAGGGCGGCTACCGCTACCTGGAGTTCGGCGAGGAGGTGGAGCAGAGCTGCGTGCGCATCGGCGACCCGGCCTGGCTGGAGTACGACTATTCCCGCGCCATGCTGCTGGGCGCGCTGTGCCATCCCGCGCCGCGCCGCGCGCTGTTCCTCGGCTTCGGCGCCGGCAGCCTGACCCAGGCCTGCCTGAAGCACCTGGCGCTGGACGAGGCGGAGGCCGTCGAGCTGCGCCCGGCGATCCCGCGCCTGGCCCGCGAGCACCTGGGCCTGGTGGACGAGCCGCGCCTGCGGTTGCGCATCGGCGATGCTGTGGAGGAGCTGGGCAACTGCGCGCCGGCCGACCTGATCTTCCTCGACCTCTACACCGACACAGGCCCCGCGCCGGCGCACCTGGGCTGGGACTTCCTCGGCGCCTGCCGCGACAAGCTGCGCCCCGGCGGCTGGCTGATCATCAACCAGTGGAGCACCGACGACGGCCGGCCGCTGGGCGCGGCCCTGCTGCGCGGGCGCTTCCACCGCCACTACCTGGAATGCCCGGTGCCGGAGGGCAACGTGATCGTCTTCGTGCCCGCCGACGTCGAGCAGAGCCTGGAACCACGCGGGCTGAAAAAGCGCGCCAAGGCCCTGCAGGGCGACCTGGGCTACGACCTGGGCGTCTACATCGACGCGCTGCGCCCCGCGCAGTAGCGGCGGGGCGTCCTTTCAGGGGAGCTGGTAGCTGAGCGTCAGGTTCAGCCGCGGGCTGCGCTCGTCGTTGTCGATGGCGCGGTCGGCGAACGGCTTGGCCACTTCCACCCCCAGCACGTACTGCTTGCGGTTGGAGAAACGCACCCCGACGGCGCCGGAACCGAGCTTGGCGCCGGGCTGGCCGTCGGCGTTGTAGTGGGTGCGCGCGCCGTCCACCACCAGGTAGGGCTGCAGCTGGTTCATCCACCTGTTCTGCCAGAGGAACGAGTAGTTCACCTCGTAGGAGGCGCCCCAGCCCTTGTCGCCGGTGGCCTGGTCGTCCGGGTAGCCGCGGCCGAAGTTGGCGCCGCCGTAGGTGATCTGCTCGGAGTCCGGCAGGCTGTCGTGGGCCCACTGGAAGCTGACGTTGGCCACGCCCTGCATGCGTTCGCCGAACTGGTTCTGCTGGGCGCCGAAGCCGAGCACGCGGGTGAAGTCCTTCTTCGCCGGCGCGGTGCTCTGCGCGTCGAAGGCGTTCAGGCCCTTGTAGACGGCCAGGCTGCCGGCGCGCGCCTGCTTCTCGGCGAACTGCTGGACCAGGGTATCGACGCCCACCACGCGCAACTTGCTGCGCAGCTTCACGCTGTAGGGCGTGGCCGGCGCCAGCAGGTCGTAGCGGCTGCTGTCGTCGACCGTGTAGGCGCGCAGGTTGACGTCCCAGGTCAGGTCGCGGCGCAGCAGCACGGGGATGCCCAGGCCGGCGCTGACCCTTTCGTTCTCGCGCTTGCGCGCGTACTGCAGCGGGCCGATCACCACGCGGTCTTCCAGGCTGGCGTTGTAGTGGCTGTAGCCGGCCATCAGTTGCAGGCCGTTGTCGCCCAGCAACTGGCTGTAGTTCCAGGCGCGGTAGTGCTCCTTGTCGTCGCCGGGCGGGTAGAGGTAGCTGAACTGCAGTTGTTCGCCGCGGCCCAGCAGAGAGGCCAGGGTGGCGTTGAACAGCCCGCGCGGGTTGCCGTGGCGCGAGTCGAAGTCGGCGCCGGTGGTGACCATCTCGTGCCTGCCGAGCATCTCCAGCACGGCGCCGCCATCGGTGGTGGTCGGCGGGTTGAGGACCATGTCCATCTTCAGGCCGGGGATGCGGCTCATGAGCACGCTGAAGCGCTCGAAGCTGGCGCGGGTCAGCGGCTGCTCGGCCTTCAGACGCTCGATCCAGCGCTCCACGCGGGCCTGGTGCACGCCCAGGTCGCCGGCGCTGCGCACTTCGCGCAGGTGGCCTTCGATCAGCATGATGCGCCCGACGCCGCCGCGGAAATCCTGGTTGGGCACGTAGGCGAAGGAAATGAGGTAGCCGTCGTCCTGGTAGCGCCGGGTGATGGCCTTGGCCGCCGCCACCAGTTCGCCGATCTTGATCTCGCGGCGGGTCAGCGGCTCCAGCAGGGGCTTCCAGGTGGCGATGGGGTAGTGGCCGCCGCCGGCGACTTCGATGCGCCGCAGGCGGATGTGCCGTTCGAGCAACTGCTGCGGCTGCGCGGCCGCCGGGGTGCTGACCCGTGGCGCCTGGGGGCGCACGTCGCCGCCGGGCAGGTTGGGCCTGGGCAGGCTCTGTTCGATGTCGGAACCGGGCAGTTGGATGGGGCGGTCGGCCCAGGCGAGGGGGCTGGCTAACAACAGCGTTACTACGGTCAGCTTGCGCATGGCTTCTCCCTGAAGCCGTTAAATGAAAGGGCGAAGGGCCGTTGCCGACCCTTCGCCGTTCGCTTTGGCGGGCTTGCCGTCAGTTTCCGGACTTGCCGCCCAGGCTGCCGGTCACGCCGCCCAGCAGGCCACCCACGGTGCCCAGGGTGCCGCCGAGCAGGCCGCCGTTGCTGGCCAGGCCGTTGCTGCCGACGCTGCCGGTGACGCCGCCGAGGGTGCCGGTAACGCCGGAGAGCAGGCCGCCGACCGGGCTGCTGCCGCCGGTGACGCCGCCGAGGGTGCCGGTAACGCCGGAGAGCAGGCCGCCGACCGGGCTGCTGCCGTCGGTGACGCCGCCCAGGGTGCCGGTAACGCCGGAGAGCAGGCCGCCGACCGGGCTGCTGCTGCCGGTGGCGCCGCCCAGGGTGCCGGTAACGCCGGAGAGCAGGCCGCCGACCGGATTGCTGCTGCCGGTGGCGCCGCCCAGGGCGCCGGTGACGCCCGAGAGCAGCCCGCCGATCGGGTTGCCGGGGCTGCTGCCGGCCGGTGCGTTGACCAGGCCGCCCGTCGCGCTCACGGCCTCGCCGACGTTGGTCACGACGCTGCCCACCGGCGCGAGGACCGGCGTGGCGCTGCCGAGCTGGGTGCCGACCTGGCCCACCAGGCCGCCGACCGTGGTCACCAGGTTGTTCACCGGCGCGCCCAGGCCGGTGGTGGCGCCGACCTGCTGGGTCACGCCCTCGACCTGGCCGACCAGGCCGGCGGTGGTAGCGCTGAGCTGCTTGGTCAGCGGGCTGAGCGGGCCGCTGGTGACGGCGCCGCTGAGGGAATCGCCGAGCATGCTGATCTGCCCGCCGACGCCATCGACCACGCCGCCCAGGGTGGCGGTCACCGGCTTCAGCGGGGTGTTGGCGCCCACTGCGGCGACGGTGCCGCCCAGGTCGCTGACCGCGTTGCCGACACTGCTCACCGTGCCGGTGGCGCCGGCCACCGTGGTGCCCAGGGCGTTGGGGTTGCTGCCGAGCTGGCCGATGCCGTTGGTGATGCCGCTGCCCAGGCTGTTCACGCCCTGGCCGACGTCCTGGATGACGTTGCCGGCGCCTTCGCTCACGCCGCTGCCGACCACCGGCAGGTCAATGCCCTTGACCACGCCGCCGACGCCGTTGACGGTGTTGCCCAGGGCGCTGACCGCTTCGCCGGTATTGCTGAGGATGGTGCTGGTGGTGCTGGGAGTGGTACCGCCGGTTCCGCCGCCATTGTTGCCGCCGTCGCCGCCACCGTTGTTGCCGCCGGTCCCGCCGTCGCCACCGCTGCCGTTGCCGCCAGTACCGCCGGAACCGCTGCCATCGCCACCGCTACCCGAGCCGCCGTCGCCGGCGCCCTGGCCGGAACCGCTCCCGGAACTGGCGACACTGCTGTGATGGCCGCCCTTGCTGCTGCACCCTTGCAGCGACATGGCAACGACCAGAAGAGACAATGCGAATACACGAATGGGACCAGACATCTTGTTGGGCTCCTCCCTGACGGGCTCTGGTGTTTCAGGGGAAGCCTCGATCCGCCAGCGGGAAGAGCGCCTCTCCTGATTTCCGGCACAGTCTTCGTGCTTTGTCGGGAGGGCGAAATTGCCTCTTGTAGATAGTCGTTTGGTCGTTTTCGCCCTGGCGATTCACCGGTGCTTTCAAGGCGATTGGCGGCCTTCGCGGGGCGATTTAATACTTTCGATATAGCGCTTTGCCGGGGTGCGGCGAAGGCGCGCGGGCGTCGTCGCGAAGGGCGGGCGCCGGGGCTAGTTGCCGGAGAAGTTGCCTTCGCGTCTTTCCAGCAGCGACTGCAGGCCTTCGCGGGCATCCTCGCTGGCCAGCAGGGCCTTGAGTTGCTGCGGCAACTCGCGGATGGCCTGCGCCGTTCCCTGTTCCTGGGCGCGCCGCGCCGAGGCCAGGGTGGCGCGCACGGCCAGCGGGGCGCGGCGGGCAATGCGCGCGGCCAGCTTCAGGGCTTCGGGCAGCAGCTCTTCCGGCGGGTGGATTTCCTGCACCAGGCCCAGGCGCCAGGCTTCGTGGGCATCGAACTCGTCGCCGCTGAGCAGCCAGCGCATGGCGTTGCCCCAGCCGGCCACCTGCGGCAGGCGCAGGGTGGCGCCGCCCAGGGGCAGCAGGCCGCGGCGCACCTCCATCTGGGCGAAGCGGGCGGTGCTGGCGCACAGGCAGATGTCCGCCGCCAGCATCAGCTCGATGCCGATGGTGTAGCAGTAGCCCTGCACGGCGACCACCAGCGGCTTGCTCAGCCGCGGCCCGCCGAGGGTGCCCCAGGGGTCGACCGCGCCGGCCGGCAGTTGCCAGCCGTCGTGCAGGTGCTGGCTGACGTCGGCCAGGTCGAGGCCGGCGCTGAAGTGTTCGCCGTGGGCGACGATCAGCGCGCAGCGCAGGTCGTCGTCGCGTTCGTAGTCGCCCAGGGCCAGCATCAGTTCGTCGAGCATGCGCTGGTCGAAGGCGTTGCGCTTCTGCGGCCGGTTCAGGCCCAGCAGCAGGAGGTGGCCGCGGCGCGTGACGGTGACGCGGGGTTCGCTGGTAGGGTTCACGGCGCGTGCTCCTGGCAGGTGGCCCTGCTCGGTATAGACGGCGGGTGGCCGATTGTGCAAGTCTTGACCGTTCGGCCAGCGACAGCGGAAAAGCCGCACATCGACGGCATTTTTCCGGTATGATACGCGCCGGCCTGTCACGGCCCTGTTCGGGACCGCATCTTTCGGAGCCTGCACGCTCTGGCTGTGCATCCGCATCCGCGGACTTCCTTGACGTATTCTTCCAACAGTTCAGTTCGCAAATCCCCGCTTCCAGCTGCCTGGGTGACTTCAGTGTCGTACAGGGCATGCGCAGCTCGGCCATTGGGTCTTTGCGGATGTATTTAGAGGCAAAACCCATGACCCAGGAAACCGGCGGCTTCGCCGCGCTCGGCATTCATTCCAATATCCTCGCTGCCATCGCCGCGGTCGGCTACGAAGAGCCATCGCCCATCCAGGCCCAGTCGATCCCGGTGATCCTCGAAGGCCACGACATGATCGGCCAGGCCCAGACCGGCACCGGCAAGACCGCCGCCTTCGCCCTGCCGCTGCTGTCGAAGATCGAACCGACCCGCCGCGAGCCCCAGATGCTGATCCTGGTGCCGACCCGCGAACTGGCCCTGCAGGTGGCCACCGCCTGCGAAACCTACTCCAAGCAGATGCCCGGCGTCGGCGTGGTCGCCGTCTACGGCGGCGCGCCCATGGGCCCGCAACTCAAGGCCCTGCGTCAGGGCGCCCAGGTGCTGGTGGCCACCCCCGGCCGCCTGTGCGACCACCTGCGCCGCGACGAGAACCTGCTGGGCACCGTCGAGCGCCTGGTCCTCGACGAGGCCGACGAGATGCTCAAGCTCGGCTTCATGGACGACCTGGAAGTGATCTTCGAGGCCATGCCGGCCAGCCGCCAGACCGTGCTGTTCTCCGCGACCCTGCCGGCCTCGATCCGCAGCATCGCCGAACGCCACCTGAAAGAACCCAAGCACGTCCGCATCGCCGCCAAGACCCAGACCGTGGCGCGCATCGAGCAGGTCCACCTGATGGTCCATGCCGACCAGAAGGCCGCCTCCATCCTGCGCCTGCTGGAAGTCGAGCAGTTCGACGCGCTGATCGGCTTCGTGCGCACCAAGCAGGCCACCCTGGACATCGCCGAGCTGCTCGAGCGCCAGGGCTACCGCGCCGCCGCGCTGAACGGCGATATCCCGCAGGCCCAGCGCGAGCGCGTCATCGAGTCGCTCAAGGACGGTTCGCTGGACATCGTCATCGCCACCGACGTGGCCGCCCGCGGCCTGGACGTGGCGCGCATCACCCACGTGCTGAACATCGACATGCCGTACGACCCCGAGTCCTACGTGCACCGCATCGGCCGTACCGGCCGCGCCGGCCGCGAAGGCCGCGCGCTGCTGCTGGTGACCCCGCGCGAGCGCCGCATGCTGCAGGTGATCGAGCGCGTCACCGGGCAGAAGGTTGGCGAAGTGCGCCTGCCCGACGCCGACACCGTGCTGGAAGCACGCCTGGCGCGCCTGGCCGCCGGCCTGCAGCCGCTGCTGGAAACCGCCGTCGCCACCCGTGGCGCCGTGCGCGACGAGCTGTGCCGCCGCCTGGGCACCGATGCCGAAACCCTGTCCGCGGTGCTGCTGGCCAAGCTCACCGAAGGCAAGGCCCTGGACCTGGAAGCGGTGCGCCGCGAACAACCGCTGACCCCGGCCGCCCCGCGCGAGCGCAGCGACCGCTACGAGCGTGGCGAACGCGGTGAGCGCAGTGACCGTGGCGAACGCTCCGGCGAGCGCCGCCCGATGGTCGCCCCGGCCGAAGGCAAGGCCCGCTGCCGCACCGCCCTGGGCGCGCGCGACGGCGTGGCGGCGAAGAACCTGCTGGGCGCCATCCTCAACGAGGGCGGCCTGTCCCGCGAGGCCATCGGCCGCATCCAGATCCGCGAGACCTTCAGCCTGATCGAGCTGCCCGAAGACGGCCTGGAGCGCCTGCTCGGCAAGCTCAAGGACACCCGCGTCGCCGGCAAGGCCCTGCGCCTGCGCCGCTACCGCGAGGATTGATCCGCGCGCCACGCGCCGCGATCGAATGAAAACGCCGCATCCGGGTGACCGGGTGCGGCGTTTTTGTTTGGAGCAATTGTCTTGCCGGCCGCGCGAGGTGCTTTTCGTAGGATGGGTTGAGCTTGCGAAACCCATGCTGCCATTGGTGATGGGTATCGCTTCGCTCAACCCATCCTGCGAAGGCTGTAGGAGGCATGGCGTTCCCACCCGCGCCATTCCCCTGTAGGAGCGCGCCCAGCGCGCGAAATCGCGGGCAGGGCCTGCTCCTACAGTTTGCTGGGAGGCATGGCGTTCTCGCCCGTAGGAGCGGACCTTGTCCGCGATGGCCGGCGGCTGCGGTGCGATTCGCGGATGAGATCCGCTACGCCGCTTCACCCGCGCCATTCCCCTGTAGGAGCGCGCCCTGCGCGCGAAATCGCGGGCAGGGCCCGCTCCTACAGTTTGCTGGGAGGCATGGTGTTCCCACCCGTAGGAGCGGACCTTGTCCGCGATAGCCGGAGGTTCCGGTGCGATTCGCGGATGATCTCCTACGCTGTCCGGCAAACGCAGCGCCCCGCCCGTCTGCTCAGTTGTCTTCCAGCGGCCCCATCGCGGTGGTGTTGAAGCCGCCGTCGACGTAGAGGATTTCGCCGCTGATGCCGCTGGCCAGGTCGGAGCAGAGGAAGGCCGCGGCGTTGCCGACTTCCTCGATGGTCACGTTGCGCCGCAGCGGGGTCTGGCGTTCGTTGGCGGCGAGCATCCTGCGGAAGCTCTTGATGCCGGAGGCGGCCAGGGTGCGGATCGGGCCGGCGGACACCGCGTTGACCCGTGTGCCCTCCGGGCCCAGGCTGCCGGCCAGGTAGCGCACGCCGGCTTCCAGGCTGGCCTTGGCCATGCCCATCACGTTGTAGTTGGGCATGGTGCGTTCGGCGCCCAGGTAGGTGAGGGTCAGCAGGCTGCCGTTGCGGCCTTTCATCATTTCGCGGCCGGCCTTGGCCAGGGCGACGAAGCTGTAGGCGCTGATGTCGTGGGCGATGCGGAAGCCGTCGCGGCTGGTGACGCTGGTGAAGTCGCCGTCCAGCTGGTCGCCCGGGGCGAAGCCCACCGAGTGGACGATGATGTCCAGGCCGTCCCACTTTCTGCCCAGTTCGCGGAACACCGCTTCGATGTCGGCGTCGTTGGCGACGTCGCAGGGGAAGCACAGCTCGGCGCTGGAGCCCCAGCCGGCGGCGAATTCCTCGACGCGGCCCTTGAGCTTGTCGTTCTGGTAGGTGAAGGCGAGTTGCGCGCCTTCGCGGTGCATCGCCTCGGCGATGCCCGAGGCGATGGACAGCTTGCTGGCCACGCCGACGATCAGCGCGCGTTTACCGGCTAGAAAACCCATGTTCGTCCCTTCCTTGCAGGTCAGTCTTCAAGCGCCGCCGCCGGGGCCATGAAGGCGGCCTCCAGCAGTTGCTGGGTATAGGGGTGCTGCGGCGCGCTGAAGATTTCCTGCGCCGGGCCGCCTTCGACCACCTTGCCCTGGCGGATCACCAGCAACTGGTGGCTCAGGGCCTTGACCACCGCGAGGTCGTGGCTGATGAACAGGTAGGTGAGGTTGTACTTGGCCTGCAACTGGCGCAGCAGGTCGACCACCTGGCGCTGCACCGAGCGGTCCAGCGCCGAGGTCGGCTCGTCCAGCAGGATCAGCGCCGGCTTGAGCACTAGGGCGCGGGCGATGGCGATGCGCTGGCGCTGGCCGCCGGAGAATTCGTGGGGGTAGCGGTGGCGCGCCTGCGGGTCCAGGCCGACTTCCAGCAGCGCATCGATGATCCGCTGCTGCTGTTCCTTCTCGTCGCAGATGCCGTGGATTTCCAGGCCCTCGCCGACGATCTGGCCCACCGACAGGCGCGGGCTGAGGCTGCCGTACGGGTCCTGGAAGACCACCTGCATCTCGCGGCGCAGCGGGCGCACCTCGGCCTGGTTCATGGCGTCCAGGGCGTTGCCCTCGAAGCGGATGCCGCCGCGGCTGTCGATCAGCCGCAGGATGGCCAGGCCCAGGGTGGACTTGCCCGAGCCGCTTTCGCCGACGATGCCCAGGGTCTGCCCGCGGGGCAGGCTGAAGTCGATGCCGTCCACCGCCTTGATGTGGTCCACGGTGCGGCGGAACACGCCTTTCTTGATCGGGAACCACACGCGCAGGTCCTGCACGCTCAGCAGTTCCTCGCCCGGCGGGTTGGCCGCCGGCGCGCCGCTGGGTTCGGCGCCGAGCAGCTCGCGGGTGTAGGGGTGCTGCGGGGCTTCGAACAACTGCTCGCAATCGGCCTGCTCGACGATCTTGCCCTGCTGCATCACGCACACGCGGTGGGCAATGCGCCGCACCAGGTTGAGGTCGTGGGTGATCAGCAGCAGGGCCATGCCCAGGCGCGCCTGCAATTCGGCCAGCAGGTCGAGGATCTTCAGCTGCACGGTGACGTCCAGTGCCGTGGTCGGCTCGTCGGCGATCAGCAGCTCCGGCTCGTTGGCCAGGGCCATGGCGATCATCACCCGCTGCCGCTGGCCGCCGGACAGCTCGTGGGGGTAGGCCTTCAGCCGCGTGGCCGGGTCGGGGATGCCGACCAGCTCGAGCAGTTCGAGGATGCGCGCGCGCGCCGCCTGGCCCTGCAGGCCCTTGTGCAGGGCGAGCACTTCGCCGATCTGCTTCTCCACGGTGTGCAGCGGGTTGAGCGAGGTCATGGGCTCCTGGAAGACCATGGCGATGCGGTTGCCGCGGATGCCGCGCAGCTTGCGTTCCGGCGCCTTCAGCAGGTCCAGCCCGGCGTAGCGGACGCTGCCGCCGGGATGGCTGGCGCTGGGGTAGGGCAGCAGGCGCAGGAGGGAGAGGGCGGTGACCGACTTGCCCGAGCCGCTTTCGCCGACCAGGGCCAGGGTCTCGCCGCGGCGGATATCGAAGCTGACCCTATCCACGGCGTGGACGCATTCCTCGCCGCAGGCGAAGTCGACGCAAAGGTCGCGGATTTCCACCAGGTTGTCTTGGGCGCTCTGGCTCATCTCACTTCCTCGGGTCGAAGGCATCGCGGGCGGCCTCGCCGATGAACACCAGCAGGCTGAGCATCAGCGCCAGCACCACGAAGGCGCTGATCCCCAGCCATGGCGCCTGCAGGTTGGACTTGCCCTGGGCGACCAGCTCGCCGAGGGACGGCGAGCCGGCCGGCAGGCCGAAGCCGAGGAAGTCCAGGGAGGTCAGGGTGGCGATGGCGCCGGTGAGGATGAAGGGCATGAAGGTCAGGGTGGAGATCATCGCATTGGGCAGGATGTGGCGGAACATGATCTTGCCGTTCTTCATGCCCAGGGCGCGGGCCGCGCGCACGTATTCCAGGTTGCGGCCGCGGAGGAACTCGGCGCGCACCACGTCCACCAGGCTCATCCAGGAGAACAGCAGCATGATGCCCAGCAGCCACCAGAAGTTCGGCTGCACGAAGCTGGCGAGGATGATCAGCAGGTAGAGCACCGGCAGGCCCGACCAGATTTCCAGGAAGCGCTGGCCGAGCAGGTCGACCCAGCCGCCATAGAAGCCCTGCAGGGCGCCGACCAGCACGCCGATCAGCGAGCTGAGCAGGGTCAGCACCAGGGCGAACAGCACCGAGATGCGGAAGCCGTAGATCACCCGGGCCAGCACGTCGCGGGCCTGGTCGTCGGTGCCCAGCAGGTTCTCCGCGCTGGGCGCCGAGGGCACCGGCACGCGCAGGTCGTAGTTGATGCTGTCGTAGCTGTAGGCGATCGGCGGCCAGAGCACCCAGGCGTCCTTGTCGGCCAGCAGCTGGCGCATGTAGGGCGCCTTGTAGTTGCCCTCCAGGGGGAACTCGCCGCCGAACACGGTCTCCGGGTAGCGCTTGAGCACCGGGAAGTACCACTGGCCGTCGTAGCGCACCGCCAGCGGCTTGTCGTTGGCGATCAGCTCGGCGCCCAGGCTCAGCCCGAACAGCGCGAGGAACAGCCACAGCGACCACCAGCCGCGCTTGTTGGCCTTGAAGCGCGCCCAGCGGCGCTGGTTCATCGGGGACAGGCGCATCGGATCACTCCCGGTTCTCGAAGTCGATGCGCGGATCGACGAGGGTGTAGAGGACGTCGCTGACCAGCTTCATGATCAAACCGAACAGGGTGAAGATGAACAAGGTGCCGAACACCACCGGGTAGTCGCGGTTGAGCGCCGACTCGAAGCTGAGCAGGCCCAGGCCGTCGAGGGAGAAGATCACCTCGATCAGCAGCGAGCCGGTGAAGAACACCCCCAGCAGCGCCGAGGGCAGGCCGGCGATGATCAGCAGCATGGCGTTGCGGAACACGTGGCCGTAGAGCACCTGGCGCTCGGTCAGGCCCTTGGCGCGGGCGGTGACCACGTACTGCTTGCCGATCTCGTCGAGGAAGCTGTTCTTGGTCAGCAGGGTGATGGTGGCGAAGTTGCCGATGACCAGGGCGGTGATCGGCAGGGCCAGGTGCCAGAAGTAGTCCTTGACCTTGCCGAAGGTGCTCAGCTCGTCGAAGTCGTTGGAGGTCAGCCCGCGCAGGGGGAACCAGTCCCAGTAGCTGCCGCCGGCGAACAGCACCACCAGCAGGATGGCGAAGAGGAAGGCGGGGATGGCGTAGCCGATGATGATCGCCGAGCTGGTCCAGATGTCGAACTGGCTGCCGTTGCGCACCGCCTTGGCGATGCCCAGGGGGATGGACACCAGGTACATGATCAGGGTGCTCCACAGCCCCAGGGAGATGGACACCGGCAGCTTCTCGATGATCAGGTCGGTGACCTTGGCGTCGCGGAAGAAGCTGCTGCCGAAGTCCAGGTGCACGTAGTTCTTGAGCATGATCCAGAAGCGCTCGGGCGCCGGCTTGTCGAAGCCGTACATGCGCTCGATTTCCTTCACCAGTTCCGGGTCCAGGCCCTGGCCGCCGCGGTAGTGCGAGCCGCCGGAGGAGGCCAGCTCGCCGCCGGAGCCGGCGATGCGCCCGGTGGCCCCGCCGGCGGCGGCGTTGACGCCTTCGAGCTTGGCGATCATCTGGTCCACCGGCCCGCCGGGGGCGGCCTGGATGATGATGAAGTTGATCAGCAGGATGCCGAACAGCGTCGGCACTATCAGCAGCAGGCGGCGCAGGATGTAGGCGAGCATCAGCGGGTCTCCTGCGCCTGGGTCACGGCCTGGGTCGGCTCGGCCTTGTCGCGGGCCTGCCACCAGGTCATCAGCGCGTAGCTGTAGGGCGGCAGCTTGGCGGGGTGGGCGATGCGGTTCCAGTAGGCCAGGCGCCAGGTGTCCAGGTACCAGTTGGGCACCACGTAGTGGCCCCACTGCAGGGCGCGGTCCAGGGCGCGGGCGTGGCGCACCAGGGATTCGCGCGAGTCGGCCTTGATCAGGCCGTCCACCAGCTCGTCGATGGCCGCGTCGCGCAGGCCTATGAAGTTGCGGCTGCCGGGGTTGTCGGCGCTGGCCGAATGCCAGAACTCGCGCTGCTCGTTGCCCGGCGAGTTGGACTGTGGCCAGCTGGCGACCATCATGTCGAAGTCCCGCGAGCGCAGGCGGTTGATGTACTGGGAGATGTCCACCACGCGGATCTGCATGTCGATGCCCAGCTCGGCGAGGTTGCGCTTGTAGGGCAGCAGCACGCGCAGGAAGTCGGCCTGCACCAGCATGAACTCGAAGCTCAGCGGCTTGCCGTCGGGGCCGACCATGCGGTCGTCGACGATCTTGTAGCCGGCCTCCAGCAGCAGCTTGTAGGCCTTGCGCTTCTGCTCGCGGATGATGCCGCTGCCGTCGCTGACCGGCGGCTCGTAGACGCTGTCGAAGACCTGCGGCGGCAACTTGCCGCGCAGCGGTTCGAGAATCGCCAGCTCCTGCGCGTCGGGCAGCTCGTGGGCGGCCATCTCGGAGTTCTCGAAGTAGCTGCGGTCGCGCTTGTAGGAGCCGAAGAACAGCTGCTTGTTGGTCCACTCGAAGTCGAACAGCAGGCTGATGGCCTCGCGCACCCGCGCGTCCTGGAACACCGGGCGGCGGAGGTTGAAGGCGAAGCCCTGCATGCCCCAGGGATTGTCGTTGTGCAGCTCCTGGCGGACGATGCGGCCGTCGCGTATCGCCGGCGAGTCGTAGGCGGTGGCCCAGTTCTTCGCGATGCGCTCCTCGTTGAAGTCGAACTGCCCGGCCTTGAAGGCTTCCAGGGCCACGGTCAGGTCGCGGTAGGAGTCCACCACCACGGCGTCGAAGTTGTTGAAGCCGCGGTTCACCGGCAGGTCTTTGGCCCAGTAGTCCTTGACCCGCTCGTAGCGGATCGAGCGGCCCGGGTCGACCTTGGCGACGCGGTAGGGGCCGCTGCCCAGCGGCGGCTCCAGGCTGGTCTTGGCGAAGTCGCGGCTGGCCCACCAGTGCTTGGGTAGGATCTGCAACTGGCCGAGGATCAGCGGCAGCTCGCGGTTGCCCGGGCGCTTGAAGTCGAAGCGCACGCGCAGCTTGTCCTCGGCCACCACCTTGTCGACGTCCGCGTAGTAGTTGCGGTACATCGGGTCGCCCTGCTTGATCAGCGTTTCGAAGGTGAAGACCACGTCGTCGGCGGTGACTGGGGTGCCGTCGTTGAAGCGCGCCTGGGGGCGCAGGTAGAAGCGCACGAAGCGCTGCTCGGGGTCCTTCTCGATCTTCTCGGCGAGCAGGCCGTATTCGGTGAAGGGCTCGTCGAGGGAGTGGAAGGTCAGGGTGTCGTAGATGAGGCTGATCTGCGAGGCCGGGTTGCCCTTGGGGATGAACGGGTTGAGGCTGTCGAAGCCGCCGGTGTCGGAGAGCCGCAGGGTGCCGCCCTTGGGGGCGTCGGGGTTGACGAAGTCGAAGTGGCGGTAGCCGGCCGGGTATTTCGGCGCCTCGTCGTAGAGGGTGATGGCATGTTGCGGCGCGGCCTGCAGGCCGGCGCCCAGGCCGAGCAGGCCGAGCAGGAGGAGGGCGCGGAGCTTCATCGACGGCGCTCCGCCGCCGATCCGTTGGTGGGCGCGGGTGCGGGGCGAGGGGCGCTGGTCGGCATTCTGGGCATGGTCTGCTCGTAGGTGCGTTCGGGCTGGCATCGTTTGTACTGGTTGGGGCCGGTCCCGTGCAAGGGGCGGCAGCGGACGCACGACGCGGCGGGCGACGGCGCGCCGGCGTTTGCACGGGCGTCCCGAGAGGGCCACGGTAACAGCTTGTATTGCGGGGAAAAAGCTCGGGCCGGAAGCTTAGGCCGTGCTTTCGGGGAAAAAGTTGCCGGGGGCGGGCGGCTCCGTGCTCGGCGCCGAGGGAGGTGTGGCCAAGGTCAAACGGCGGATAACGCCGTAGGCGTTATGCGCCCTACGCCAGGGCCACCCTGGGCGTAGGGCGAATAACCGTTCGCGGTTATCCGCCGTTACACCGCGCCTGCCGCCAACGCCATGGCTGGGCCGGACGGGAAATCAACGGCTCGCGGTATCGAGATAAAGCGTCAGCGTCTGCCCAGGCTTGAGCGCGTGGGCGCTGCTGCGCGGGTTCCAGCGCTTGATGTGCTGCATCTCGACGTTGAAGCGCTTGGCGATCAGGTACATGGAATCGCCCTGCTTGACCTTGTAGTAGGTTGCCGCTTCCTGCTGCTGCTTGGCCTTGCCGCTGGCGCCGCTGCGCGATGCCAGCTGGGTGGCGCCTTGCAGCTTGAGCACCTGGCCGGGCTTGACGCCGTGGCTGTCCAGGCCGTTCCAGCGCTTCAGGTCGTCGACGCCGACGCCGGTGGCGCGGGCGATCTGCCAGAGGTTGTCGCCGCTCTTGACCTTGTAGCTGCGGGTGGCGTTGGCCAGGCTGGGCGCCTTGGTCGCGCCGGCCTTGGCCACCTGGCGCGCGGGCTCCAGTTCCGGCATGCGGCTGCCCTTGGCCGGGATCAGCAGCGCCTGGCCGTTGCGCACGCGGTTGGAGCTCAGGCGGTTGCTGCTCTTGAGCTCGGCCACGCTGATGCCGTGCTTGGCCGCGATGCTGCGCAGGCTATCGCCGCGGCGCACCTTGTACTGCTTCCAGCTCACCAGGTCCTGGGGCTGCAGGGAGGCGAGGCCGGCCTTGAGCCGTTCCACCTTCTCCTTGGGCACCAGCAGCTGCTGCGGGCCGTCCATGGTGATGCGGCGCTTGAAGGCCGGGTTGAGCAGGTACAGCTCGTCCTCGTCGAGTTCGGCCAGCGCCGCGACGCGCGACAGGTCCAGGCCGGGCTTGACCTTCACCGCGGCGAAGTAGGATTCGTTGGCGATGGGGTTGAGGTTGATGCCGTAGGCTTCCGGCGACATCACCAGCTGCGACAGGGCCAGCAGCTTGGGCACGTAGTCCTGGGTTTCCTGGGGCAGCGGCAGGTTCCAGTAGTCGGTCGGCAGGCCGAGCTTCTGGTTGCGCTCGATGGCGCGGCTGACGGTGCCTTCGCCGGCGTTGTAGGCGGCCAGGGCGAGCAGCCAGTCGCCGTTGAACATGTCGTGCAGGCGGTTCAGGTAGGTCAGCGCCGCGTTGGTCGAGGCCTTGATGTCGCGGCGGCCGTCGTACCAACTGGTCTGGCGCAGGTTGAAGTGGGTGCCGGTGGTGGGGATGAACTGCCACAGGCCCACCGCCTGGGCGCGGGACACGGCCAGGGGGTTGTAGGCGCTCTCGATCATCGGCAGCAGCGCCAGTTCCAGCGGCATCTGCCGCTCTTCCAGGCGCTCCACCACGTAGTGCATGTAGGGGCTGCCGCGCTCGGAGGCCTGCTCGATGAAGGCCTGGTTGCTGACGAACCACAGGCGCTGGCGTTCGATGCGCGGGTTGGTGTCGGTGGCGTCGGCCTGCAGCTGGAAGCCGTGGCGCATGCGCTGCCAGATGTCGCTGTCGGCGTAGGCCGGGTTGAACTGTACGTCCACCGCGCGGCTGGCGGGGCGGTAGGTCAGGGTGTCCTGGTCGGTGCCGCTGTGCTGGCTGGTCTGGCAGCCGGCGAGGGCGCCGGCGCCGAGCAGGACGGAGACTCGTATGGCACGAGCCAATGCGTCTAGATCGCTGGTCTTACTGGTCTTTGGCGGCATTGGCGGATGACTTTGTCCAGGGTAAAAATTTCGGGGATTCTAGAAACCGCGCCGGACGTGGTCAAGATTTCGCCAGACCTCAGAATTTATCTTTCCATTGCCGAATGACCGCAAAAACCTCTGCGGGGCTGGCTGTCGGCCCGCCGTTCCGCTCGTCGGCGGCTTTTTTAACGCTGTTTTCCGAGGTGCGCAAAAAGGGGTTGGTGGCCCGTTCCAGGGCGATGCTGGAGGGCAGGCTGATGCGGCCCTGCTCGCGCCAGGCGGCGACCTCGTCGAAGCGCGCGGCCAGCTCGGCGTTGCCGGGCTCCACCGCGCGGGCGAAGCGCAGGTTGCTCAGGGTGTATTCGTGGGCGCAGTACACGCCGGTGGCGCCCGGCAGCGCGGCGAGGCGGCCCAGGGAGGCGTGCATCTGCGCCGGGGTGCCCTCGAACAGGCGGCCGCAGCCGCCGGCGAACAGGGTGTCGCCGCAGAACAGCAGGGGCGCATCGGCGTCCGCATGGTAGTAGGCGATGTGCCCGAGGGTGTGGCCGGGCACTTCGATGACCTCGAAGCCCAGGCCCAGCACTTCGACCTGGTCGCCGTCGCGCAGCGCCAGGTCGATGGCCGGGATGCGCTCGCCGGCCGGGCCCAGCACGCGGGCGCCGTTGGTCTGTTTCAGGCGCGCCACGCCGCCGACGTGGTCCTGGTGGTGGTGGGTGACCAGGATGTCGGCCAGGCGCCAGCCCGGGTGCGCGGCCAGCCAGGCCTCCACCGGCGCGGCGTCGCCCGGGTCGACCACCGCGCAGGTCCGGGTGGTCACATCCTGCAACAGCCAGATGTAGTTGTCGGAAAAGGCGGGTAGCGCGTCGATCTGTATCATGGCCGGATGTCGCTAAGCGGAATAGGTTGGCGCATAGTAGTGCGAATGTGCCGTCCTGTGTTCGCCGAACGGCGTCGACCGCCCTCCCGGCGGCGACAGCCAACCTGTTTCAGGGGGTGGTGAGAATGGAACGAGAACCCTTCGCCCAGGCCGATGCCGACTGGCTGGAGCTGATCGCCGAGGCGCGCGACTGGTTCGCCGGGCCGCTGGGCGCCATGATGCTGGCCGAGGAGCAGCGCCTGCTCTGCGACGAGCTGCAGCGCTACTTCGGCGGTTACCTGGTGCACTACGGCCCGCACGCCGAACTGCCGGAGAGCACCGGCAACATCCAGCGCGGCGTGCGCCTGGGGCCGCCGTTGCCGGGCGTGGAGATCGCCTGCGACGAATGCGCCTGGCCGCTGGGCGAGCACGCCGCCGACGTGGTGCTGCTGCAGCACGGCCTGGACTTCTGCCTGTCGCCGCACCGCCTGCTGCGCGAAGCCGCGCGCAGCGTGCGCCCCGGCGGGCACCTGCTGGTGATCGGCGTCAACCCGCGCAGCGCCTGGGGCCTGCGGCATTATTTCGCCTCCGACGGCCTGGGCCGGGCGCGCTGCATTTCCCCCGGGCGCGTCTGCGACTGGCTCAACCTGCTGGGCTTCGCGCTGGAGAAACGCCGCTTCGGGTGCTATCGTCCGCCGCTTGCCTCGGCTGTCTGGCAGGCGCGCCTAGCACGCATGGAAGGCTGGGGCGCGGGCCTCAAGGGCACCGGTGCCGGCTTCTACCTGCTGGTGGCGCGCAAGCTGGTGGTCGGCCTGCGGCCGTTGCGCCAGGCCCGCCGCGAGGCCCGCGGCCAACTGGTGCCGCTGCCGGTGGCCAAGGTCAGCCGGCGCGATTCCGAAATCTAGCGACGGCCTTCGCCAGTCCCTCGTGCCACCATCCCGGGGCGGGACGCCGCGGGCCGTACTGAAGGTGATATGAGCGAAGAAGAGAAGGTCGTCATCTATACCGACGGCGCCTGCAAGGGCAACCCCGGCCGCGGTGGCTGGGGCGCGGTGCTGTTCTACAAGGGCGCCGAGCGCGAACTCTGGGGCGGCGAGCTGGAGACCACCAACAACCGCATGGAGCTGACGGCGGCCATCATGGCCCTGGCGGCGCTCAAGCGGTCCTGCGAGATCCGCCTGGTCACCGACTCCGAGTACGTGATGAAAGGCATCAAGGAATGGCTGCCGAACTGGAAGAAGCGCGGCTGGAAGACCGCCGCCAAGCAGCCGGTGAAGAATGCCGACCTGTGGCAGGCGCTGGACGAGCAGGTCAACCGGCATAATGTCGAATGGCAGTGGGTGCGCGGCCACACCGGGCACCCCGGCAACGAGCGCGCCGACATGCTCGCCAACCGCGGCGTCGCCGAACTGCCACGCTGAATATTGCAACGGGCGCCCGCGGGCGCCCTCCCTGGTCAAAGCAACAAGGTCCCGAAATGCGCAGCGTCGTACTGGATACCGAAACCACCGGCATGCCGGTCACCGATGGCCACCGGATCATCGAGATCGGCTGCGTCGAGCTGGAAGGCCGCCGCCTCACCGGCCGCCACTTCCACGTCTACCTGCAGCCCGATCGCGAGATCGACGAGGGCGCCATCGCCGTCCACGGCATCACCAACGAGTTCGTCAAGGACAAGCCGCGCTTCCGCGAGGTGGCCGACGAGTTCTACGAGTTCATCCACGGCGCCCAGCTGATCATCCACAACGCGGCGTTCGACATCGGCTTCATCAACAACGAGTTCGCCCTGCTGGGGCAGAGCGAACGCGCCGAGGTCAGCGACTACTGCTCGGTGCTCGACACCCTGATGATGGCCCGCGAGCGCCACCCGGGGCAGCGCAACAACCTCGACGCCCTGTGCAAGCGCTACGGCGTCGACAACTCCGGCCGCGACCTGCACGGCGCACTGCTCGACGCCGAGATCCTCGCCGACGTCTACCTGGCGATGACCGGTGGCCAGACCAGCCTGTCGCTGGCCGGCCAGGGCGCCGAGGGCGACGGCAGCGGCCGCCCGCAGCCCAGCGCGATCCGCCGTCTGGCGGCCGGCCGCGCGCTGACCCGGGTGATCCGCGCCAGCGACGAGGAACTGGCGGCCCACGCCGCACGCCTGGCCGCGGTGGAAAAATCCGCCGGCGGCCCCTCGCTATGGGCGCAGATGGACGCCCCCGCCGCACAGGAATAGCCATCGGCGTAGGGCGGATAACCGTTCGCGGTTATCCGCCGTTTCACCTTGGCCCCAGGCCACTGCGGAGCCAAACCCGAAGCCCCTGTCCCGGCCGCTCCCGGGCATGGGCCCGGGCCTATCGGCGTACAACCATTCGCGGTTATACGCCCTACGGCTCCGCCCAGCCCCTGGTCCGCTCCACCGCCTTCTTCCACCCCGCATACAGCTGCTCCCGCTCGGCCGCCTCGCAGTTGGGCTGGAACACCCGTTCGATCACCGCCTTGCCCTTCAGTTCGTCCAGGCCCTGCCAGAAGCCGCTGGCCAGCCCCGCCAGCACGGCGGCGCCCAGCGCGGTGGTCTCGCGCATCTGCGGGCGTTCCACCGGCGTGCCGAGGATGTCGGCCTGGAACTGCATGAGGAAGTTGTTGGCCACCGCGCCGCCGTCCACGCGCAGGGCGCGCAGCGGCTCGCCGGCGTCCTGCTGCATGGCGTCGAGCACGTCGCGGGTCTGGTAGGCGATGGATTCCAGGGTGGCACGGATCAGGTGGTCGGCCTTCACCCCGCGGGTCAGGCCGAACAGCGCGCCGCGGGCGTACGGGTCCCAGTAGGGCGCGCCCAGGCCGGTAAAGGCCGGCACCAGGTAGACGCCGTTGCTGTCCTTGACCTTGCTGGCGAAGTACTCGGAGTCGTGGGCGTCGTTGATCACCTTCAGCTCGTCGCGCAGCCACTGCACCGTGGAGCCGCCGTTGAACACCGCGCCTTCCAGGGCGTACTGCGGCTCGCCGCGGGGGCCGCAGGCAATGGTGGTGAGCAGGCCGTGGGTGGACTTCACCGCCTTGGCGCCGGTGTGCATCAGCAGGAAGCAGCCGGTGCCGTAGGTGTTCTTCGCCTGGCCGGGCTCCACGCAGAGCTGGCCGAACAGCGCGGCCTGCTGGTCGCCGGCGATCCCGGCGATGGGTGTGCGGTGCACGCCCAGGCCGCCGACCCGCGCCTGGCCGAACACCCCGGAAGAGGCCTGCACCCTCGGCAGCATGGCCCGGGGAATGTCCAGGGCCGCCAGCAGGCGGTCGTCCCAGTCGAGCTTGTGGATGTCGAACAGCAGCGTGCGTGAGGCGTTGCTGTAGTCGGTGACATGCACCTCGCCCTCGGTGAGCTTCCACACCAGCCAGCTGTCCACGGTGCCGAACAGCAGCTCGCCGCGGCGGGCGCGCTCGCGGGCGCCGTCGACGTTGTCGAGGATCCACTTCAGCTTGGTGCCGGAGAAATAGGGGTCGATGACCAGCCCGGTGGTGTCGCGGATGTAGGGCTCCAGGCCGTCGGCGCGCAGTTGCTCGCAGATGCCCGCGCTGCGCCGGCATTGCCAGACGATGGCGTTGTGGATCGGCCGGCCCGTGGCCTTGTCCCACACCACCGTGGTCTCGCGCTGGTTGGTGATGCCGATGGCGGCCACCTCGCCGAAGCCGATGCTGGCCTGGGCCAGGGCCTCGACCAGGGTCGAACTCTGGGTGGCCCAGATTTCCATGGGGTCGTGCTCGACCCAGCCGGCCTGGGGGTAGATCTGCGCGAACTCGCGCTGGGCCACGCTGACCACGTTGGCGTCGCGGTCGAAGATGATGGCGCGGGAACTGGTGGTGCCCTGGTCGAGGGCGACGATGTATTTCTTGTGCTGGCTGTCGGTCATGACGTTGGCCTTGTGCTGCATCCGGCAGAGCCCGGGTCGTCTGCGACCTTAGGCCATTCCGCGCGCCGGGTGAAGGGCCGCGCGCAGGCGGCGGTGGCGGATTCGGCCGCCGGCCCTTGCTATGCTTGGGCATCGTTCACGGACAGAGCCCGGACCGCCATGACCCCCGCCATCGACCTGCTGAAGAAGGCCCGCGCCGAGCACCGCGTGCTGAGCTACGAACACGATCCCAAGGCGCCGTCCTACGGCCTGGAGGCCGCCGAGAAGCTCGGCCTGGAGCCGGCGCGGGTGTTCAAGACGCTGCTCGCCGCCACCGAGAAGGGCGAGCTGCTGGTGGCCGTGGTGCCGGTGGCCGGCAGCCTCGACCTGAAGGCCCTGGCCCACGCCGCCGGGGCGAAGAAGGCCGACATGGCCGACCCCAATGCCGCACAGCGCGCCACCGGCTACCTGGTCGGCGGCATCAGCCCGCTGGGGCAGAAGAAGCGCCTGCGCACCTTCATCGACGACTCCGCCCGGCAGTACCCGAGCATCCACGTCAGCGCCGGGCGCCGCGGCCTGGAGGTGGAGCTGAGCGCCGAGACCCTGGCCGGGCTGACCTCGGCCAGTTTCGCCGCCATCGGCCGGGCCTGAGGGCACGACTGTGCCGATGCGAAAGTCGCACACTGTATAGCAGCGCCGAACGCGCGGGACGGCATGCTGGAGCCCCATTCAGAGGAGAACGCCATGCAGCTCGAATTCCACCAGGTCGATGCCTTCACCCACCGTCCGTTCGCCGGCAACCCGGCCATGGTCTATCGCCTGGACGCCTGGCTGGCCGACGAGCTGATGCAGAACATCGCCGCCGAGCACAACCTGTCGGAGACCGCCTTTCTGGTCCGTGAGGCCGATGGCTGGCGCATCCGCTGGTTCACCCCGACCGCCGAGGTGCCGCTGTGCGGCCACGCCACCCTGGCCAGCGCCCATGTGCTGTTCGAGGTGTTCGGCGAGCCGGGCGAGCGCCTGGAGCTGAACTCGCTGTCCGGCCCGCTGCGGGTGTACCGCGAGGACCAGCGCCTGGCCCTGGACTTCCCGGCGCAGCCGCCCCACGAGGCGGGCAGCACCGTGGAGCTGGAGCAGGCCCTGGGCCTGCCGGTGGTCGATGCGCTGAGCACCACGGCGCACCTGATGGTGCTGCTGGAATCGGAAGAGGCGGTGCGCGCCTGCAAGCCGGACTTCGTCGCCCTGGCGAAGCTGCCGTACCTGGGCGTGATCGTCACCGCGCGGGGGGAGGGCGACCACGACTTCGTCTCGCGCTTCTTCGCCCCGGCCATCGGCATCAACGAGGACCCGGTGACCGGCGCTGCCCACTGCTGCCTGATCCCCTACTGGTCGCAGCGCCTGAGCAAGCTGCAGCTGCGCGCCTTGCAGTGCTCGGCCCGCGGCGGCGAACTCTGGTGCCGGCTGGAAGGCGACCGCGTGCGCATCGCCGGCCAGGCGCGGCTGGTGGCGAGTGGGCGGTTGGTGATTTGACGGTGGGCTTGGGTGTGGCGGCGTATAACCGCGAACGGTTATACGCCCTACGGTGGGCTTGGCGTAGGGCGCATAACGCCTACGGCGTTATCCGCCGTTTGGCCTTGGTTCCAGGCGGCTCCGGGGCTGACCTGGGCCCGGCTGGGGGCTTGGGTGAGGCGGCGGATAACCGCGAACGGTTATTCGCCCTACATTTCCGGCGGTAATTCGATGATGAGGCGTGTCCAGCCGTCTGCGGATTCGGCGCGGATGCGGCCGCCGTGGGCCTGGACGATGGAGCGGCAGATTGCCAGGCCGAGGCCGGCGTGCACGCCCTGGCCCTCGCGCTGGGCCGCCTCGCGGTGGTGGAAGCGGTCGAACAGCCTTGGCAACTGCTCGGCGGGGATCGCCGGGCCCTGGTTCTCCACGCTGACCTGGCCGGGCCGCAGGCGCACGCGGACGGCGCCGCCTGCGGGGGTGAAGCGCAGGGCGTTGTCCAGCAGGTTGGCCAGCGTCCGGCGCAGCATGCCGCGGTCGCCGCGCACCTGCGCCAGGCCTTCGCGCGCCAGGTGGACGCCCTGGTCCTCGGCCAGCGGCGCGTAGAACTCCAGCAGGGCGTCCACTTCCGCGGCCAGGTCCAGGCTGTCGCGCCCGGGAGCCAGCAGGCCGTGGTCGGCCTTGGCCAGCAGCAACATGTCGTTGACCATGGCGGTCAGCCGCTGCAGCTCCTCCAGGTTGCCGTGCAGCGCCTCGCGGTAGTCGTCCTCGCCGCGCGGGCGCGACAACACCACCTGGGTCTGCGTCAGCAGCGCGGTGAGCGGCGTGCGCAGCTCGTGGGCGATGTCCGCGGAGAACGCCGACAGGCGCTGGAAGGCTTCCTCCAGGCGCGCCAGCATGGCGTTCAGCTCGCTGGCCAGGCCGCGCAGCTCGGCGGGCAGGCGGCTGGCATCCAGGCGGGTGGTCAGCGACTGCGCCGACACTTGCGCCGCCACCTCGCGCATGCGCCGCAGCGGGCGCAGGCTGGCTCGGGTGGCCCAGGCGCCGAGCAGGGCGGTGGCCAGGGCGGAGAGGCCCATGGTCAGCCAGATCAACTGCTGCATGCGGCCGAGGAAGTGCTGGTGGTGGGTGATGTCCAGCACCAGGGTCAGCTGGCGCCCGGCGGGCTCGGCCGGGTCCAGCGGCACGCGCATCTCGCGGTAGGCGGGCGGCTCGCCCATGCCTTCCATGCCGCTGCTCATGCGCGGCGGCTCGTCCAGCCAGCGCTGGCCGTCGACGCCCTCCAGGCGCAGGCCCAGGTCCGGGTGGCGCGTCAGTTCGTGCTCCAGTGTTTCGCGTTGCGCAGTCAGGCCGGAGGGATCGCGCACCGGGCCGAGCAGTTCGCGGAAGAAGGGCAGGCGGCCGGCCATCACCTGGCGGTCCAGCTCGACGAAGTGCGCCTCGCTGGCGCGGCTGAACACCACCCCGGCGATCAGCGACACGGCCGCGGTGCAGGCGGCGAACAGCAGGCTCAGGCGGACGCCCAGCGAAACCCGCGCGGCGGCGCTCACGGTGCGCGCTCTTCGAGCACGTAGCCCATGCCGCGCACGGTGTGGATCAGGCGCTGCGGGAAGTCGTCGTCGACCTTGGCGCGCAGGCGGCGGATGGCCACCTCGATGACGTTGGTGTCGCTGTCGAAGTTCATGTCCCACACCTGGGAGGCGATCAGCGACTTGGGCAGCACCTCGCCGTGGCGGCGCAGCAGTAGTTCCAGCAGGGCGAACTCCTTGGCGGTCAGCTCGATGCGCCGGCCGCCGCGCTGCACCCGGCGGCGCAGCAGGTCCAGCTCCAGGTCGGCCAGTTGCAGCACGGTCTCCTGCAACTGCTGGCCGCCACGGCGCAGCAGGGTGCGCACGCGGGCCAGCAGCTCGACGAAGGCGAAGGGCTTTACCAGGTAGTCGTCGGCGCCCTGTTCCAGGCCGCGCACGCGGTCCTCCACGGCGTCGCGGGCGGTGAGGAACAGCACCGGCAGGGCCAGGCCGGCCTGGCGCACGGCCTGGAGGATCTGCCAGCCATCGCGGCCGGGCAGCATGACGTCGAGGATCGCCAGGTCGTAGCCGCCGGACAGCGCCAGCTGTTCGCCCTCGGCGCCGTCGCCGCAGAGGTCCACGGCGTAGCCGGCCTCGCTCAGGCCCTGGCGCAGGTACTGGCCGATGCGGGGTTCGTCTTCGACGATCAGCAGTTTCAAGGTGGATGGCCTCCGTGGCGGAATGCCGGTCATTGTACCCAGCGCCGCCGGCGGCGCCGCCAAGCTGACACAACTGTAATCTTCCCGACAGCCAACCGGCAGGTGGCCGGCGGCAACATGGGGGCAATCATCTGCAAGAGGTCCGCATCATGCGTACACGCCAGCTGTTCAACGCCGCCATCCTCGGCCTCGCCGCCGCCGCCGCCGCCGCCGCCGCCGCCTTCGCCCTGCCGGCCCTGGCCGACGCCGGCCACGGCCATGGGTACGACTTCGGCAAGCCGGCCGAGGCCGCCCAGGCCACCCGCAGCGTCGAGGTCACCCTGGGCGAGATGTACTTCGAGCCCAAGTCGCTGCGGGTCAAGGCCGGCGAGACGGTGCGCTTCGTCATCCACAACAAGGGCAGCCTGCTGCACGAGTTCAACCTCGGCAACGCCGCCCTGCACGCCGAGCACCAGAAGGAAATGCAGCGGATGCAGGCGATGGGCATGCTCACGCCCACCGGCATGAGCCACGACATGGCCGGCATGGACCATTCGAAGATGATGAAGCACGACGACCCCAACAGCGTGCTGGTGGAACCGGGCAAGACCGCCGAGCTGACCTGGACCTTCACCCGTGCCACCGAGCTGGAATTCGCCTGCAACGTCCCCGGCCACTACCAGGCCGGCATGGTCGGCCGCCTGACCGTCGAGCCCTGAGCGCCGGCCTTGCCGGCGCAATCGCGGATGAATCCGCTCCTACGCCTCCAGGGAAGCACGGCTTTTCGTAGGATGGCGTTGAGCGAAGCGATACCCATCAGTGCAACCGCATGGGTTTCGCAAGCTCAACCCATCCTACGAAGAGCACCTTGGCGCAAGGAGCGGACTCCGTCCGCGATCCGCCCCAAGGCCGCCAGCCGTCACCCAGGCCTCCCGCGCCTGCTGAAACCAGCGGGGCATTTGTATACACTTGCCCGGCCCGTCACCCTGGCGGGCGCCGACACGATTCCCGCAGGTCCATTGCATGCAGCATCCCGCCGAACATTCGCCGCTGGGCAAATCCAGCGAATACGTCTCCACCTACGCGCCCGGGCTGCTGTTCCCCATCAGCCGCGCCACCAAGTGGGCCGAGCTGGGCCTGGACGGCGCCAACCTGCCATACCGCGGCGTGGACATCTGGAACTGCTACGAACTGTCCTGGCTGACCCCCGGCGGCAAGCCGGTGGTGGCCATCGGCGAATTCGCCATCCCGGCGCAGTCGCCGAACATCATCGAGTCGAAGTCCTTCAAGCTCTACCTCAACTCGCTGAACCAGAGCCCGTTCGACAGCCGCGAGGCGCTGCAGGCGGTGCTGGAGCGCGACCTGTCCGCCGCCGCAGGCGCGCCGGTGAGCGTGCGCCTGCGCAGTCTCGATGAAGTGGCTGAGGAGGGCGTGGCGAAGCTGCCTGGCCGCTGCATCGACGACCTCGACATCGCCGTGGACGGCTACGACCACCCGCGCCCGGAGCTGCTGCGCTGCGACGACGCCCGGCGGGTGGACGAGGTGCTCTACAGCCACCTGCTGAAATCCAACTGCCCGGTCACCGGCCAGCCGGACTGGGGCACCCTGGTGGTGGACTACGCCGGCCCGGCGCTCGACCCCGCCAGCCTGCTGGCCTACGTGGTTTCCTTCCGCCAGCACCAGGACTTCCACGAGCAGTGCGTGGAGCGCATCTACCTCGACCTGCAGCGCCTGCTGCAGCCCAGCCGACTGACCGTTTATGCGCGCTATGTGCGTCGTGGTGGGCTGGATATCAATCCCTACCGCAGCAGCGATGACATCGCGCCGGACAACCGTCGGTTGGTGCGGCAGTAACGATACGGTTTCATCGCGGACGGAGATTCCGGCGCGATTCGCGGATGAGATCCGCTCCTACGCTGCGCCATTCCCCTGTAGGAGCGATATCGCGGGCAGGGCCCCTACGGTTCCAGGAAGCACGGCTTTTCGTAGGATGGCGTTGAGCGAAGCGATACCCATCACCACGGCATGGGTATCGCAAGCTCAACCCATCCTACGAAGAGCACCTCGGCGCAAGACAGTTGCTCCTACAGTTGTCGTGAGGCATGGAGTTTCCTCGTAGGAGCGGACTCCGGCCGCGCGATCGTAATCCCCTCGTGTCATTCCCGCTGAATACCTTTCCCGATACTGAATGGCATTCTGATTCTACGCCTTGCGGCCGCCGCCCTGGGGAAAGAGCGCACGGCCAATGAAGCTGGCGGTATCGCGCAAACTGCTGCCGATGCTTTCCAGTTCATCGCGGCGATGTTGGGCGCTGATGCCGATGGCGGAGATGATGAAGCGCGGCTGCCGGTCGCGGTCGGTGACCGCGCTGGCGACCATGCTCACGCCGCGGTACAGGTGGTCCTGGTCCATGGCCCAGCCGCGTTCCAGGGCTTCGTGGGCGTCGGCCTGGTACTGCTCGAAGGCCGGCGGGTTCTCCCAGCGCACCCGCGACAGGCGCCGGCGCAGTTCGTCCTCCGGCAGCTGGCGCAGGCCGGCGATGCAGCGCCCGGCGGCGCCCACCAGTTCCGGCAGGCGCGTGCCCATGGCCACGTTGACGTGGGCGATCTGCGGCTCGGAGCGGGCGATCACGCGGATGTGCGCGTCGTCCGTGACCTGCCAGAGGGCGACGAGTATCCGGTGGGCCAGGCTCAGGCGCTCCAGTTCCGGCTGGATCAGGTCGGCGTAGCTGCGGCCGATGAAGCTCACCGCCAGTTCCGACAGGCCCAGGCCCAGCTGGTAGGTCTTGGTCTCGTTGTCGAACGACGCCAGCTGCTCGTTGTGCAGCGTGCGCAGGATATTGAAGGCGCTGCTCGGGCTGATGCCGGTGGCGCGGGCGATGGCGGCCACGCCTTCGGGGGCTTCGGCGTGGGCCAGGTGGCGGAGGATCTGAATGGCGTTCACCACGGCCCCTACATCCTTGGTGCTGGCGCTCTTGGTACTGGCTTCCGGTGCGGTTTCTTTGTTTTTCATATTCAGTATTCAGGTTGACATTCAGTGGAGTGAATATATGCTGGCTTCACGGAGCGCACAACCGCTGCCCTGAAGTCGCCGGTTGGTGCGTCCACGTCGTTGCACTTTGCAGCAAAGGTCGAACAAGAATAAAGGAGGACCTACGTGGCAGATCTCCCCGAGTGCGTCGTTCCGGGCCCCGAGGCCCAGTACCTCGCCTTCCTGGCCCAGGGCCGCTTCATGCTGCAGCGCAGCCGTGCCACCGGGCGCTACGTCTTCTACCCGCGCAACCTGGTGCCGGGCAGCGGCGAGACGGACCTGGAATGGATGCCGGCCAGCGGCCTGGGCACCCTCTACGCGATCACCGTGAACCGCGCCCGTGGCGGCGACTACAACGTCGCCCTGGTCGACCTGGACGAGGGCGTGCGCATGATGTCGCGCATAGAAGGCCACCTCGAACTGCCCATCGGCACCCGCCTGAAGGCGCGCATCGTCGAGCAGGAAGGCACCCCCGTGGTGGTGTTCGACGCGCTTGCGCAGGTGCAGCCATGAGCCAGGTCCTGCGCGGCAAGACCGCCATCGTCGGCATCGGCAGCGCCGGCATCGGCGAGGCCCCCGGCCACAGCGCCATCGAACTGCTCGGCCAGGCCTCGGTGAAAGCCATCGCCGATGCCGGGCTGAAGCTGGCCGATATCGACGCGGTGTTCGCCGCCACCAGTTCCCACGCCTTCCCGACGCTGTCGGTCTGCGAATACCTGGGCATCCGCCCGAAGTTCGTCGATGGCACCAATATCGGCGGCTCCAGCTTCGAACTGCACCTGCTGCAGGCCACCCTGGCCCTGGAGGCCGGGCTGTGCGACGCGGCGCTGATCTGCTACGGCTCCAACCAGCGCACCGCCGGCGGCAAGCTGGTATCGATGAGCGAGCCGCAGTGGCACGAGACGCCCTACAAGCCGCGCCATCCGATCACCGCCTACGCCCTGGCCGCCAGCCGCCACATGCACCAGTACGGCACCACCCGCGCGCAGCTGGCGGAGGTGGCGGTGGCCGCGCGGGGCTGGGCCAACCTCAACCCCGAGGCCTTCGCCCGCGGCCCGCTGACCGTCGAAGAGGTGCTCGCCGCGCGCATGGTCAGCGACCCGCTGAGCAAGGCCGACTGCTGCCTGGTCACCGACGGCGGCGGCGCCTGCGTGCTGGTGCGCGCCGAGCGTGCCCGCGACCTGCCGAATGCGCCGGTGTACTTCCTCGGCGCCGCCGGCGCGCAGTGGCACCGCTCCATCGTGGCGATGCCCGACCTCACCGTCACCGCCGCCAGCGAAAGCGGCCCGCGGGCCATGCAGATGGCCGGGGTGACGCACGCCGACATCGACCTGGTGATGCTCTACGACGCCTTCACCATCAACACCCTGCTGTTCCTCGAAGACCTCGGCTTCTGCCCGAAGGGCGAGGGTGGGCGCTTCGTCGAGGGCGGGCGCATCGCCCCTGGCGGCGAGCTGGCGGTGAATACCAATGGCGGCGGGCTGTCCTGCGTGCATCCGGGCATGTACGGCATGTTCCTGATCATCGAGGCGGTGACGCAGTTGCGCCGCCAGGCCGGCGAGCGCCAGTTGCGCAAGGCCGACGTCGCCCTGCTGCACGGCAACGGCGGCACCCTGTCCAGCCAGGTCACGGCCCTGCTCGGCACTCAGTCGGTGCTCTGAAACCCCCGGGTTCGGCGCCCCAGCGGTGGCCGCTTCGGCGGCCCGCCGTGGACGCGCTCGCCCTCGCGCCGGGACGCACGCTCCGGCAACCGTCAACAGTTCAGGTGGAAAGCCATGTCAGTGAGTCACTCGCAACACCCTGGCAACGCCTCGTGCTTCGCCAGCCTCACGCCCCTGCTGCAACCGCGTTCCGTGGCCGTGGTCGGCGCCTCCAGCGACCCGCACCGCATCGGCGGCCGGCCCATCGCCTACATGCTGCGCAACGGCTTCGGCGGCCGCATCCTGCCGGTGAACCCCAACCGCAGCGAAATCCAGGGCCTGCCGGCCTTCGCCAGCGTCGAGGCGCTGCCCGAGGCGCCCGACGTGGCCATAGTCGCGCTGCCGGCGCCGCAGGTGCTGGAGACCATCCAGGCCCTGGGCCGCAAGGGCGCGCGCAGCGCCATCGTGTTCTCCTCCGGCTTCAGCGAGGTGGGCGGCGAGGGCGTGCTGATGCAGGAGGCGATGGTCGAGGCCGCCCGCGCGGCGAACATGCGCCTGCTGGGCCCCAACGCCCTGGGCGTGTTCAACGCCAACCTGGGCTACTACGCCTTCTTCTCCACCAGCCTGGAGCGCGGCATTCCGCTGGCCGGGCGCGTCGGCATCGCCACCCAGTCCGGCGCCTACGGTGCGCACCTGCTGGGCCTGGCGCGGCAGCGCGGGCTGGGCACGCCGATCTGCGTAGCCACCGGCAACGAGGCCGACGTCACCCTGGGCGATGCCATCGGCTGGCTGGTGGAGTCGCCGGAAGTCGACGTGGTGATGGCCTACGCCGAATCCATCCGCAACGTCGACAGCTTCCTCGCCGCCCTGGCGGCCGCCCACCGCGCCGGCAAGCCGGTGATCCTGCACAAGGTCGGGCGCAGCGAGCTGGGCGGCCGCGCGGCCATGTCCCACACCGCTTCCCTGGCCGGCGACGACAAGGTGCTGGACGCGGTGCTGGCCGACTATGCGGTGGTCCGCGCGCGCAATACCGAGGAACTGATCGACATCGCCTACCTCGCCACCCAGCGTATCTACCCGGTGGCCAACAGCCTGGGCATGATCACCGTCAGCGGCGGCGCCGGGATCATCGTCAGCGACGCCGCCGAGGACGTCGGCCTGCCGATGCCGCCCATGCCCGAGGCGGCCCAGGCGCGGCTGAAGCAGCGGCTGTCGTTCGCCTCGCCGATCAATCCGGTGGACTGCACCGCCCAGGCCCTGAACGACCTGAGCCTGGTGCACGACTTCACCGAATCCATGGTGGTGGACGGCGGCTACAAGTCGCTGATCGCCTTCTTCACCCAGGCCGGCACCGTCGCCTCCATCGGCCCGAAGCTGGCCGAGCAGTTCGGCCGGATCAAGGCCGACCACCCGGACCGCCTGTTCGTGGTCTCGGTGATGGGCGAGGGCGAGGAACTGGAACCCTACCGCAAGGCCGGCTTCGCCCTGTTCGAGGACCCGACCCGCGCGGTGCACGCCATCCAGGCCATGGGCCGGCTCGGCGAGGCTTTCGCCAAACCGTTGCGCCAGGTGCCGGCGCCCGGCGACGTGGAGTTGCCGCCGTACACGCCGGGGGAGGCCGAGGCCAAACAGTTACTGGCCCGCGCGGGCATCGAGTCGGCGCCGGAGCGGGTGCTGGTGAGCGCCGCGGAGGCCGCTGCTTTCGCCGAGCAGATCGGCTTCCCGGTGGTGCTGAAGATCGCCTCGGCGGACATCCTGCACAAGTCGGAGATCGGCGGCGTGCTGCTGGGTGTGGACAATGCGGCGGCGGTGCGCGAAGGCTTCGACCTGCTGCTGCAGCGCGCCGCCGAACAGGCCCCGCAGGCGCGCATCGACGGCGTGCTGGTGGCGCGCCAGCTGCAGGGCGGCGTGGAGTGCTTCATGGGCATCCAGCGCGACCCGCTGTTCGGCCCGGTGGCGGTATTCGGCCTCGGCGGCATTTTCGTCGAAGTCCTGAAAGATGTGGTTTTCCGCCGCTGCCCGTTCGGCGCGGAGGAGGCCGAGGCGATGATCCGCAGCATCAAGGGCGCGCCGTTGTTGCTCGGCGCACGCGGCCGCCCGGTGACCGACGTGAAGGCGCTGGCGCAGGTGCTCTCGCGGCTCTCGCAGTTCGCCGCGCAGGCCGGCCCGCGGCTGCGCTCGGTGGACCTCAACCCGGTGTTCGCCATGCCCGAGGGGCAGGGCGCCTGGGCCGCCGACGCGGTGCTGGAAGTGCAGGAGGTGGCCGATGGCGCTGAATCCTGAGCACCTGCTGAACTACCGCATTCCCGAGGTGCGCCAGCGCTACTGCCGCGAGGACAGCGCCTTCTACGCGCTGTCGGTGGGCCTCGGCGCCGACCCCCTAGACGAGCACCAACTGGCCTTCGTCGACGCCAACCGTGATCTCCAGGCGCTGCCGTGCATGGCCGTGGTGCTGGGCCACCCGGGCTTCTGGCTGGGCAACCCGGACACCGGCGTCGACGCCCTGCGCCTGGTGCATGGCGAGCAGAGCGTGGAGTGGCTCAAGCCGCTGCCACCGGAAGGCGAGGTGATCGGCCGTACCCGCGTCACCGGCCTGGTGGACAAGGGCGCCGGCAAGGGCGCGCTGCTGTACAGCGAGAAGGTGCTCAGCGATGCCGCCAGCGGCGAGGTGCTGGCCATCGCCCGCGGCACCACCTTCCTGCGCGGCGACGGCGGTTTCGGCGGCGACAGCCAGTCGCTGAGCCAGCCGCACCGCCTGCCCGAGCGCGCGCCGGACCTGGTCATCGACCTGCCGACGCGTCCGGAGCAGGCCCTGTACTACCGCCTCAACGGCGACGACAACCCGATCCACGCCAGCCCGGCGGCCGCGGCCCGCGGCGGCTTCCCCCGGCCGATCCTGCATGGCCTGTGCACCCTGGGCGTGGCCTTCCACGCCCTGCTGCGCGGCTTCGCCGACTACCGCGCGGAGCGCTTCGGGCAGTTGCAGGTGCGCTTCTCCGCGCCGGTGTTCCCCGGCGAGACCCTGCGCACGGAAATCTGGAACGACGGCTCCTTCCGCACCCGCGTGGTCGAGCGCGATCGGGTGGTGCTGGACAACGGCCGCGTGCGCCTGGCGCCGGAGGCGAACAGCTGAGCCGGGCGGCATGGCGACAACCCCCTCAACCAACCTGCGAGAACAAGAACAATGAGCGCATCCATGAGTCCTCCCCAGGACGCCGGGTTCCCCCGGCGGACCCTGGTCATCGCCTTCTTCTTCTGCTTCCTCGGGCTGCTCGCCGATGGCGTCGACCTGATGTTCCTCGCCTACAGCCTGAACAGCCTCAAGGCCGAGTTCGGCCTGAGCAACTTCGAGGCCGGCTCGCTGGGCAGCATCACCCTGGCCGGCATGGCCATCGGCGGCATCTACGGCGGCTGGTGCTGCGACCGCTTCGGCCGGGTGCGGGTGGTGACCTGGACCATCGTGATCTTCTCGCTCGGCACCGCGCTGCTGGGGCTCACCCACAACTACTGGCAGTTCGCGCTGATCCGCTTCCTGTCCTCGCTGGGCCTGGGTTCGCTGTTCGTCGCCTGCAACATCCTGATGTCCGAGTTCGTTACCACCAAGTACCGCACCACCATCCTGGCGACCATGCAGGCCGGCTGGACCGTGGGCTACCTGGTGGCGACCATCCTCGCCGGGCAGATCATCCCGGAGTTCGGCTGGCGCACGCTGTTCTTCACCGCCCTGGCGCCGGCGCTGATCTGCCTGGCGCTGCGCCCCTGGGTGCCGGAGTCGCCGTCGTGGCTGGCAGCCCGCGCCCAGCGCCGCCAGCAGCCGGCCGGCGTGCGTGCCGAGCCCGCCGCCGGCGGTGGCGTGCAGGGCCTGCTGGCCGATGCGGGCACGCGGCGCATGTTCCTGCTGTGGACGCTGACCTCGTGCTTCCTGCTGTTCGGCTACTACGGCACCAACAACTGGATGCCCTCGTACCTGGAAAGCGAGCTGGGCATGAACTTCAAGTCCATGACCGGCTACATGGTCGGCACCTACACCGCGATGATCCTCGGCAAGGTGGCCGCCGGGGTGGCCTCGGACCGCTTCGGCCGCCGCGCCACCTTCGCCGCCGGCGCCATCGGCAGCGCCATCTTCATGCCGCTGATCGTGTTCTGGCACACGCCGGAGAACATCGTCTGGATTCTCACTCTGTTCGGCTTCATCTACGGCGTGCCGGTGGGCGTGCTGGCCACCTACATGACCGAGAGCTTCTCCACCCGGGTGCGCGGCGCCGCGGTGGGCACCGCCTACAACCTCGGCCGCGTCGGCGCGGCGGTGGCGCCGGCGGCCATCGGCCTCTTGGCCTCGCACATCTCCATCGGCGCCGGCTTCCTGGTGATGGGCATCACCTACGTGATCACCGGCCTGATCCCGGCGCTGCTCATCCCCGACCGCCTGTACGACCCGAACCGCGCGGCGAGCGACGCCGATGCCAGCGTTGAGCCGGTCGCCCCGGCGCGCGCCGATGCCACCGAGCCGCGGCCGCTGAAGGCCTGAGCCCATGACGGAGCCCCTTGCGATGAACGATTCACCCATGGCGGCCAGCCTGGCCGAGCCCGCGACGGTGTTTCCCACCGGCCGCTTCACCTTCCAGGAGTTCATCGGCCTGGAACGCTGGGCCGAGGGCGACCTGGCGCGCATCCGCCTGAAGCACCGCGCGGAGCTGATGAACTACCTCGGCCACTTCCACGGCGGGGTGCTGATGACCGTGCTCGACGCCGCCATGGCCGGAGCCATCCGCATCTGCTCGCCGGGCTGCTCGATGGTCACCATCGACATGGCCACGCACTTCATGGGCACCGCCCGCGGCGAGCTCAACGCCGTCGGCCGGGTGCTGCGGCGCACGCGCAACCTGTGCTTCTGCACAGCCGAGATCCACAACGAGGACGGCGAACTGGTCGCCAGCGCCTCGGGCAGCTTCAAGTACCGGCCCGCCGGGGCCGGGAGCCGTTCCACCGACACGAGTACGACGACATGACCGACACCGCCGAACTGGCCCGCGAGCGCGAGGAGCGCTTGCGCATGATCCGTGACAGCGCCGCCTCCCTGGTCCCGCCCGACGGCGACCTGGGCCGGGTGCGCCGCCTGCGCTTCAGCGCGCCGGGCGTGGACCGCGCAGCCTGGGCCGAAGTCTGCGCCATGGGCTGGCCGGGCCTGCGCCTGGACGAAGCGCAGGGCGGCAGCGGCCTGGGCATGGCCGAATACGCCGCGCTGCTGGAGGAACTGGGGCGCGGCCTGCTGCCGGAGCCGCTGATCGAAGCGAGCCTGGTGGCGCCGCTGCTGCCGGACGCGGAGCGCGAAGCGCTGCTGGCCGGTGAAAAACTGGTGTTGCCGGCGGGCATCGCCTACGACGAAGGCGCCACGCTGCCGCAACTGCGCGACGGCAAGCTGCATGGCGAGGTCGGCCATGTCGCCCTGGGCGCCGCCGCCGACGCCTGGCTGGTGGCTTGCGACGGCGGCCTGGCGCTGGTGGAGCGCGGCGCCGAAGGACTGCGCCTGAGCCAGGAACCGACCCAGGACGGTGGCCACCTGGCGCGCCTGCGTTTCGACGCCACGCCGGCCCGCGCGCTGGCGGCACCGCCCGCCGCGCTGGACGAAGCCGCGCTGGCTTGCGCGGCCTACCTGGTGGGGCTGATGGATGCCGCCTTCGAGCGCACCCGCGACTACCTCGGCGTGCGCAGCCAGTTCGGCCGCGCCATCGGCAGCTTCCAGGCCCTGCAGCACCGCATGGTCGACCTGAAGATCCAGATCGAGCTGGCGCGCGCCGTGGTCGCCCAGGCCGCCGACGCCATCGACGCCCGGGCGCCGCTGGCCGAGGTCCGCCGCCTGGTGTCCACCGCCAAGGTGCGCGCCGCCGAGGCCGCGCTGCTGGTCACCCGCCAGGCGATCCAGCTGCACGGCGGCATCGGCTTCACCGACGAGGCCGACATCGGCCTGTTCCTGCGCCGCGCCATGGTGCTGCTCAACGCCCAGGGTTCGCTGGCCTTCCACAAGGCGCGCTACATCGCGCTGCTGCAACGGGAGGTGGCCTGATGAGCGGGATGCTGCTGCAAGAGACCCACGGCAGCGTGCGCCTGCTGCGCTTCAACAACCCGGCGCGGCGCAACGCGCTGGCCCCGGCGCTGCGCCAGGAACTGCTGCAGGCCCTGCGCGAGGCCGACGCCGACGCGCAGGTGCGCAGCGTGGTGATCACCGGCAGCGCGGAAGTGTTCTGCGCCGGCGGCGACCTCAGCGACATGAACGTCGCCGGGCTCGGCGCCGGCCGCGCGCGCATGCACGACAACGCCGCCCTGGTGCGGCAGATGGTGCGCATGGGCAAGCCGCTGATTGCCGCTATAGAAGGCTGGGCGGTGGGCGCCGGGCTGTCCGTGGCGCTGGCCTGCGACAGCCTGGTGTGCGGCGGCACGGCGCGCTTCGCCGCCGGCTTCGGCAAGGTCGGCCTGCTCGCCGACCTCGGCCTGCTGCATACCCTGCCGGCGCGCATCGGCGTGGGCCGTGCGCGACAGGTGCTGATGTTCGGCCAGGTGCTGGAAGCCGAGGAGGCGCTGCGCATCGGCCTGGTGGACCAGCTTTGCGCACCCGGCGCGGCACTGGACGCGGCCATGGCCCGCGCCGCCCTGGTCGAGCAGCAGGCGCCGTTGCCGCTGGCCATGACCAAGGCCCTGCTCGCCGACGGCCTCGACCTGCTGCTGGAGCGCGAGGGCGAGCTGCAGAGCCAGTTGTTCCTCAGCGCCGACCATGCCGAAGGCAAGGCGGCCTTCCTGGCCAAGCGCACCCCCGCATTCACCGGACAATGAGCCGAGGGCACTGAAATGACCGACTACAACGCCATGGGCGACGGCGAGTTCCGCCTGATGGTGCGCGAGTGGATCGCCGCCAACTACCCGCAACGCATCCGCAACCCGGCCCACCGCCTGGGCCGCGACGACACCCGGGAGTGGTACCAGGCGCTGTCGCGCCAGGGCTGGCTGTGCCCCGGCTGGCCGGTGCGCTACGGCGGCATGGGCCTCTCCGCCGGCAAGCAGCTGATCATGATCGAGGAGATGGAAGGCTACGGCTGCGCGCGCCTGCCCGACAGCGGCATCACCATGCTCGGCCCGCTGCTGATCCGCTACGGCAGCGACGCCCAGCGCGAGCGCTTCCTGCCGCGCATCCTCAGTGGCGAGGACATCTGGTGCCAGGGTTACAGCGAGCCCAACGCCGGCTCCGACCTGGCCAGCCTGCGCACCGAGGCGGTGCTGGAGGGCGGCCAGTGGGTGATCAACGGCCAGAAGACCTGGACCACCATGGGCAGCGAGGCCAACTGGATCTTCGTGCTGGCGCGCACCGAGCGCGGCGGCAAGCCGCAGCAGGGCATCAGCTTCCTGCTGGTGCCGATGGACAGCCCCGGCGTCGAGGTGCGGCCGATCCTCAACCTGGAGCTGCAGGGCGAGTTCTGCGAGGTGTTCTTCAACGACGTGCGGGTGCCGGCCGACCACCTGGTAGGCGAGGTCAACCAGGGCTGGAGCATGGCCAAGGCGCTGCTGGGCTTCGAGCGCATCTTCCTCGGCTCGCCCAAGCAGGCCACCTTCGCCTTTGAGCGCCTGGCGCGCCTGGCGCGGCGCCAGGGCCTGTGGGACGACCCGGCGTTCGCCCAGCGCTTCGCCGCGCTGGGCATGGACCTGGACTGCCACAAGGCGCTGTATGGGCACTTCGCCGAGCGCCTGCGGCGCGGCGAGAACCTGGGCCCGGAGGTGTCGATGCTGAAAGTCCACCAGTCCGAGCTGTACCAGCGCATCAGCGAACTGGGCCTGGAGATCGCCGGCCCCGATTCGGCGCTGCTGCAGCCCTTGGCCGACGACCCCGAGCTGCACCCGGCGGGCATCTTCATCCAGTCGCGGCCCACCACCATCTACGGCGGCACCAACGAAATCCAGCGCAACATCCTGGCCAAGAGCCTGCTCGGCCTGCCGGGTTGAAGGCCGCAGCCGAATCCATACGAGAGGAAAGAGCGATGACCGAACGACTGAACGAAGGCAAGGTAGCGATCGTCACCGGCGCCGGTGGCGGCATCGGCCGCGAGATCGCCCTGGCCCTGGCCGAGAGCGGGGCGAAGGTGCTGATCAACGACATCGGCGTGTCGCTGGGCGGCGAGGGCGGCTCGGCCTCGCCGGCCGAGGAAACCCTAGGGCTGATCCGCCAGCGCGGCGGCGAGGGGGCGATCAACACCGACAGCGTGTCGGACTGGGACAGCGCCCGGCGCATCGTCGCCAGCGCCCTGGACGCCTTCGGCCGGCTGGACATAGTGGTGAACAACGCCGGCATCCTGCGCGACGCCATTTTCCACAAGATGAGCGCCGAGGACTGGCTGTCGGTGATCAACGTGCACCTCAACGGCAGCTTCTTCGTCAGCCGCGCCGCCGCCGAGCGCTTCCGCGAGCAGGGCAGCGGCGCCTTCGTGCACATGACCAGCACCTCGGGGCTGATCGGCAACTTCGGCCAGGCCAACTACTCGGCGGCCAAGCTGGGCATAGTCGCGCTGTCCAAGTCGATCGCCCTCGACATGCAGCGCTACAACGTGCGTTCCAACTGCATCGCGCCCTTCGCCTGGAGCCGCATGACCGACTCCATCCCGGCCGATACCCCGGAACAGAAGGCGCGGGTGGAGAAGCTGCAGCGCATGACCCCCGACAAGAACGCGCCGCTGGCCGTGTACCTGGCCTCCGACGCCGCCCGCGAGGTCAATGGCCAGGTGTTCGCCGCGCGCAACCACGAGCTGTTCCTGATGAGCCAGAGCCGCCCGCTGCGCAGCGTGCACAGCGAGCACGGCTGGACCCCGCAGAGCATCGCCGAGCACGGCATGCCGGCGCTGCGCGGCAGCTTCATGGACCTGGCGCGCAGCCCGGACGTGTTCTCCTGGGACCCGGTCTGACCACGGAGGCGTCATGGGCATCTTCAACACCCGTTTCACCGAGACCTTCGGCGTCGAGCACCCGATCATGCAGGGCGGCATGCAGTGGGTGGGGCGCGCCGAGCTGGCCGCGGCGGTGGCCAACGCCGGCGGCCTGGCGACGCTGTCGGCGCTGACGCAGCCGAGCCCGGAAGCGCTGGCCGGGGAGATCGCGCGCTGCCGCGAGCTGACCGACAAGCCCTTCGGCGTCAACCTGACGCTGCTGCCGACGCAGAAGCCGGTGCCCTATGCCGAGTACCGCGCGGCGATCATCGAGGCCGGCATCGGCGTCGTCGAGACCGCCGGCAACAACCCCGGCGAGCACATCGCCGAGCTGCGCCGGCATGGCGTCAAGGTGATCCACAAGTGCACCTCGCTGCGCCACGCGCTCAAGGCCGAGCAATTGGGCGTGGACGCGGTGTCCATCGACGGCTTCGAGTGCGCCGGCCACCCGGGCGAGGACGACATCCCCGGGCTGGTGCTGATCCCGGTCGCGGCCAACCGCCTGCGGGTGCCGATCATCGCCTCCGGCGGTTTCGCCGACGGCCGCGGGCTGGTGGCGGCGCTGGCCCTGGGGGCGGACGCGATCAACATGGGCACGCGCTTCCTCAGCACCCGCGAATGCCCGATCCACCCGCAGGTGAAGGCGGCCATCCGCGCCGCCGACGAGCGTTCCACCGACCTGATCATGCGCAGCCTGCGCAACACCGCGCGGGTGGCGCGCAACGCGGTGAGCCAGGAAGTGCGGGCGATCGAGGCGCGCGGCGGCGCCACCTATACCGACATCGCCGCGCTGGTCAGCGGCCAGCGCGGGCGCGGCGTCTACGAGCAGGGCGACACCGACCTGGGCATCTGGTCGGCCGGCATGGTCCAGGGCCTGATCGATGACGAGCCAAGTTGCGCCGAGCTGCTGCGTGGCATCGTCGAACAGGCCCGCACCCTGGTGCGCCAGCGCCTGGAGGGCATGCTCGCCGACTGACCGCCATCCCCCACGCGGCGCCGCAGGAGAGCGCCGCCTCACCTCACCGAACGAAGAGACAACAACAATGAAAAATCTTCCCGCACGGGCGCTGGCCTCGGTCGCCGCCTGCCTGCCGTTCTGCGCCCAGGCCGACTTCATCGGCGACAGCAAGGCCAGCCTGGAACTGCGCAACTTCTACTTCAACCGCGACTACCGCCAGGCCGGCGCCAGCCAGTCCTACTCGGAGGAGTGGGCCCAGGGCTTCCTGCTGCGCTACGAGTCCGGCTACACCGAGGGCAGCATCGGCGTGGGCCTGGACGCCCTGGGCCTGCTCGGGCTCAAGCTCGACTCCAGCCCGGACCGCTCCGGCTCCGGCCTGCTGCCGTACTCGGCCAGCGACCGCCGCGCCGCCGACGACTATTCCGACCTGGGCCTGACCGCCAAGCTGCGCGCCTCCAACAGCACGCTGAAGATCGGCACCCTGACGCCCAGGCTGCCGGTGGTGCAGTACAACGACACCCGCCTGCACCCGCAGACCTTCCAGGGCGGTTTGGCGGAAATCAACGAGATCGACGGCCTGGCCGTGCAACTCGGCCAACTGCGCCAGGTGAAGCAGCGCGACTCCACCAACGCCGAGGACCTGAGCATCACCCGCGGCAACAAGCGCAACATCCAGCCCGGGCGGCACAGCACCAGCGACCGCTTCAACCTGGCCGGCGGCACCTACCGCTGGAGCGACAACCTGAGCACCAGCTACCACTACGGCAACCTGGAGGACTTCTACCGCCAGCACTACCTGGGCCTGGTGCACGTCCTGCCGATCGCCAGGGACCAGTCGCTGAAGTCCGACATCCGCTGGGCGCGCTCCACCGACGAGGGCGGCAGCAACGTCGACAACCGCGCGCTCAACGCCCTGTTCACCTATCGCCTGGGCGGCCATGGCTTCGGCCTGGGCTACCAGCGCATGTCCGGCGACACCGGCTACGCCTACCTGGCCGGCACCGACCCGTACCTGACCAACTTCGTGCAGATCGGCGACTTCGCCAACAAGGACGAGCGTTCCTGGCAGCTGCGCTACGACTTCGACTTCGCCGCCGTCGGCCTGCCCGGGCTGACCTTCATGACGCGCTACCTGCGCGGCGACAACATCGACCTGCTCGATGGCCGGGGCAACGGCAAGGAATGGGAACGCGACACCGATATCGGCTACGTGGTGCAGAGCGGGGCGCTGAAGAACCTGGGCCTGAAGGTGCGCAACGGCAGTTTCCGCAGCGACTTCGGCAACGACGTGGACGAAACCCGCGTCATCATTAGTTACACATTGCCGCTCTGGTAAAGACGATGCGGCCCGCGCCAAGAGGGGCGGGCCGCCGGGGGAAGGGTTCAGATGCCCATGTTGGCCAGGCTCTGCATGATCGAGCGCAGGGTGCCGGCGAGGGTCGGGTGGCTGACCTCGAAGCGCTCCACCGCCAGGTTGACGCCATCCAGCAGGCTGTCGTCGGCGAGGGCTTCCTCGTTGGCCAGTTGCAGTTCGATGTCTTCTATCAGCGTCTCCAGCTCCCCGCGCTGCTCTTCGCTCAGCGGCGGCTGCTGTTCCAGCTGGTCGCGCAGTCGCTGCAGTTCTTCACGCAGTTGACGTGTCGGCATGGTGGTTTCCTTCTGCGGTGGCTACCCAGGATGGACCGCCGCGCGGCGGCGAAAAATCCATCTCCATGCCACACAGCTTAACCCGCCGAACGCAACCGTGTCTGATGCCCGTCAATGCGCAGCAGGCGTTCCAGCAGCGGGAAGAAGTGCGCGAGCTCCGGGGTGCGCATGGCCGGGTCCTTGCCCAGGTCGTCCAGGCGCCGCAGGGTGATGGCGTCCTGGGCGTAGGGGGCGCTGAGGAAGGCGCTGGCGCCGCGCTCGTCGAAGGGCCCGCCCTGCAGCGCCAGGCTGTGCCGCGAGGCGGGCGACAGGCCGGCGTGATAGGCCGCGTCCACCGCGCACAGGTAGCGCTTGGCGGCCACGTGCAGGCGGACCGGCTGCCATACCGGTTCGGGCAGTAGCTCGCGCAGCAGGTTGGCGCCGACTTCCTCGTGGCGCAGGTCGCGGGCCTCGATCTCGTCGGGGTTCTCGTAGAGGTGGCCGATGTCGTGCAGCAGCGCGGCGATCACCAGGGCGTCGGAGCAGCCGGCGCGCTCGGCCAGGGTGGCGCATTGCAGGGCGTGCTCGGCCTGGCTCACCGATTCGCCGTAGGGCTCGGCGCCGTGGCTGGCGAAGCGTTCGGCCAGCTCGTCGAGGAAGGCGTGGCGGGCGCGGTTCATGGTTTTTCTCCTTTGGCGCGGCGGCTGGCGATGTCCAGCAGGCAGGAATCCAGCTCGCCCAGGTGGTCGATGACCGAGTGCACGCCCAGGCGGTACAGGCCGAAGGTCGCCTGGGCGCGGCGCAGGTCGCGCTGGGGGCCGTCCAGCGCCTCCCAGTCGCGCATCGACAGGCCGCACAGCGGGCCGCTGGCGGCCAGGCCGATGGTCCACAGGCCGGCATTGAGGCCAGCCTGGAGCAGCCGCGGCTGGCTGCTCACCAGCACGCAGCCGTCCAGCTGCGGGGTACCCAGCTCCATCAGCGCGCGCCAGCAGCCGTCCGGCGCCGGCCAGGGCCGCCCGGCGTGGGCGATGCCGCTGTCCAGGGCGCCGTCGAGGGCGGCGGCCAGGCGTTCGCTGGCCGGCTCCGGCAGTTCCTCCAGCCAGGCGCAGGGCACGCCCTGGCGGTTCAGCTGGTGCAGGGCGGGCAGGGCTTCGGCGATGGGCTCGGCATGGGCGTCGGCGGCTTCGGCCAGGCGTTTGCGGAAGCGCGCGACCTCCTCGGCGCTGGGCAGGCGGCCGAGCACGTGGCCCAGGGCCTGCTGCGGAGCCAGGGTGGCGGCCTCGGCGAGGCGTTCCTGCGGGCAGTCCGGGCAGCTCTGCTGCAGCGCGCGGGGCAGGGTGCGGGCGCCGAAGTCCACCAGGTCGCCGGCGAGTCCGAAGAGCAGGGAGGTGAAGCGAGGCAGGTCGGCGGCAGTCGAGGCGGGCATGGCAGGGTGTCTGGACAATGGTCTAGGCCAGGCTAGACGCGCATTGTGACGATCCGGTGAAGCCGGCCTGCGCGCGGGCCCGCTGCCTTTATCCCGCTGCCTTTATAATGGCGCGCCTTTCGCTGGAGAGCCGGCCATGGCGGCCTGGCCGCGAAGCTGCCGGGCGAGCCGGGGCAGTTCCTCGAACGCCCGTGCCTCCCTGTAACCGTAGCGGACTCTGCCCGCGATTCGGACTTCCAGTAGCGTAGGGCGAATAACCGTTCGCGGTTATCCGCCGCCTCACCTTTTTCATCGACCCTGCCTCGGTCGGTCCGGGGGAATGCGCGACCAGCGCCAGGCTCGACACCGAGGGGGCCGGTAACCAAGGTCAAACGGCGGATAACGCCATAGGCGTTATGCGCCCTACGGATTTCCAGAGAACTTTGGAGCTGGGCTCAAGAGCGCCCTCACCCCAGCCCTCTCCCGGAGGGAGAGGGGGCCGTTCGTGCCACCGGGGTGTCCGGCGTGGCCGGTGAACCCAATTGCGGACAAAGTCCGCTCCTACGCCGGTGCTTCCAGTAGCGTAGGGCGAATAACCGTTCGCGGTTATCCGCCGCCTCACCTTTCTCATCGACCCTGCCTCGGTCGGTCCGGGGGAGTGCGTGACCAGCGCCAGGCTCGACACCGAGCGGGCCGGTAGCCAAGGTCAAACGGCGGATAACGCCGTAGGCGTTATGCGCCCTACGGATTTCCAGGGAGCTTTGGGGGCTGGCCCAGCACCGCAGCCCCTGGCAAACACCGTTCGCGAGCAAGCTCGCTCCTACGAAGAGCCTTCCAACCCGGTCGGCAAGAGCGTCGCATCGGCACAAAAGCTGGCTCTTGGCTATCGTGAGGGGAGGGCGGCGCTTCCGGATGCGCGCCGGGTGCGAAGGCGTTAGAAACAATCCGATGTCTGCAAATCGAACTTGGAACTATATACTGCGCAGCGGTTCGAGGCCGCGGCGGCGGCCTCATGAGACTTTCAAAGGAGAAACCCGATGCGCCCACACGGCGTCAACTGGATGCAGCGCACCGCTCGCCTGCTGGCCGGAGCCAGCCTGGCCATGCTCCCCTTCCTGGCCCAGGCCGCGAGCGAGGACGACCCCTGGGAGAGCGTCAACCGCCCGATCTTCGTGTTCAACGACACCCTCGACACCTATGCGCTCAAGCCCCTGGCGCAGGGTTACCAGAAGGTAACGCCGAATTTCGTGCAGGACGGCATCCACAACTTCTTCAGCAACATCGGCGACGTGCGCAACCTGGCCAACGACCTGCTGCAAGGCAAGCTCGAGCACGCCGGCGTCGACACCAGCCGCCTGCTGTTCAACACCACCTTCGGCCTGGCCGGCTTCATCGACGTGGCCACCCGCATGGGCCTGCAGCGCAACGACGAGGACTTCGGCCAGACCCTCGGCTACTGGGGCCTGGGCAGCGGCCCTTACGTGATGCTGCCGCTGCTGGGCCCGAGCACCCTGCGCGACGCGCCGTCGAAGATCCCGGACGCCTATACCGGCATGTACCCGTACATCGACGACGTGTCCGTGCGCAACAGCCTCCGCGCCGTGGACGTGGTCGACACCCGCGCCGACCTGCTCAGGTCCGAGAAGCTGATTTCCGGCGACAAGTACACCTTCATCCGCAACGCCTACCTGCAGAACCGCGAGTTCAAGGTCAAGGACGGCCAGGTCGAAGACGACTTCTGACACGCCCGCCACCCATCCGCCCCGGGGCTGCCGCAAGCGCGCCGTGCCGCCGTCTTGAACCCTGGGGCGGATGGGAGTAGTGTCTGCGCCTTGTCGCACCCGACCCGCGCCGTTTTCATTGCCATGCGCGCCCACTCCACCACCTCCGGCGCCGTTTGCCTGGATAACCCATGCACAAACCCAGTGCCACGCTGCTGATCATCGATGACGACGAGGCCGTTCGCGAAAGCCTCGCGGCCTACCTGGAAGACAGTGGTTTCAAAGTCCTGCAGGCGACCAACGGCCAGCAGGGCCTGCAGGTCTTCCAGCACGAACTGCCCGACCTGGTCATCTGTGACCTGCGCATGCCGCAGATGGACGGCCTGGAGCTGATCCGCCGGGTCAGCGAGATGGCGGTGGAAACGCCGGTCATCGTGCTTTCCGGGGCCGGGGTGATGAGCGACGTGGTCGAGGCCCTGCGCCTGGGCGCCGCGGACTACCTGATCAAGCCCCTGGAAGACCTGGCCGTGCTGGAGCACTCGGTGCGCCGCGCCCTGGACCGCGCCTACCTGCGTTCGGAGAACCGCCGCTACCGCGAGAAGCTGGAAGCCGCCAACCGCGAGCTGCAGGCCAGCCTGAACCTGCTGCAGGAAGACCAGAACGCCGGGCGCCAGGTGCAGATGAACATGCTGCCGGTGACGCCCTGGGAAGCCGAGGGGCTGAAGTTCGCCCACCAGATCATCCCGTCGCTGTACCTGTCCGGCGACTTCGTCGACTACTTCCGCGTCGACGAGCGGCGCATCGGCTTCTACCTGGCCGACGTCTCCGGCCATGGCGCCTCCTCGGCGTTCGTGACCGTGCTGCTGAAGTTCATGACCACCCGCCTGCTGTACGAGTCGCGGCGCGCGGGCACGCTGCCCGAGTTCAAGCCCTCCGAGGTGCTCGGGCACATCAACCGCGGGTTGATCAACACCAAGCTGGGCAAGCACGTGACCATGCTCGGCGGGGTGATCGACCTGGAAACCGATCGCCTGACCTACAGCATTGGTGGCCACCTGCCGCTGCCGGTACTCTACGTCGACGGCGAAGCACGCTACCTCGAAGGCCGCGGCCTGCCCGTGGGCCTGTTCGAGGACGCCACCTACGACGACCGGACCATGGACCTGCCCAGGTCCTTCAGCCTGTCGTTGTTCTCCGACGGCATACTGGATGTGCTGCCCGGGGCTACATTGAAAGAAAAGGAGACGGCCCTGCCCGAGCAGGTCGTCGCCGCCGGCGGGACGCTGGACGGCCTGCGCCAGGTCTTCGGACTGGCCAAGTTGTCCGAGATGCCGGATGATATCGCCTTGCTGGTGTTGAGCAGGAACCTTGCATGAGTACCGGTAAAATCCAGTTCGCCGAGCAGGATGGCTCATTCGTCCTGAAGTTCGTGGGCGAAGTCCGACTGACCCTGTGTTCGGCGCTGGATGCCACCATTGAAAAAATCTTCGCCGCGTTGAATTTCACGGCGATCATCATCGATCTCACGGAAACCCAGAGCATCGACAGCACCACCCTGGGCCTGCTGGCCAAGCTGTCGATCCTCTCGCGGCAGAAGGTGGGGCTGTTGCCGACCCTGGTGACCACCAACCCGGACATCACCCGGTTGCTGCAGTCCATGGGCTTCGACCAGGTGTTCAACATCGTCGACCGGCCCATCCCCTGCACGGACTGCCTCACCGACCTGCCGCCCCAGGACCAGTCCGAGGAAGTAGTGCGCAGCAAGGTGCTGGAGGCCCACCGCATCCTCATGGGCCTGAACGAGTCCAACCGTGAAGCCTTCCACGACCTGGTGAGTGCCCTCGAGCACCACTGATCCGCCGGAGCCCGTCGATAGATAGAACGCAAACCGGCGCCCTGGGGCGCCGGTTCGTCTTGCTGCGCGCGCTTTTCAGCGGCCGCCGAGCAGGGCTTCCAGCTTCTCCTGGTCGCGGGCGAACAGGCGGATGCCCTCGGCCAGCTTCTCGGTGGCCATGGCGTCCTCGTTCATCTGCCAGCGGAAGGCGCTCTCGTCCAGCACCTGGCGCGCCTCGCCGCCGCCGGGTTGCAGGGTGCGCGGCAGTTCGCCCTGGGCGTCGGCCAACTGCTGCAGCAGGTCCGGGCTGATGGTCAGGCGGTCGCAGCCGGCCAGTTGCTCGATCTGCCCGAGGTTGCGGAAGCTCGCGCCCATCACCACGGTGCGGTAGCCGTTGGCCTTGTAGTAGCGGTAGATGCGCGACACCGACTGCACGCCCGGGTCCTCGGCGCCGACGTAATCGCGGGCGTTGGCCTTCTTGTACCAGTCGTAGATGCGGCCGACGAAGGGCGAGATGAGGAACACCCCGGCGTCGGCGCAGGCCGCGGCCTGGGCGAAGGAGAACAGCAGGGTGAGGTTGGTCTGGATGCCGTCGCGCTCCAGTTGTTCGGCAGCGCGGATGCCTTCCCAGGTGGAGGCGATCTTGATCAGCACGCGGTCCCTGCCGACGCCTTGTTCGTCGTACAGCTCGACCAGCCGGCGGGCGCGGGCCAGGGTGTCCTCGGTGTCGAAGGACAGGCGGGCGTCCACTTCGGTGGAGACGCGACCGGGAATGACCCCGAGGATGTCCTTGCCCACCGCCACGGCGAAGCGGTCGCAGGCAAGGCCGGCGTCGCCGCCGCTGGCCGCGGTGGCGCGGGCCAGGTGCTCGGTGTAGCGGGGCAGGGCGGCGGCCTTGAGCAGCAGCGAGGGGTTGGTGGTGGCATCCACCGGCTTCAGGCGGGCAATGGCGTCGAAATCGCCGGTATCGGCGACGACGGTGGTGTACTGCTTCAGTTGTTCCAGCTTGGAGGTCATGGCAGGTCTTCCGAGTGCGATCCCCATGACCTTACCCGAGCGCAACCCCGCGCTCAACGGGACCTAGCGGCCTGCGAGAAGTTCGATGGCCTGGTCGAGCACCCGCAGCGGATCGGCGGCCTTGTGCACGTCCACCGAAAGCAGTTGGCGGAAGCGCCGGGCACCGGGGAAACCCTGGCCAAGGCCGAGCACGTGACGCGTCACATGGTGCATGGCGCCGCCCTCGGCGATGTGCCGCTGGATGTACGGGCGCATCCGCGCCAGGGCCTCGGCGCGGCTGATCGCCGGGGCATCGGCGCCGTACAGAGCGGCGTCCACCTGGGCCAGCAGGTAGGGGTTGTGGTACGCCTCGCGGCCGAGCATCACGCCGTCGAAGGTGCGCAGGTGCTCCTGGCATTCGGCCAGGGTCTTGATGCCGCCGTTGAGGACGATCTCCAGGTCCGGAAAATCCCGCTTGAGCTGCGCCGCCACCTCGTAGCGCAGCGGCGGAACCTCGCGGTTCTCCTTGGGCGAAAGCCCTTCGAGGATGGCAATGCGCGCATGCACGGTGAAGCTGCGGCAGCCGGCCTCGCGCACCTGGCCGACGAAGTCGCACAGCTCGGCATAGCTGTCGCGCCCGTTGATGCCGATGCGGTGCTTGACCGTGACCGGAATGGAAACCGCCTCGCGCATGGCCAGGACGCACTCGGCCACCAGCGCCGGATGGGCCATCAGGCAGGCGCCGATCATGTTGTGCTGCACCCGGTCGCTGGGGCAGCCGACGTTCAGGTTGACCTCGTCGTAACCCGCAGCCTCCGCCAGCTTCGCCGCCGCCGCCAGCTCGGCCGGCACGCTGCCGCCCAGCTGCAGCGCCAGCGGGTGCTCGCACTCGTCATGGCGCAGGAAGCGCGCGGCATCGCCATGCAGCAAGGCCCCGGTGGTGACCATCTCGGTGTAGAGCAGGGCATGGCTCGACAGCTGGCGCAGGAAGAACCGGCAGTGGCGGTCGGTCCAGTCCATCATGGGCGCCACGGAGAAACGGCGGGAGGGCTCGGGGCGCGTGGTCGCTGGCTTGGTGGGCGATTCTGGAGGCATCTCGGTGGATCGTGTTCCGCTGCGTTTCGGGGCGTTTTCGCTTGTGCCTGACGCTTCGCTGGTACCGGGTATCCGGTCAGCCTGGTTGATCGTTGGCAAGCGGAAACGCAAGGATGGAACCGTCGGTCATGCGCTGCAGATCAGGATCATGGGCGACGGCCGGCAATTCTATCAGGAATCCCGGGCCGTCGATCGCCAGCGGGCGGCCGGAGCCCGGGCCCGCACGCCGACGCCTGTCGTCGTTCTACTGCGACCCTACAGGCTTAGCAGGCCGATACCGCCCTCGATGCTGAACCGCGTCCCATAGGGCTGCGACAGCCGCGCGAAGCGTTCGAGGATGGCGCGGCCATGCTCGCCTTCGGCCAGGCGCGGGCGCCCGCGGCGATGAATGGCCTCGCCCAGGCCCAGGCTGACCGGGTGCAGCTCGATGGCCTGCAGGCGGCCGCCGTCGAAGCGGCAGACCGGCACCAGGGTTTCCCAGAAGCGCGCATCCGCGGGGAAGCTGCGGGTGTCGTTGCGGGTGCGCTGCTGGAAGACCTTGGAGGGCGTCTGCTCGCGATCGACGCGGAACTGCTCGTAGCTATCCACCGGCAGGCGCTCCACCAGCTCGTTCTGGCCGATGAAGTTGCCCAGGCTGTAGAAGATCGGCTTGCCGTTGTAGATCTCCATGCCGCGCAGCAGGTGTGGGCCGTGGCCGACTACGATGTCGACGCCGGCGTCGATCATCCGCCGCGCCACCGGCTGGAGGAATTCCGCCGGGGTTTCCAGGTCCCACTCGCCCTCGGCGTTGTAGCCCAGCTCGTGGGCGTGGATGCTCAGCACCACCACGTCGGCCATCACCCGCGCCTCCTCGACCCAGCGCAGGATGTCGTCGACGTCCTTCTTGCGCGGCGTGGTGCGCAGGCGCGTCTGCTGGCCCTCGCGGAACAGCACCGGGGTGAAGGGGCCGAACACCGCCAGCGACGGGTGCGGCAGCGGGTGGGCGAAACCCAGGTCCACCGCGCCCTGGTACAGGCGGTCCAGGCCGAGGCCGGCGATCAGCTCGCGTACCTGGGCCATCTGCGCCGGGGTCACTTCGTGCACGGTGTCGAAGCGCAGTGGGTTCAGGCCCGGGCGGCCGGGCATGTCGCGGCTCTGGTCGCTGGCTTCCTGGCCCTTGCCGAAGGTGGCGCTGCAGGCGAGCAGGGCGACAGTGCCCTCCGGGCGTGTGCAATAGACCGGGCGCCGCGCCTCTTCCAGGTTGCGCCCGGTGCCGGCGTAGAGCAGTTCGCGCTGGCGCAGCTGCCGGTGCATGGCGTGCAGGCCGGCGATGCTGTAGTCCAGCGCGTGGTTGTTGGCGGTGGAGAACAGGTCGAAGCCGCCCGCCACCAGCTCGTCGAGAATCCAGGCCGGGGCGCCGAAGTGCGAGCCGCCGCTTTCCAGGGCCGGGTCGCCGGCGAAGTCGTTGGGCAGCACTTCCAGGTTGGTGAAGCTGACGTCCGCGCTGCGGATCAGGTCGAACAGCGGGCGCAGAGTCGCGTCCTCGAGGCTGTTCAGGCGGCGCTGCAGGATGCTGTCGCCGGTCAACGCAATCTTCATGCTCGTCCCCATGGGCTGCCAGGTTGGATGGCGCGGACTATAGGGCAAGGCGCGCCGCGTGCCGGCTGAATCCTGCTTATCCCGATAGCCGCTGGTTATCGGTGCCGTGGGGGCGCTTTTGGCTATGGGCATAAGTTTTTTTCAGAGGCCAGCCGTGTGACGCGGCTCTTACTATGCGACCGCCTCCCGGGTCGCCGTGTTCTTCATGGCGCCGGGCAGTGCGGGAAGCCCCCGGGCTCCCCCCTTGAAGCACGTTCCTGGCGGAGAACAGCATGAAAAGAACAAGAACCGAAGGTGCGTCCCTGCGGCCGCGGAAACTGGCATTGGCGGTCGGCATGGCCCTGGGCGGCGCGCTGCCGGCCCACGCGGCAACCTTCAACATCGGGGAGATCGAGGGGCGTTTCGACTCCAGCCTGTCCATCGGCGCCAGCTGGGCCATGGACAACCCGGACAAGAAATTCATCGGCAGCCGCAACGGCGGCAGCGCCTCCAGCGCCACCTCCGACGACAACCGGCTGAACTTCAAGAAGGGCGAGGCCTTCTCCAAGCTGTTCAAGGGCGTGCACGACCTCGAGCTGAAGTACCAGGACACCGGCGTGTTCCTGCGCGGCAAGTACTGGTACGACTTCGAGCTCAAGGACGGCCACCAGCACCTCTACGACATCGACGACAGCGGCCGCGACCAGGCCGCGCGCTCCTCCGGCGCCCAGCTGCTCGACGCCTTCGTCTACCACAACTACAGCGTCCGCGACCTGCCCGGCAGCGTGCGCCTGGGCAAGCAGGTGGTGAGCTGGGGCGAGAGCACCTTCATCCAGAACGGCGTCAACAGCATCAACCCGGTGGACGTCTCGGCGCTGCGCCGGCCCGGCTCGGAGGTCAAGGAAGCGCTGATCCCGGTGCCGATGTTCTACTTCAACCAGGGCATCGTCGAGAACCTGTCGCTGGAAGCCTTCTACCAGCTGAAATGGGAAAAGACCGTGGTGGACAACTGCGGCACCTTCTTCGGCAGCGATATCGTCGCCCAGGGTTGCGACACGGGCATGGCGATCAACGGCAGCGACTTCGACCGCGACATCGACGGCACCGGCGTGCGGGGCGGCTATGGCTACGTGCCGCGCCTGGGCGACAAGGACGCTCGCGACGGCGGCCAGTTCGGCGTGGCCCTGCACTGGATGGCCGAGTCGCTGAACGACACCGAGTTCGGCCTCTACGCCATGAACTACCACAGCCGTACGCCCTACAGCAGCTGGATCGTCGGCAAGGGCGCGCTGGCCGACCCGGTCGGCGGGCTGTTCGGCCAGGGCGGGCGCAGCACCGCGCGCTACTTCCTGACCTACCCCGAAGACATCCGCCTGTACGGCCTGAGCTTCAACACCACGGTGGGCACCGCGGCGCTCTCCGGCGAAATCAGCTACCGGCCGAACATGCCGCTGGGGCTCAACGGCACCGACATTTCCGCCGCCGCCACCCTCGGCGCGGCGTCCACCAACCCGGCGGTCAACGCCGGCCTGCCGATCTTCGCCAGCGGCTGGGCCGACTCGGCCTACGGTTCGCTGATCCAGGGCTACCAGCGCAAGCCGGTGACCCAGGCGCAGGTCACCCTGACCAACACCTTCGACAACCTGCCGCTGGTGCGCGCCGACCGCCTGACCCTGGTCGGCGAGGTCGGCTTCACCCACGTCAGCGATCTCGGCCCCACCGACGGCAGCGCCCTGCGTTTCGGCCGCAGCAGCGTCTATGGCAATGGCGAGCTGGGCGCGGCGGGCAGTTCCTCGCTGCTGGGCCTTGCGGGCAACGCGCTGTGCACCGGGGTGGTCAACACCGCCAACCCCGGCGAGTGCAACAGCCACGGCTTCTACACCGGCAATTCCTGGGGCTACCGCCTGCGCGGCCAGCTCGAATACAACGACATGATCGGCGGCGTGACGCTCAAGCCGAACCTGTCGTTCGCCCACGACGTGCAGGGCTACGGCCCGACCTTCAGCGAAGGCGAGAAGGCCCTGAGCATCGGCCTGGACGGCGAATACCTGAGCAAATACACCGCCAGCATCAGCTACACCGACTACTTCGGCGGCGACTACAACACCAACACCGACCGCGACTTCCTCGCCGTCAGCCTGGGCGTCAGCTTCTGACGCCCCCCGGAGGACCCACCATGCAGCACAAGCTCCTGCTCAAGGCCGGCTGCCTCAGCCTCGGCCTGCTCGCCGGCCAGGCGATGGCCGCCGTTTCCGCCGACCAGGTCGCGCGCCTGGGCGCCGACCTGACCCCCATGGGCGCCGAGAAGGCCGGCAACGCCGACGGCAGCATCCCGGCCTGGACCGGCGGCCTCGCCACCAACGCCGGCGCCCTGGATGCCGCAGGCTTTCTCGCCGACCCCTACGCCGGCGAGAAGCCGCTGTTCACCATCACCGCGCAGAACGCCGAGCAGTACAAGGCGAAGCTGACCCCCGGCCAACTGGCGATGTTCAGGCGCTTCCCGGACAGCTACCGCATCCCGGTCTACCCCAGCCATCGCAGCGCCGCCTACCCGGCCGAAGTGCTCGCCGCGGTGAAGGCCAACGCCGGCGCCACCCACCTCGCCGAGGGCGGCAACGGCCTGGAGAACTTCAAGGTCTCGATTCCCTTCCCGATCCCGCAGAACGGCCTGGAGGCGATCTGGAACCACGTCACCCGCTACCGCGGCAAGACCATGCTGCGCACCACCGCGCAGATGAACCCGCAGAGCAACGGCGACTACACCATCAGCTACATGAAGGAGCAGTTCGCCTTCCCCTTCGGGCTGAAGGACTACGACCCGGCGAAGATGGACAACATCCTCTACTACTTCCGCCAGGAGATTCTCTCGCCGCCGCGACGCGCCGGCAGCGTGATGCTGGTGCTGGAGACCATCGACCAGATCAAGGAACCGCGCATGGCCTGGATGTACAACGCCGGCCAGCGCCGCGTGCGCCGCGCCCCGCAGGTGGCCTACGACAGCCCCGGTGCCGAAGGCATGCGCACCTACGACGATTTCGACATGTTCAACGGCTCGCCCGACCGCTACGACTGGAAGCTGCTGGGCAAGCAGGAGCTGTACATCCCCTACAACAGCTTCGCCCTGGACTCGCCCAGGGCGAAGTACGCCGACATCGTCAAGCCGGGCCACCTGAACCCCGACTACACCCGCTACGAACTGCACCGCGTGTGGCACGTGGAGGCGACCCTGAAGCCGGGCCAGCGCCACGTCTACAGCAAGCGCGATCTGTACATCGACGAAGACAGCTGGCAGATCGCCGAGGCCGACGCCTACGACGGCCGCGGCAACCTCTGGCGCGTTTCCGAGGGCCAAGCGCGGCCGTTCTACGACCAGCAATTCACCTGGCTGACCGCCGAGACCCACTACGACGTGCTGTCCGGGCGCTACACGGTGTCGGGCCTGCGCAACGAGGAGAAGGGCGCGTACCGCTTCGACCTCGAGTCCACCAGCAATGACTTCACTCCCAGCGCCTTGCGTGCTACCGGGATTCGCTGAGTCGACAGGGCAACTCCATCGATGTTCTCTTTGTGGGCGGCCGGATGGCCGCCTTTTTTTCGGGGGTATTTACAGGGGGAGTTTGCTGGTGAATTGGGTGTTTTGGGGGGGAAGAGCACCCTCTCCCCAGCCCTCTCCCTGAAGGGAGAGGGGGCTTGTCCGTGCCGAGAGGGCGGTTGGCTTCAGTCGGCAACTTTCGGTGTTGCCGGCTGACTCCAGAGCACCAGCGTCTGCCCAACGGTCCCCTCTCCCTTCAGGGAGAGGGTTAGGGAGAGGGAACGGACTAGACCCTTACACCTTCCCCACCAGCAGACCCCCACGCCCAACCCAATGCCCCACCAGCCACGACCAACCACTCACCCGGGAATCCAGCGCTTTTTACAATTGGCCGCTGCCTTCCCACGCGATTTTTGCTTTACCTTGCGCGGTACAAGTCGAATAGAGCGGTCGTAGCCCCATCATGAAGTTGCATCAACTGCGCGCCATGGTCGCCATCTGCGAGAGTGGCAGCATCCAGGAGGCCTCGCGCCTGCTGCATATCTCGCAGCCGGCGCTGTCCAAGAGCATCAAGGAACTCGAAGCCGAGCTGGGCGTGCCCCTGCTGTTGCGCTCCAACCGCGGCATCACCGCCACCGAGTACGGCGAGCGCCTGGTGCGCCGGGCGCGGCTGGTGGTGGAGGAGGTGCGCCGCGCGCGCGACGAGATCGAGACGCTCAAGGGGGCCATGGACGGCCGCGTGGCCATCGGCGTGTCGCCGGTCACGCCCAGCCAGCAGTTCGCCAACTGCCTGCTGCGCTACCGCAAGCGCTTCCCCAAGGTGCAATTGCAGATCAACGAACTGCGCCCGGCCAAGCTGCTGGAGGGCCTGCGCGAAGGCCAGCTGGACCTGGCGCTGACCTCGCAGCCGGCCTCGCGCAACATCGACGGCTTCCTCTGGCAGGAACTCTACGCCCAGCCCACCACCCTGGCGGTGCGCAAGGGCCATCCGCTGCGCGAGGCCGGGTCGCTGCACGAGCTGCTCGACCAGGAGTGGCTGATCCCCGATTCCCTCGACGTTTCCCTGGCCGGGGAGATGTTCCGCGAGCATCGGGTGGAGCCGCCGCAGCGCATCATCGAGTGCGCCTCGGTGGTGCTCTACGCGGAACTGGCGGCCAACACCGACGCGGTGAGCTTCTGGTCGCGGCGGGTGTTCGACCTGCCGGTGGTCTCCAGCACCCTGGAGCCGCTGAACATCGCCGAGCGCGTGCCGGGCACCGACATCTCGCTGGTCTCGCGGCCGCCCGAGCTGATGACCCGCGAGGCGCAGATGCTGGTCGACGAGCTGGTCTACGCCTTCAAGGGCCCGCACCTGCAAAAGCCCGCCGGCTGACATAACCAGCCTGGATAAGCATGTGCAGAGGTCATTATTCAGCCCGCCATGGCTGAGGCATGCTGCCGGCCGTCGTCATTACAACAAGGACTAGGGCCATGACCCGGGCCAGCCCCGAGCCGCTTGCGCGCATCCAGCACTGGCAGGATGAGTTCGCCGCCATCCGCCGGCAGATCCACCAGCACCCCGAACTGGGCTTCGAGGAACGGCGCACCGCCGAACTGGTGGCCGGCTACCTGCGCCAGTGGGGCTACGCGGTGCACGAGGGCGTCGGCGGCACCGGCGTGGTCGGCGTGCTGCGCCAGGGCCAGGGCCCGCGCAGCATCGGCATCCGCGCCGACATGGACGCGCTGCCCATCGAGGAAGCCAGCGGCGTGCCCCATCGCAGCCGGGAGCAGGGCAAGATGCACGCCTGCGGGCATGACGGGCACACCGCCATCCTGCTCTGCGCGGCGCGCTACCTGGCGCAGACGCGCGCCTTCGACGGCACCCTGAACCTGATCTTCCAGCCCGCCGAGGAGACCCTCGGCGGCGCCGTGGCGATGATGGAGGACGGCCTCTTCGAGCGCTTCCCCTGCGATGCCGTGTACGCCCTGCACAACGCACCGGGCCTGCCGGTGGGCTGCTTCCTGACCCGCGAGGGGCCGCTCACCGCCTCCAGCGACCGCGCCACCATCCGCCTGCTCGGCGTCGGTGGCCACGGCGCCATGCCGCATGCGGCGAAGGACCCGGTGGTGGCCGCCGCCGAACTGGTGCTGGCGCTGCAGAGCATCGTCTCGCGCAACGTGCCCGCCAGCGAGGTCGCGGTGATCACCGTCGGCGCCATCCATGCCGGCGAGGCGGCCAACGTGATTCCCGACCGGGCCGAGCTGCGCCTGAGCGTCCGCGCCACCCGCCCGGAAGTGCGCCAGTTGCTCAAGCAGCGCATCGCCGAAGTCACCCAGGGGGTGGCGGCGGTACATGGCATCGAAGCGCAGCTGGACTACGAGGAGCTGGTGCCGGTGCTGGTCAACACCCCGGCCGAAACGCGCCTGCTGCGCCAGGTGGCGAGCGAGCTGGTGGGCCCGCAGCGGCTGCTGTCCGAGCCGCCGGCGGGCTTTCTCGGCAGCGAGGACTTCGCCTGGATGCTCGAACGCCGGCCGGGCTGCTACATCGCCCTGGGCAACGGCCAGAGCGGGCCGAGCGGCTGCATGGTGCACAACCCCGGCTACGACTTCAACGACGCGGCCATCCCCTTCGGCGCCAGCCTCTGGGTGCGCCTGGTCGAGACCTACCTGGCCGCCTGATGGCCAATGGAGCAACGATGCGCAACGCACGCCGTACCCTGGTGCTGGTCCTGCTGATGCTGGTGATGGTCATCAGCGTGATGGACAAGACCATCTTCGCCTTCGCCGGGGCGCAGATCATCGACGAGTTGAAGCTGACGCCGAGCGAGTTCGGCTTCATCGGCAGCGCCTTCTTCTTCCTCTACTCGATTTCCGGGGTGCTGGTGGGCTTCCTCGCCAACCGCTTTCCGACCCGCTGGATCCTCTTCGGTATGTCGCTGGTGTGGATGCTGGCGCAGCTGCTGGTCAGCTTCAGCAGCGGCTTCGCCGCGCTGGTGGCCAGCCGCCTGCTGCTGGGCGCCGGCACCGGGCCGGGCACGGCGGTGACCCAGCACGCGGTGTTCAAGTGGTTCGGCCCGCGCGAGCGGGTGCTGCCCGCGTCGCTGATCCAGGTGTCGATCATGCTCGGCGCGGTGCTCGGCGCGCTGACCCTGCCGCTGGCCATCCAGCACCTGGGCTGGCGCATGGCCTACCTGGCGCTGGCGCTCATCGGCCTGCTGTGGATGCTCGCCTGGCTGGCCTTCGGCCGCGAGGGCAGCCACGCCGAAGTGGACGGTGAAGAAAGCGGCCAGCGCCTGCCGTACCGGCGCCTGCTGCTCAACCGCACCTTCCTCTGGATCACCCTGCTGGGCTTCCTCGGCTACCTGCCCAACGCGCTGGTCTACAGCTGGGTGCCGGTGTACCTGCAGAAGGGCCTGGGCATGACGCCGCTGCAATCGGGCTACACGGTGATGGCGGCGACCCTCGGCGTGATCGTGTTCAACCTCGGCGTTTCGGCCTGGTCGCAGCGCCTGCTCAAGCGCGGCGTGCCGGTGCAGACCGCGCTGGTGCGCCTGCCGGTGCTCTGCGCGATCCTCGCCGGCGCGGCCTTCGTCGGCCTCGGCGGCTTCCACGGCAACCTGCCGGCGGTGATCGGCCTGTACCTGGCCGGCTGCGTGCTGATCAACCTGTTGCCGACCTTCTGCAACACCATAGTGGCGCACATCGCGCCGCCGGCGCAGCGCGGCTCCATGCTGGCCATCCACATCGGCGGCCTGACCAGCGCGGGCATGCTCGCGCCTTGGATGATCGGCCAGCTGGTGGAGCACAAGGGCGGCAACATCGCCCAGGGCTTCGAGCTGGGCCTGGGCCTGATCGGCGCCGCGGTGATCCTCTGTGCGTTGCTCGGCCTGCGCCTGATCGCCCCCGAGCGCACCCGCCAGGCGCTGCACGGCAGCGCCGCCACGGACCTGCCCGCCACGGCATGAGCCGCGGTGGCCGCCCATGAGTCGGCCGCCGGCCCCCTGATCCCATCCCTTTCGCGCCTTCCGGGCGCGGGCCCGGCGGCCCGCGTTCCGACTGCGCTCATCCCGGAGAGACGATGAACCCGTCCGCCTGCTTCTCCCAGAGCTACGCCGAGGCGCGTGGCAAGTTCCTCGAGGCCTGTGCCGCCGCCGGCCTGGCCGTCGAATCCCATGACCACCCGCTGCCCGGGCGCGACGGCGAGCCGCTGGCCCTGGACGTGGCCCGCGACGGCCCGGAGGACGCCAGCCGATTGCTGATCGTCAGCAGCGGCTGTCATGGCGTCGAAGGCTTCTGCGGTTCCGCCGTGCAGACCGCTATGCTGCGCGACGCGCATTGGCGGGCCCGCGTGCGCGAAAGCGGCTGTGCCGTGCTCTACCTGCATGCGGTCAACCCCCACGGCTTCTCCTGGTGGCGGCGCTGGACCCACGAGAACGTCGACCTCAACCGCAACTTCCTGGACTTTTCCGCGCCCCTGCCGGAGAACCCTGCCTACGCCCGTCTCGATCCGCTGCTGGTGCCACGCCGCTGGCCGTCGCGGCTGAGCCGTGCGCGCTTGTTGCTGCAGGTCCTGCGCCATGGCCGCCGGCACCTGCAACAGGCCGTTTCCTGCGGCCAGAGCAGCCATCCGCACGGGCTCTTCTACGTCGGCGCCGCACCCACCTGGAGCAACGGCAAGGTGCGCCAGGTGCTGCGCCAGCATGGCCGCCGCTGCCAGGAGCTGGGTTGGATCGACCTGCATACCGGCCTCGGCCCCCGCGGGCACGGCGAGCGTATCCACTCCGGTGAAAACACCGCGGAATCGCTGGCCCGCTCCCGCGCCTGGTGGGGCGAGTCGGTGCGTTCGGCGGAGGAGGGCAACAGTGTGTCGGTGAGGCTCAACGGCAAGATGGTGCATGCCGCGCTGCAGGAATGCCCCCAGGCGCGGCTGACCTCCATGACCCTGGAGTTCGGCACCCTGCCGGGATCGCAGGTGCTGGACGCGCTGCGCGCCGACCAGTGGCTGGCCCGCTCGCCGCAGGCGCCGGTGCACAAGGCCGGGCGCATCAAGCAGCAGTTACGCGATGCCTTCTACGTGGACGCTGACGACTGGAAGCGCCAGGTGCTGGCGCAGGCCAGCGAAGCGGCCTGGCTGGCGCTCCGGGGCCTGTGCGAGGCGTAGCTTCGAAGAGGCCGGTGTGGCGATCGCTCAGGACTCGTTGCGGTTGCGGCCTTCCATGAAGAATCGCCACTCCTTCTGGATGATCTCGTAAGGCACGTAGACGCTGAGCTTCCTGTCGTTCTGCCGGGCGCCCATTCTCGGGGTTTGAACTTCAGCGGGCAGGCTTTCCGGAGCGGTCTGTTGCCTGTGGCTCGACAGTTCGAAATCCATGGGTTTCCCCGCTATCTCCAGGCCTGTTTCATAGGCGAACCGGAACAGTTCCACGTCCCGGGAAATGCCCAGCTTTCTCATGGCACTGGACTTCTGCGAACTGACGGTCTGCTTGGTGCGCTTGAGCTGGTTGGCGATGCCGTTCACGGAGAGCCCGGATACATACAGCCGGATCACTTCCGCCTCGCGCCGCGTCAGGCTGGAGTTGGCGGTGCGCGAAGCGAGGATGCCGTTCTGTTCCTGGCCGTTGGAGCGGAACTGCGGGGAAATGTAGGTCGCTCCGGCATACACGGCGTGCACCGCGGAAATCAGGTGGCCGGCGGCATCCTGGGCGCGCACGGTGAAGCTGTGCCCGGCATTGGCCAGCGCATTTTCAGGGGGGAAGGACCAGTTGCCGTTCGCGTCGGCGCGGACGTCGCCCAGCTTGTAGCCGTTGTCGTAGATCGTGACCACGGTGCCGGCTTCGGCATGACAGCTGAAGGTCGGCCGGCTGTCGTCGGTGACGCTGCCGGAGGCGAGCGAGCCCTGGCGGGCGCCGATCTGGTCGATGGCATGGGTGATCTGCGGCGGCTCGGCGGACAGCGGAGCGACGTTCAGTGCCGCAAGTTGTACGGGGGCCGCGGCGTCGCCGGTTTGGGGCTCCAGCTCCGCGGCGGGGGCGATTTCGGCGGAAGGCAGCAGCAGGCCCAGAACCGGGCTGACCACCTGCTGTTCAGTGGCGCTCGCTGCCTGCAGGTCGAAGGCGACCGGGCCTTGCTGCGGGTCGTCCTGGCCCATCACGGCGCGCAGGAGTTCGCCGTCGTGCTTGAGGACATGCAGGCGGGCGTCGTGGCTGAAGAACTGCTCGAACTTCAGCGCCGGGCGGGCTTGCTCCTGGGATCGGAAAGCCAGCAGCAGGTCTTCTCCGGAGCGTTCGGCAACCAGCGCATCGCTCAGGGAGGCATGCTGGGGCTCCTGCAATACGTACAGGTTGCCAGGCTTGCTCATCAGGACTTGTTCAGGCGCGGCCTGGCTTGCATCCAGGGTATATGCCTGTATGAGGGAGTCTTCGGTCACGACCGAGAAATTTATTTTGCTATCGATCAGATTTTTCATTTAGGTACGGATAGTCAGATAGTTACAGGGTCAACCCTCTTCCCGCATCCTGCAGCAGGCGCGAACCCACAAGCGTCTCGAAAAGTGCCGATACCCGCGGGGCGGGCGGCATGAGTCTTCAGGGTCGCTTTCGGCGCTTGAGAAACAGTTCTCCGGTGGATTTCTGAAGGAGAAATTCAGCGCTGATCTGTTTAGAAGAAGTTGCGTCGTCTTGCGGGGAGAAGAGTAGGGCCGCGCCCTGCGGGGCAGGTATCTGACGAGTTCTAAAATGCCCTGGAGCGGCGCCTTACTTTTCGTCAATTCGATATGCCGGGATCTCGCAGCATGCGGGATGGCCGCCTCGGAAAGGGCCGTTCCATGCGCCTCCGCTGGCGGTGATATCGGGATCGGCTTGATGGCCGCCGCTACTGGGTCGATGCACTTCCTGCGCGCTTTCTGAAGTCAATGTCCGCTGATAGGCCTGGAAGATAATCCGCGTTCTTCCAGTCAGGGCTGTTGGGGGCCGGGTTCAAGATGATCGCGGTGTGTAGTGGCAGGGAGGGTTGGCCGCTGGGGTGGCCGTACTTGGCGGAATCGTGGAGCGAAGAATTCAGACGGCGTCGCATGGTGTTGCCGGAGTTCACCTGGATACCATCCTGGCTGCCCGGAACCGGTTCGGGACCTGCCGATAGCATTTGCTTGGCTTGAAACGAGTTGAATAGCGCCGGTCTTGCCTCGTGGATATTTCGAGAAAAAGACTCCAGGAAATGGAACTTCGCCCCTGTCGTGGATGAAAGATTCACACTCGTTCATCGGGTGTGGGTCTTCGGCTGTTGCTTGAACCTGTGCCCTGTATTTATTGAAAGGATCGCGTGAATGAAATCGAGAAACACCTTAGGCGTCGTTGTGGGTGCCGTGGTCGCCTTGTCTGCCATGGATGGCTTCGCCCAAGGCCGGAATTCGGTCGAGGTCGAGGCTTTCGGCAAGCGCTACTTCACCGACAGCAATCGCAACATGCAGAACGGCGACCTGTACGGCGGCTCCCTCGGCTACTTCCTGACCGACGACGTCGAGCTGGCGCTGTCCTACGGTGAATACCACGACCTGCGCGGCACCTCCGCGAGCGGCAATGCCAAGGTGCATGGCAGCCTGGCCTCGCTGGACGCCATCTACCACTTCGGCGCTCCCGGCGCGGGCCTGCGCCCGTACCTGTCCGCCGGCATCGGCCACCAGAGCCTGACCAACGTCAACAGCGAGAACGGCGGCCGTCAGAACCTGACCATGGCCAACATCGGCGCCGGCCTGAAGTACTACTTCACCGAGAACTTCTATGCCAGGGCCGGCCTCGACGGCCAGTACGGCCTGGAGAGGCGCGACAACGGCCACCAGGGCGAGTGGATGGCCGGCGTCGGCGTCGGCCTGAACTTCGGCGGCGGTTCCAAGCCGGCCCCGGCGACCGAGCCGGTCGCCGACGTCTGCTCCGACGAAGATCACGACGGCGTCTGCGACAACGTCGACAAGTGCCCGAACACTCCGGCCAACGTCACCGTCGACGCCAACGGCTGCCCGGTCGTGGCCGAGGCCGTGCGCGTCCAGCTGGACGTCAAGTTCGACTTCGACAAGTCCAAGGTCAAGCAGAACAGCTACGCGGACATCAAGAACCTGGCCGACTTCATGAAGCAGTACCCGTCCACCTCCACCACCGTTGAAGGCCACACCGACTCCGTCGGCACCGACGCCTACAACCAGAGGCTGTCCGAGCGTCGCGCCAACGCCGTTCGTGACGTGCTGGTCAACGAGTACGGCGTGGAAGGCGGCCGCGTGAGCGCCGTGGGTTATGGTGAGAGCCGTCCGGTTGCTGACAACGGCACCGCCGAAGGCCGCGCCGTCAACCGTCGCGTGGAAGCCGAAGTGGAAGCCCAGGCCAAGCCGTGATCGGCCGGAGCTGACGAGTCAGACCGATCTAGGCTGCAATGCCGTTCACTCAAGCGGAGCAGCCTTTCCATCCACTGGATCGGAACCTTCACCGCCCAGGGCCTCGATGGCCCTGGGCGGTGATCCAGCAGCAAACCCCCGATACCAGCCCTCAACGCAGGCAAACGCCTTTCCATCGGCCAAACGCATCCCGCCACGCCGGTAGGGGCTCGGTTGGGCCTCCGGAGAAGGTCGGCAACCCAGGCCTGCGCCCTCGGCTCCACGGGCGCTCCCGGCGCTATTTCGTTGGTTTCACTGCGTCTACGCCCGCACCTGGGCGGTGATATTCCCGATGGCGCCGATTCCATCAGCCGCTGAAATTGCGCGCGGTGACGTAGGCACGCTTCCAGTAGGGGGAGGCGAGGGAGTCGATGCGGATCTTCTTGCCCGTGCTGGGGGCGTGAATGAAGCGGTTGTCGCCGATGTAGAGGCCGACATGGCTAACTCTATCGCTGCCGTTGTGGCTGAAGAACACGGCGTCGCCAGGCTGTAGTTCGTGGCGGGCGATAGTCGCGTCGCGCCGCGCAATCATCGACCGGGTGGTGCGTGGCAGGCGCTGGTCGGCGACGCTGCGATACAGGTAGACCAGTAGGCCGCTGCAATCGAACCCGGTTTCCTCCGATTCGCCGCCCCGGCGGTAGCGCTGGCCGACGAGCTGGTGCGCGCGGGCGACGATGAGCTGGCGCGTGTCCGGATTGACGGCGCTATACCAGTCCGCTGGTACTGGTTGGGCCGATGCGGGCGCGTAGCGGCGCCACTGCGGGGTACCGAGGTCATCGGCATGGGCGAGGGGAACGATCAGCATGAGAAGTAAAAGAGCGATAAACCAATGAAGAGCACGCATTTCGGAACACTACGGGGCGAAGGTTGAGTCGTGGCGTGATCCTTCTGCTGGCAAGCCTGCACCGGGCCCTGGTCCGCGCGGACGAGGGAGGCATGGATGATGCAGGGCTGGCCGCTACTTCCCTGGTAGCTGCTGGGGCTCTCCAGTATTCGTGCCGGCCAGGGCAGGCCGTGGCGGCGGGGCAGGCTCAGGATCGGTGAAGGGACGCTGGCAGAAAGCACGAAGACCCCGGGCGTGGGTTATTCCTGGCGATGCGGTTAGGATTTCGTGTATCGGCCTTGGAACTTTCGCCGGCGCGGCGGTCTGAGGTGTCAATCTGCCATTGATCAGCCAGGGAGGCTGTATGAAGGGTGTTCTCGTTGCTGTTCCGCTGCTGTTCTGCGCCGCCTGGGCGCAGGCGGATACGATCTACAAATGCGTCGATGCGCAGGGCAAGGTGACCTTCACCAAGCAGGCCTGCCCCAACGGCGGCAACGCCGGCGTCGAGCTGAACGTGGAGAACCGCCGGCCCAGTGGCGGCGGCGAGGGGGCGGTGATGGCGCAGCCGGCGCTTCAGGCGCCGACTGCGGATTACGCTCCGGCGGGGGCTTATCCGGCGCAGCAGCCGGCGGCCCCGGCGCCGGCCGGTGGCACGCGGGTGACCGTGGTGGGCGGCTCGGAGGAGCGGCCGGGCTGCTCCACCGGGCTTTCCGAGCGCGACCTGCGGACCGCCATGGTGCGCAAGGAAATCGTCCCGGGCATGAGCCGCAAGGAGATCGAGAGCATGTTCGGCACCCCGAGCAAGCAGGCCAGCGCCCACGGCGCCGGCAGCAGCACCTACTGGAACGACAAGTACCTGAACTTCTTCAGCATCAACTACGACGCCAATGGCTGCGTGGTGAACAGCTACCAGTCCGGTTCATCTCAATAAGTCGGGTTTATCGAGGTGGAGACAGCAAGCGCTCGACCTCGATTGCCAGCTTTGTATCCGGACTGGAGATTCTCAGGCTTCTGGCCTGAAACTCGCCAAGGATCGGCAATGATCTCGACAGATATTGTCCTTTGACCGAAACGGAAAGCGGGGCACCTCGCTCTGCATTCAGGAAACCGGCCAGTGAAGTTGCACAGGGATCGGTCAGTTCGACCTGTACATAGGCATGCTGCTCAAGGTCGTGTGATACCTCGGAGCGTTTGACGCATTCTCGTGTCAGCAGATAGCTGCGATTCTCGACACTGAACAGAACCCCTTCCTCAGCGGTGCTGGCGCAGGCCGCAACCAGAAGCATTGCGGAAAGCAGGATGGTCTTTTTCATCTCGGTATTCCCTAACGAACGGTAATGGCAATCACTTGCCCGATGCTGTGGCTTCTGAACCTGATCCGAGATACACAGACGCAGATGCCGCTGGTGAAATTGTGTGTTCCCGGGCCAACGACGATATCGCTCATTTCAGTGCCTCCCTGGAAATAACGAATCTCGGCGTCGAAGGTCGAGCTGCCTGAAATAGTTTCGAATTCGACTTTGTAAGAGAGTGGGCCCCCCATCTGTTCGCCGATGACTATCCAGGGTCCCCAGGCCCGCGCCGGCGGAGCCCAGCCTTCCAATTGGTTCATGGACGTCTCCTTTTGCTGTTCTGAAGCCAAGGAGCCGAAAATGACATGTCGTTTGCTTTTGTCATGTCTTGCAGCATTGCATCCGATTATTCGCTTTTTATCTCGGATGGCCGGGGACTAGGCGCTGTAGGAATTGCTGTCGGGAACGCTAATTCCTCCGCCGGCTCTCCACTCCCTTGGTCGGCAGTGTCCTGTGCTCAGGGGCTCGGTAAGGCTGTGGATCGAATCGCAACAGTGCACCGCCCCGCAATGACGGCCACACTACCGACTAAGGGACGATAGCCGCGGCCGGCAAATGGTCGCCTAATGGCCCTGACAACAATAATTCAGGGCCTGCGCCAACCCGGGTGTTCCACGGGGCGGGCGATGGCTGGAGAGGTGCCCTCATGGACCCGACGCGTTCGCGTATCTTCCTCGTTCTTTCCTTGCAGACCTCCGGCCTTCTCGCGCTGTTCATAGCCCAGTCGCTGGGTGGCTGGCCGCTGTCGCTGTGCCTGCTGCTCGGTTTCGCGCTGCTCTGGCTGCCCTGGTTCGTCGGCCAGCGGCGCAGCCTGCCCGGCGTATCCGCCGCCGCGCCGGAGCTGGCCGCGCTGACCCGCGACCTGTCCCGCAGCACCAGCCACAATGCGCTGTCCGCCGCCGGCGTGTCCTACTCGGTGCAGCGCCTGGTGGAGCGCCTGGAGTCGCAACTGGCGGCGGCCGAGCAGATCGTCGGCAGCGCCGAGGTGATGATCCACACCGAGCGCGCCACTTCTTCCCTGGCGCGCCAGGCCATGGACGCCGCCACCCAGGCCCGCGCCGGCAGCGATGTCGGGCGCAGCGAGCTGCAGCAGGCCATCGCCCGCATGCACCAGCTCAGCGGCCGCGCCGGCGAAAGCCGCGCGCTGATCGAGGCGCTGAGCCAGCGCAGCGAGGACATCCAGCGCGTCACCCAGGTGATCCAGTCGATCGCCAGCCAGACCAACCTGCTGGCGCTGAACGCCGCCATCGAGGCGGCCCGCGCCGGCGAGCACGGCCGCGGCTTCGCGGTGGTCGCCGACGAGGTGCGCGGGCTGGCCGCGCGCACCGCCGAGGCCACCGAGGAGGTGGGGCAGATGGTCGAGGACATCCAGCAGCGCACCGCCCAGGTCGCCGAGCAGATTCTCCAACTGGCCGCCGACCTCGACGAAGGCGTGGCCCAGGTGGAGCGCACCGGCGGGCAGCTGGAAGGCATCGCCGGGCTGGCCGCCGGCGTCGAGCGGCAGATCACCGAGATCGCCGAGGGCGCGGAGATCAACCGCCATCAACTGGACAACCTGTTCGCCGCGGTGGAGCGCATGCGCGCCGACATCCGCGTCAGCGACGAGCAGACCCACCGCCTGGCCGACGCCGCCGTGCACCTGGAGGCCCAGGCCGAGGCCATCAGCGAGCGCCTGGCCGAAGTGGGCCTGGACGACTATCACCAGCGCGTCTACGACCTGGCACGCGAAGGCGCATCGAGCATAGGCGCGCGCTTCGCCGCCGACCTGGAGGACGGGCGGATTTCCGCCGAGGACCTGTTCGACCGCCACTACCAGCCGATTCCGGGCACCGAGCCGCAGAAGTACAGCACGCGCTTCGACCGCTACACCGACGAGGTGCTGCCGAAGATCCAGGAAGACCTGCTGCAGCGCCACGAGGGCCTGGTGTTCGCCATCGCCTGCACCGCCGAGGGCTACGTGCCGACGCACAACCGCGCCTTCGCCCAGGCGCCCACCGGCGACCCCGAGGTGGACCGCCTGAAGAGCCGCAGCAAGCGCCTGTTCGACGACCGCACCGGGATCCGCTGCGGCAGCCACCAGCAGGCGCTGCTGTTGCAGACCTACTGCCGCGACACCGGCGAGCAGATGCACGACCTGTCGGTGCCGATCTTCGTCAACGGCCGCCATTGGGGCGGCTTGCGCCTGGGCTACCGGCCCGAGAGCATGCCGCTGAGCGAGACGCCGGCGCTGCGCAGCCCAGGCCGGCGCGAGGCTGCCTCGGCCCGGTGAGAGCCGGGGGAAGCAAAAAAGGCCGTGCATCCGAGGATGTGCGGCCTTTTCGTTTGAGTCAGGGCGGAGCGGATCTCATCCGCGAATCGCGCCGGGATGTCCGGCTATCGCGGACAGAGTCCTACGAAGAGCAGCTCGGCGCACGCAGGGGAATGGAATGGGGCACCGTAGGGCGCATAACCGTTCGCGGTTATCCGCCGTCGGCGTTATGCACCCCACACATTGTAGGAGCAATTGTCTTGCCGGCTACGCCGAGGTGCTTTTCGTAGGATGGGTTGAGCTTGCGAAACCCATGCAGTTGGGGGTGATGGGTATCGCTTCGCTCAACGCCATCCTACGACGGCTCGCGAATGGGGCCGCTCGTGCCACCGGGGCGCGACCCGCCGCGACCTCAGAACCGCTTCGTCGCCCGCGCCACCACGGTTGCCGTGCAGATGTCCTTGAAGCCCTGCCAGTTGAAGCATTCGCTCTGCGACAGGTCGGTGTCGATGTAGCTCAGCGACCAGTCGATGCCGGCGAACTCCCGGTCCAGGCGCGCCTCCCATTCGTGGTAGGTGCTGCGCGTGCCGCCGTCGCCGGCGAGGTACAGCGGGTCCTTGGCGTCGTTGCGGCCGTAGCGCAGCTTGGCCTGGAAGCCGGCCGGCAGTTCGAAGCCGTAGCCAACGTAGCTGTAGAGCTGGCTCTGGTCCTTGCCGACGTAGGTGGTGATGTCCTTGGAGTAATAGCTGGCCAGCTCGAAGCCGTAGGCGTTGAGGACGGCATAGACCTCGCTCTGGTTGAACTGGCCTTCCTTCGGGTAGCGGTACTGGATGTAGCCCAGGTCCAGGCTCACCGCGTCGGTGGCCTGCCAGTACCAGCCGGCGTAGTAGTCCAGCTCCTGGCGCGTCTTCAGGCCGTAGCCGAAGTCGACGTTGGAGCTCCACACGCCCAGGTACAGGCCGCTGTTGTGCTGCAGGGTGGCGGCGGCCTGGATGGCCGGGTCGTTCTGCGTCTGCGAGATGCCGCGGGTGCGGTAGTCGCTGGCCAGGGTGGCCTCCAGCTGGACCGAGAAGTCCTCGGTCAGCTCCAGCGCATGGCTGCTGGCGAAAGGCGCGCAGGCGAGCGCCGCGCCGAGGACGAGTGCTTTGTACTTCATGGACTTACCCTTTGTTGTGCTTGTGTGGGCTGTGCTTGTGTGGGCAGGAAAAAAGCCCGCGCAGCCCCCTCCCGCCGGCGAGCCGGGAAGCGAAAGGGAAGGGGCGGCGGGAAGGGCCGGGCCTCAGCCCGGCATTGGAGCGAACGGCGTCAGAGCGCTTCCTGGCCGTCGGCGCGGTAGACCTCGCGGCCGCCGAACAGGGTGTGCAGCACCTTGGCCTCGCCCAGCTCGGCGTCGGGGACGCTGAACAGGTCGCGGTCGAGCACCACCAGGTCGGCTTGCTTGCCGGGGGCCAGGCTGCCGATCTTCTCGCCCAGGCCGATGGCCTTCGCGGCATTGGCGGTGTACGCGTAGAACATGGCCTGGCGGTCGATGCGCTGCTCGGGGTTGAGCACGCCCTTGGGGCCCTGGCGCGTCACCGCCTGGTACATGGCCTTCAGCGGGTCGGGGGTGGACACCGGCCAGTCGCTGGCCCCGGCGATGGTGGCGCCGGCGTCCAGCAGCGATTTGGCCGGGTACATGTAGCGGAAGGCGTCGTCGGCGATGTAGGGCTTGACCAGGTCGAGGGTGTAGTCCTCGGCGGTGGCCCAGTCCAGCTGCATCGAGGCGATCACGCCCAACTGCTTGAAGCGCGGGAAGTCCGCCGGGTTGACCAGTTGCAGGTGGGTGATGGAGTGGGTGACGCCGCTTTGCCGGTCCTTGCGCGCCTGGGCGATGCCGTTGAGCGATTCGCGCACCGCGCGGTCGCCGATGGCGTGGATGTGCACGAGCCAGCCGCGGGCGTCGGCGGCGCTGACCAGCTCGCCGAAGTGCCGCGGATCGAGCAGCAACTCGCCGGGCTTGTGCAGGTTGCTGTAGTTCTCCAGCAGCGCGGCGGACTGCGCCGGGTATTCCAGCACGCCGTCGGCGAACACCTTGATGCCCGGCAGGCTGAGGTTGGGGATGCCCTGGAACTGCTGGCGCACCTTGTCGATCACCGCCAGGTCCGCCGGGCGGCTCTTCGGGTTGACCACCAGCAGCGCGGCGACGTGGGCGCTGAGCCGGCCCTGTTGCGCCAGGTCGCGGTACACCGGCAGCACGCCGACGGTGCGTTCCGTGGGCTTGATGTCGAACAGCGCCTGGCCCGGGCTGCCGTTGGCCGCCGGGTCCATCCAGGCGGTGATGCCCAGGCTGTTGTTGTACCGCACGGCGGCCAGGCCGGCGCGGTCGAGGGTCTGCTGGTCGGCGGCGGGCATGGCTGCGGCGATGCGGTCGAAGCCGGAGTCGACGACGAAGCCGCTGGGGGTGAAGTCCGGCGCGTGGCCGATGTTCTGCTGCTCGGTGGCCGGCAGCGAGCGCACCAGCGCCGCGTCCAGCTTGGCGCGGCGCAGCATGGCGGCGTTGGCCCAGGCGGTGTGGTGGTCGCTGCCGATGAGCACGATGGGCACCTGCGCCCATTCGCCGGCATTGAAAATCTTCGCCAGCCCCTCGGCCTGGGACCAGTAGCTGGAGTGCATGCCGTTCAGCACCAGGATGTCGCCGACCCGGGCCTTGCCGTTGTCGCGGGCCTCGCGCAGGCGTCGCGCCAGCTCGTCGAGGCCGACCTGCTCGTCCTCCATGCTCGCGGCGATCAGCTCCAGGCCGCCGAAGATGGCGTGCGAGTGGCTGTCGATGAAACCGGGCATCAGCAGCTTGCCGCCCAGGTCCACCTGGCGGCTGTGGGCGTCGGCGAGGGCGCGCACTTCCTGGTCACTACCGACCTTCAACACCTTGTCGCCGGCGATGGCCAGCGCCTGTTGCAGCGGCTGCCCGGGCTCGGCGGTGAAGACCTTGGCGTTGTACAGGATCAGGTCGGCGGTTTGTGCGTGGGCTTCCAAAGTGCCCAGTGCGATTGCGACAGCGAGTGCGCCCTTGATGAGCCTTCGCATGCTTCCCCCTTGCTTGGTGGTTGATTTTTATTGGTCTGGGCAAGAGGCTAATGGCCCGGGGCTATTTCCCGAAAGCCAGTCGCTGGCACAAGACTTGTGAAAATCTGGAAAGAATATGGACAGGTTCAGTAGCCTCGCCCTTTTCGTCGCCTGCGCCGAGACCGGCAGTTTCAGCCGCGCCGCCGGGCAACTGGGCAAGACGCCCTCGGCGGTGACCAAGGCCATCGGCCAGCTGGAGGCCAGCCTCGGCGCGCGCCTGTTCGAGCGCACCACCCGCAGCATGGCGCTGACCGAGGCCGGGCAGCTGTACCTGGACAGCGCCCGCGAGGTGCTGGCGCGTATGCACGAGACCGCCGAGGAGATCGGCCAGCTGCAGCACAGCCTGCGCGGCAGCCTGCGGATCACCGCGCCGCTGGCCTTCGGCGCGGCCTTCCTCAACGACGTCTGCGCCGACTTCCTCATCCAGCACCCGCAACTGCGCCTGCAGGTGGACCTGAGCGACAGCTACGTCGACCTGCTCGACGGCCGCTACGACCTGGCCCTGCGCCTGGGCCACAGCAACCTGCCGGGGCTGATCGTGCGGCCGCTGGTGGAGAACCGCCTGGTGCTCTGCGCCAGCCCCGAGTACCTGGCGCGCTGCGGCGAGCCGCTGCACCCGTTGGAATTGGCCGAGCACGACCGCCTGACCTACTGGCACCCGGCGCTGGACACCCGCTGGTGGATGGAGCGCGACGGCGAACGCTTCTCCATCCTGCGCGAGGGGCGCCTGAGCAGCGACAACCACGAACTGCTGCTGGCCGCCTGCCTGAAGGGCAGGGGCCTGATGCCCTGCCCGCTGTGGAGTGTCCAGCCCTACTTGCGCGACGGGCGCCTGCGCAGCGTGCTGGAGGACTACCACTTCGACCCCGACGCCTTCGGCCAGCGCATCCTCGCCGTCTACCCCAGCCACAGACGCGCCACGCGCAAGATCCTCGCCTTCATCGAGCACCTGGAAGAGGCCCTGCGCCAACTGGGCATCGAGGCCTAGCGCCCGCGGAAACGCCCCGGCGGCACGCCCTTCCAGCGCTTGAAGGCGTGGATGAAGTTGGACACCTCGCCATAGCCCAGGCGCTCGGCGATCTCTTCCAGGCGGATGGCGCCGGTGCCCAGCAGTTCCTCGGCCAGGGCCTGGCGCACCTCGTCGAGCAGGGCGCGGTAGCTGCTGCCCTCGTCCTGCAGGCGGCGGCGCAGGGTGCGCGAGGTCATGTGCAGTTCTTCCGCCACCTGCTCCATGTCCGGCAGGCGCCCGGGCGTGCGCAGCAGGCGGTCGCGGATGCGCCCGGCCAGGCCGCCCAGTTCCTGGCGGCGGGCCAGCAGCGCGCGGCACTCTTCCTCGCAGTGCCGCGCCACCTGCGGGTTGGCGCCGGGCAGCGGCAGGTCGAGGGCGGCGCTGGCGAAGACGATGCGGTTGGCGGGTTGGCCGAACGCCGGCTCCACGCCCAGTTCGGCCAGGTACAGGCTGCCGTCGGCAGGCCGGGGGCGGCGGAATTCGGCGCGCAGGATCGGCAGCGGGCGCCCGGTGAGGTCGCGCTGGATGCGCAGCACGCCGCCCAGGTCGCGCTCGCAGGCGAAGGCGCGGACGTCCTCCGGCACGTCGCTGTCGTCCAGCAGCAGGTGGGCCTCGGCGCCGTCCTCCAGCAATTCCAGGCGGGTGAACACGTAGGTCAGCCCCAGGTAGCGCAGGCCGAGGAGGGCGGCGCTGCGGAAGGTCGGGCTGCTGAGCAGGGCGAAACCCCAGATGCCGTAGGCGTTCAGGTGGTAGCGCAGGCCGGCATGCAGGCCGCTGCCGGCGGGCAGCCGTTGCGCCAGGTTGCGCAGCACCTGCAACTCGCAGGCGGCGTCGATCTCGCGGGCCGGGTCGGCGAGCACCGCCAGGTCCAGGCCGCTGCCGTGCAGGCAGTCCTCCAGCGCCAGGCCGTGGTCGAGGCCGAACTGGGTGAGCAGTTGCACGCTCAGGGCGCTGCGGCGGCTGGGCCGGGGCTGCTCGGGCATCGCGGGCTCCGTCTTGTCCGGAAATCACAATTTAATGTCCGACTATGCCATAAACCGGCGCCGCCGGCGGCACTAGCCTATGCTCATCCGCCAGCGCGGCGGATGACGGCAGGCCCCGCGCGGCCGCCGTCCAGCCAAACCGGGAGCACAACAATGCACAATACTTCCCGTGATCCGGCACCCTTGTGCGTGCTGATCATCGGCGCCGGCTTCGGCGGCCTGGGCCTGGCCGTCCGCTTGCAACAGGCCGGCATCCACGACTACCTGATTCTCGAAAAGGCCGCCGACGTCGGCGGCGTGTGGCGCGAGAACGGCTACCCCGGCGCCGCCTGCGACGTGCCTTCGCACCTGTATTCCTTTTCCTTCGAACCCAAAGCCGACTGGAGCCGCAAGTTCGCCCCGCAGGCGGAAATCCTCGACTATCTGCGCCACTGCGCCGACAAGTACGGCCTGCGCGAACGCATCCGCTTCGGCTGCGAGGCGGTGGATGCCAGCTTCGACGAGGCCGCCGGAGAATGGCGGGTGCGCTGCGCCGACGGGCAGGTGCTGCGCGCCCGCGCCCTGGTCTGCGCCACCGGCCAACTGAGCCGGCCGCTGTACCCGCGCATCGCCGGGCTCGACGGCTTCAAGGGCGTGGCCTTCCACTCGGCGCGCTGGGACCACCGCGCCGACCTGCGCGGCAAGCGCGTGGCGGTGATTGGCACCGGCGCCAGCGCCATCCAGTTCGTCCCGCGCATCGCCCCGCAGGTGGCCGAGCTGCTGCTGTTCCAGCGCAGCGCGCCCTACGTGATCGCCAAGCCGGACCGCCCCTACGCCGCCTGGGAACGCCGCCTGAAGGCGCGCCTGCCCTGGCTGCAGCGCCTGGACCGTGGCCTCAAGTACCTGCAGCACGAGGCGCGGGTGCTGGCCTTTTCCACCTTCCCGCCGCTGATGAAGTTCATGCAGCTGAGCTTCCGCCTCAACCTGCGCCGCGGCATCGCCGACGCGCAGCTGCGCCGGCGGCTGATCCCGGACTACCCGCTGGGCTGCAAGCGCATCCTCATCAGCAACGACTACTACCCGGCGCTGGCGCGGGACAACGTGCGGGTGATCGACAGCGGCATCGAGCGGGTGACCGGGGACGCCGTCGTCACCCGCGACGGCCAGCGCCACCCGGTGGACGCCATCGTCTTCGGCACCGGCTTCGCCGCCACCGAGTTCCTCGCCCCGCTGCGCGTCCAGGGCCTGGGCGGGCGCTGGCTGGAGCAGGCTTGGGCCGAGGGCGCCGAGGCCTACAAGGGCATCAGCGTCGCCGGTTTCCCCAACCTGTTCATCCTCTACGGGCCGAACACCAACCTGGGGCACAACTCCATCGTCTACATGCTGGAGAGCCAGTTCCCCTACGTGCTGGCCTGCCTGCGCCACCTGGACCGCCAGGGCCTGCGCTACCTGGACGTGAAGCCCGAAGTGCAGCGCGCCTACAACCAGGCCCTGCAGCACGGCCTGCAGCACACCGTGTGGGAGAGCGGCTGCGACAGCTGGTACAAGACCGCCGCCGGCCGCAACACCAACAACTGGCCGGGCTTCACCTTCCGCTACCGCCAACAGACCCGTCAGCCGGAGTTCGCCGACTATGAATGCGCCCGTTGAGTTCGTACCGCCCGTTTCCACCTCGCAGCGCCTGCTCGCCGGCCTGCTGCGCGGCACCCTGCGCCTGCTGTTCCGCGGGCTGATGCGCCCGTCGATCCCGGTGTCGATGCAGCGTCGGGTGCTGAACGCGCTCACCGCCGCGACCCTGACCCCGCGCGGCGTGCAGCGCGGCGCAGAAGTCATCGCCGGGGTGCCCTGCGAATGGCAGCGCGCGGGCCAGGGCGAAGGCCGCACGCTGCTCTACCTGCACGGCGGGGCCTACCTGGTGGGCTCGCCGGCCACGCACCGGGCGATCACCGCCAACCTGGCGCGCCTGGGCCGCCTCGACGTGTGCGCGGCGGACTACCGCCTGGCCCCGGAACACCGTTTCCCGGCGCCGCTGGAGGATGCCCTGGCGGTGTACCAGGCGCTGCTGGCGCGCGGCCAGGACCCTGCGCGGCTGGCCGTGGCCGGGGATTCGGCCGGCGGCCACCTGACCCTGCAACTGGCCGTGGCGCTGAAGGAGCGCGGCTTGCCGCTGCCCGGCGCGCTGGTGGTGTTCTCGCCGGTCACCGACGTCAGCTGCAGCCAGTGGCACCAGCCAAAGGCCGGCGACCCGCTGATCAGCCGCGCCTGGGTGGACAGCGCCATCGCGATGTTCTGCCCGCCCGGCGTGGCGCGCGACTCGGCGCAGCTGTCGCCGCTGTTCGCCGACCTGGCCGGGTTGCCGCCGCTGCTGATCCAGGTCGGCGAGGACGAAGTGCTGCGCAACGACAGCCTGCGCCTGGCCGGCGCGGCGCGTAAGCGGGGAGTGGACGTCACCCTGCAGCGCTACCGCGACTGCTGGCACGTGTTCCAGGCCCACGCCGGGGTGCTGCGCATCGCCGACCAGGCCCTGGGCGAGGTGGCGGGCTTCCTCGGCCGGCACCTCGGGGGAGGGCGCTGATGCACGGCATCCTCATCACCGGGGCGGCTTCGGGCATAGGCGCGGCCAGCGCGCGGCTGTTCCATGCCCGCGGCTGGCGCGTCGGCCTGCTGGACCTGAACGTCGAGGCATTGGCCGGGCTCGCCGCCGAACTGGGCGGCGCCTGGCGGCGGGCGCTGGACGTGACCGATGCGGCGGCGGTGCGCGCGGCCGTGACGGACTTCGTCGGCGCCGGCGACGGCCGACTGCGCCTGCTGTTCAGCTGCGCCGGTATCCTGCGCTTCGGCCGCTTCGAGGAAGTCCCCGCGCAGGACCACGCCCGCCTGCTGGCGATCAATGTGCAGGGCCTGCTCAACTGCTGCCATGCCGCTTTCGAGCATCTCAAGGCCACGCCCGGCGCCCAGGTACTGAACATGGGCTCGGCCTCGGGGCTGTACGGGGTGCCGGAGATGGCCACCTACTCGGCCTCGAAGTTCGCCGTGCGCGGCTTCACCGAGGCGCTGGAGCTGGAATGGCGGCGCCATGGCATCCGCGTCGCCGACCTGATGCCGCCCTTCGTGCGCACGCCCATGGTCACCAGCCAGGGCTACGAGCCGCCGGTGCTGCGCCGCCTGGGCGTGCGCCTGAAGGCCGAGGACATCGCCGCGGCGGCCTGGCGCCAGGCCCACAGCGACAAGGTGCACCGGCCCATCGGCGCGCTGTTCCGGGCGATGTATTGGTCCGGCCAGCTGTCGCCGCCGGCACTCAACCGCTGGGTGATGGGTTGGCTCAGCCGCGACTGACGGAAAGGGGCTTGCACCCATGGGGCGCAGCCCGGATGCTGTAGGGCTGGTCTGCAGCTGTAGGAAGTCGGCTGCCTTTCCCTTCGCCTGTCGCAAGGAAGCCGCCATGCCTTTCGCCTATTTCTGCCTGGCCCTGTCGATGCTTCTGGTCGGCGGCAACATCGCCATCGGCAAGCTGGTGCTGGAAGAACTGCCCGTCTATCTGTTCGCCCTGCTGCGCTTCCTTATCGCCAGCCTGGTGCTGCTGCCCGGCCTGGCCCTGCCGCGGGTGCGCGCGGGGCTGGATGGCGGCGCCTGCCGCGGGCTGTTCCTGCAGGCCTTCTTCGGCTGCTTCCTGTTCAGCCTGTGCATGCTGCACGGCGTGCAGCTGACCTCGGCGACCAGCGCCGGCATCATCACCAGCGCCACGCCCAGCGTCATCGCCCTGCTGGCCTGGCTGTGGCTGCGCGAGCGCCTGGAGCAGCGCGGCCTGCTGGCCATCGCCCTGGCGGTGCTGGGCATCGCCGCGCTGAACCTGCTGGAGCGCCCGGCGGGCGGCCGCAGCGGCGTGCTGGGCAACGCCCTGGTGCTGGGCGCGGTGCTCGCCGAGGCGCTGTTCGCCATCTACTCGCGGCGCCTGTCGCTGCACCTGCACCCCTGGACCATGGCCCTGGGCGTCAACCTCGCCGGGCTGCTGCTGTTCCTGCCGCTGGCGCTGCCCGAGGCGCGGACGCTGGACTGGCGCGCGGTGCCGGCGGCGACCTGGGGCTGGACACTGTTCTACGCCCTGAGCGCCAGCGTGCTGTCGTTCCTGCTGTGGTACCGCGGCATTTCCCGGGTGCCGGCCAGCACCGCCGGGCTGTTCACCGGGCTGATGCCGGTGGGCTCGGCGCTGGTCGGCGTGAGCCTGCTGGGCGAGCGTTTCGGCGCCGGCCACGCCCTGGGCATGGCCCTGGTGCTGGCGGCCCTGCTGCTGGCGACGCGCCCCGCGGCGCTGCCGCCCGTCGCCGCCGAACGTACCGACTGACCGGTAGGGCGGCATTCGGCCTGCATAGACGCTACTCTGAAACTGTTGGTTGCCGGCAGACAGGCCTTCCTGCCTGCCAGTTCAAGACCTTTGGCGACCAATTGGGGGACGTTGAAGCATTTTTGGCGTTTCCTGTGGCACAGCGAGTGCCCGCCGCGGGCCCGGTCGCAAGCCAGGCCCGCATCGGCTGGGAAACTAGGTGAAACCCTGAACGTCTCGAAAGGAGGTGCGTACCATGGAAAAGCCCCTCTCGGAGGATATCAGTGTCAATGTGCTGCGCCGGATGAAGGAAGGGGGCTTCGATTTCGCCCGCATTCATCCCATCGACTTCTTCGCCATCTTTCCCGATGAACAGAACGCCCGCCAGGCCGCCCGGCAATTCCGTGGCGAATCCCTGAGGGCCCAGGTCGAAGCCCGCTCCGACGGTGGCTGGAACCTGCAGATCAGCAAGGTGATGTTCGCCACCCACGCGGCGATCGGCGCATTCGAACACGACCTGGAGGAAGTCGTGGCGCCGCTCGGAGGTGTGCTCGACGGCTGGGGCGTTACCCAGGAAGTGAGCAGCCTGCGTCCCTGATCCAACACCTTCGTCTCGCCGCCAGGCCGCGTCGGCCGGCGGCTTCCCACTCCCATGAACCCCATGCGCCCGCGCCGCCGGAAGGCGGTGCGGGCCTGCCCGCGGGCGCGCTGGGGGTTATGGTCGCGCGCCTTTTGCGGCAGACTGCCGCGCGGAGGTAAGCATGACCGATATCCTGATCCTGACCCACGCCGACTTCTGCCCGCCGGGCCACCTGGCCCGCGTGCTCGACCGCGCTGGCCTGGGCTTCGAGGTGCGCCGCGCCGACCACGGCGAGCTGGACGGCTACGACCTGGAGCGCCCGAAAGCCGTGGCCATCATGGGCGGCCCCATGAGCGTGAACGACGACCTGCCCTGGCTGCGCACCGAGGTGGCGGCGCTGCGCCGCTTCATCGAGCGCCGGGTGCCGCTGATCGGCCACTGCCTGGGCGGCCAGTTGCTGGCCAAGGCCCTGGGCGCATCCATCCGCCAGCAGGGCTACACCGAGATGGGCTGGCAGCCGATGCGCCGCCTGGAGTCCGCGAGCCCCTGGCTGGCGCACCTGCCCGAGGAATTCCCGATCTACCAGTGGCACGGCGACACTTTCGAGCTGCCCGAGGGCGCCGAGCACCTGCTGTCCAGCCCCTGGTGCGCCAACCAGGGCTTCTCCTGGGGCGGCTTCGTCCTCGGCCTGCAGGGTCACCCGGAGATGACCGAGGAGCTGGTCAGCGGCTGGATCAACGGCTGGCCGCAGTACCTGGACCCCAGCCAGCCGAGCCAGGAAAGCGCCGAGGTGATGCTCGCCGACCTGCCGCGCAAGGTGGCCGAACTGAACCGCGTGGCCGAGGGCTTCTACGCCCATTGGCTGAAGCTGGCCGGCCTGGCGTGAGCGAACGGGGCGCACGGGCGTGCGCCCCGGGGTTTGCTGTAATCCGGCGGTTTACAGCTGTGTATACTGCGGCTCCAGGCTTCTTCCAGCACAGGACCGCGTATGACGGAAAACAGCTTCGCCTTCCGCCTCAAGGAATTGCTCGAGCTCAACAAGCTGACCCTGCAGGCCGTGGCCACAGCGCTGGGCATCTCGCGCACCGCGGTGCACAAGTGGACGCGCGGCGGCGAGATCGACTACGACAACCTGCGCAAGCTGGCCGCCTTCCTCAAGGTCAACTGGATCTGGCTGCGTTATGGCGAGGAGGCGGTGCGCGACCTGCAGGCGCTGGAGCCCATCGAACTGCCGATGACCGACGTGCGCCGCCGCTACACCGCCGAGATCATGGAGAGCGAGGCGCGCATGAAGCTGGCCCAGGAGAGCGCGCGCATCGTCACCTGGGAGTGGAACCTGATCAGCGACGAGGTGACCTACTCGCCCAACGTCGAGGAGGTCTACGGCTGGCCGGTGAGCCACAACCAGGACTTCTGGCCGCACCTGCCGGCCGAGGACGTGGCCGCCATGCGCGCCATGTACGACCAGGCCATCGCCGAGGGCAGCGGCTGCGAGTGCGACTTCCGCATCTACCGCCCGGACGGCGAGCTGCGCTGGATCGCCTCCCGCGCCCGGGTGATCAAGGACAGCGCCGGGCGCTCGGTGAAGATAGTCGGCATCAGCATGGACAACACCGCGCGCATGGCCGCCGAGGAAGAGCTGCGCAACAGCGAGGAGCGCTTGCGCGCCATCTTCGAGCTGACCTGGGGCGCGCTGGCCTACATCGGCCTGGACGGCACCTGGCAGCGCGTCAACGGCAGCCTCTGCGAACTGCTCGGCTATAGCGCCGAGGAACTCTACGGCATGACCTTCCAGCAACTCACCCACCCCGACGACCTGGAGCGCACCCTGCAGCTGCTGCGCAGCATGCTGGCCGGCGAGATCGACCGCTACGTGGTGGAAAAGCGCTGCCGGCGCAAGGACGGCCGCTACGTCTGGGTGCGCGCCCGCACCTCGCTGCAGCGCCGCCGCCAGGACGGCCTGCCGGAGCACCTGATCAGCGTCTACGAAGACATAGGCCCGGCCCGCGCCGAACGCGAACGCCTGCAGGCGCGCATCGCCGAGCTGGAGGCGCAGTTGGCCGGGTAGGCGCGGGCTGCGCCCGCGATATCGCGCGCAGGGCGCGCTCCTACAGGGGAATGGTGTGGGCGGGGCGGCGTAGGAGATCTCATCCGCGAATCGCGCTGGAACGTCCGGCCATCGCGGACAAGGTCCTACGGGAGGAATACCGTGCCCCCCGGCGACCTGTAGGAGCGGGCCCTGCCCGCGATTTCGCGCGCAGGGCGCGCTCCTACAGGGGAATGGCGCGGGTGGCGCAGCGTAGGAGGATCTCATCCGCGAATCGCGCCGGGATGTCCGGCCATCGCGGACAAGGTCCGCTCCTACGGGGAGGAATACCGTGCCCCCCCGGCGACCTGTAGGAGCGCGGGTGGGGGCGGCGTAGGAGCGGATCTTATCCGCGATCCGCGCCGATATGCCCGGCTATCGCGGACAAGGTCCGCTCCTACGAAGAGTACTTCGGCGCGGCTGGCAAGACGGTTGCTCCTGCGAGAAGCCGCGCCCGCCCGCAATTCAGGGTTCGGCGAAGGGCAGCGGTGCCTCCGTCTCGCGGTGCACCGCGAAGGCGTTGAGGGTCATGGCCACCAGCGCGTAGTAACCGAAGATGCCCACCAGTTCCACCATCCCGGCCTCGCCAAAGGCAGCCACCCCCTCGTCATAGAGCGCCTGCTCAATGCGCTTATTCGCATAGAGACTACGCCCCAGGCGGTAGACCAGGCGTTCATCGTCCCGCTCGAAAGGCGGCTCTTCCCCACGCTGCAGCGCTTCGATCACGCCCTCGGCCAGCCCCGCCTGGCGCGCGATGGGCTCGTGGATCTGCCATTCCGCCTGGGACTGCCACCAGGCCGCGGTAAGCAGGATCGCCAGTTCGCTCAGGCGCAGTTCCAGGCGCGTGCCGTAGCGGCAGAAGGCGCCCAGCTTCTGTGCGCTGTCGGCCAGCTGCGGGCTGTGCACCCAGGCCAGGAAGGGGCCGTCGAGGTTGCCGCGCGGGCCGCTGAGGATGTCGCTCAGCACGCGGCGCTGCTCGTCGTCCATGTTCGCGTCGGTGAGCGGGGTGAGGCGCGAGGTGATCTTCATGGGCTTTCCTCAGAGGCTGCCGATGGCCTGGTCGATGGCGCGTTGCAGCTTGTCCACCAGTTCGTCCAGCTGCGCCTCTTCGAGGATGAAGGGCGGCGCCAGGAGGATGTGGTCGCCGCTGCGGCCGTCCAGGGTGCCGCCCATGGGATAGCACAGCAGGCCTTCCTGCATGGCGGCCTTCTTGATCCGCGCGTGCAGCTTCGCCTCGGCGGGGAAGGGCGCCTTGCTATCGCGCTCGGCCACCAGTTCCAGGCCCTGGAACAGCCCGCGGCCGCGGATGTCGCCGATATGCGGGTGGGCGCCGAAGGCCTGTTGCAGCCGCTGCTGCAGGTCGAGGCCGAGGCTGCGCACGCGCGCCAGCAGGCCGCGTTCCTCGATGGTCTTCTGTACCGCCAGGGCCGCGGCGCAGGCGGTGGCGTGGCCGATGTAGGTGTGGCCGTGCTGGAAGAAGCCCGAGCCCTGGGCGATGGCGTCGTGGATGCGCTCGCTCACCAGGGTGGCGCCGATCGGCTGGTAGCCGGCGCCCAGGCCCTTGGCGATGGTGATCAGGTCGGCGCCGATGCCTTCCTGCTCGGCGGCGAACAGGCTGCCGGTGCGGCCCATGCCGCACATGACTTCGTCGAGGATCAGCAGCACCCCGTGGCGGTCGCAGATTTCCCGCACGCGCTTGAAGTAGCCGGGCACCGCGGGCACTGCGCCGAGGGTAGCGCCCACCACCGGCTCGGCGACGAAGGCCATGACCTTGTCCGCGCCCAGGCGGAGGATTTCCGCCTCCAGCTCCCGGGCTAGGCGTTCGCCATAGGCTTCGGGCGTCTCGCCGACGGCCTGGTCGCGGTAGGCGTAACAGGGGCTGACGTGGCTGACGTCGATCAGCAGCGGCTGGAACTGCTGGCGCCGCCAGGCGTTGCCGCCGGTGGCCAGGGCGCCGAGGGTGTTGCCGTGGTAGCTCTGGCGGCGGGCGATCAGGTGCGTGCGTTGCGGCTGGCCGATCTCGACGAAGTACTGGCGGGCCAGCTTGAGCGCCGCTTCCACCGCCTCGGAGCCGCCGCTGACGAAGTACACCGAGCGCATCCCCGCTGGCGCGCGGGCGATCAGGAAGTCCGCCAGCTGTTCCATGGGCTCGGTGGTGAAGAAGGAAGTGTGGGCATAGGCCAGGGTGCCGACCTGCCGGCGCACCGCCTCGATCACCGCCGCGTCGCTGTGGCCCAGGCAGGACACCGCCGCGCCGCCGCTGGCGTCCAGGTAGCGGCGGCCTTCGCTGTCGATCAGGTAGGCGCCGTCGCCGCGGACGGCCGTGGGGTAGGGCTGGGTGAGGCTGCGGTGCAGGACGTGGCTCATGGTGACCTCCGGGGCGATTGTGCAAATATTAATTGCATTTTTGATCTTGGCAATCTTTTGTTGCGCGCCCGTTGCGCAGCCCGGACAGTTCACGATGGGCTGAAAGCAGCGAAACAGAGAGGCTAAAGGCGAAATTCCGCCTGGCTCTCGTCCGCAAAGCCTCGGCAATGCGTGAGAAAAATACTTGCAATCGAATTTATTGCATGTTTATTTTGCGAAAAAGCACTCTGTGCATGCAGCCCCTTCCGTGGGTTAGCCGCTCAAAACAATAAAGTCCGGGCCCCGGCCCGTTGCGATCGAACTGCCGCTAATGCGCGCCCCGCCCAGGCGGGGCGCATCCACCGACCTGCAAGAGGAAGACCTGCATGAAAAAGCTGCTTCAAGCCTCCTTCGCCGCGCTGTCCCTGCTCGCCGCCGCCCATTCCCAGGCCGCCGGCAAGGAACTGCTGATCGCCACCGACACCGCCTTCGTGCCCTTCGAGTTCAAGCAGGGCGACAAGTACGTCGGCTTCGACATCGACCTGTGGGCGGCCATCGCCAAGGAGATGGGCGTCACCTACCAGCTCAAGCCGATGGACTTCAACGGCATCATCCCCGCGCTGCAGACGCGCAACGTCGACGCCGCGCTGGCCGGCATCACCATCAAGGAAGACCGCAAGCAGGTCATCGACTTCTCCGACGGCTACTACGACAGCGGCTTCCTGCTGATGGTCAAGGCCGACAACGACAGCATCAAGGGCGAGGCCGACATCGCCGGCAAGAGCCTGGCGGTGAAGAGCGGTACCTCGGCGGCGGACTACGCCAAGGCCAACCTCAAGGCCGCCGACCTGCGCCAGTTCCCCAACATCGACAACGCCTACCTGGAGCTGCGCACCGGCCGCGTCGACGCCGCCATGCACGACACGCCCAACGTCCTCTACTACATCAAGACCGCCGGGGACGGCCAGGTGAAGGCGGTCGGCGAGCAGATGATGGCGCAGCAGTACGGCATCGGCTTCCCCAAGGGCAGCGAGCTGCGCGAGCCGGTCAACGCGGCGCTGAAGAAGCTGCGCGAAGACGGCACCTACGCGCAGATCTACCGCAAGTGGTTCGGCACCGACCCCAAGTGAGCCGGAGGTAGAACCCCATGCATTTCCAATGGTCCGCCATCTGGGACGCGCTGCCGGTGCTGCTCGAGGGCGCCCGGCTGACCCTGTGGATTTCCATCCTCGGCCTTGCCGGCGGCGCCGTGATCGGCCTGTTGGCCGGCGTCGCCCGCGCCTACGGCGGCTTCTTCTCCAGCCGCCTGGCGCTGGTGTTCGTCGAGCTGATCCGCGGCACGCCGATCATGGTCCAGGTGATGTTCATCTACTTCGCCCTGCCGCTGATGGTCCCGGTGCGCATCGATCCGTTCAGCGCGGCGGTGGTCACCATCATGATCAACTCCGGCGCCTACATCGCCGAGATCACCCGCGGCGCGCTGCTCTCGGTGAACCGCGGGTTCCGCGAGGCCGGGCTGGCCCTGGGGCTGTCCGGGCGCGACACCCTGCGCTACGTGATCGCCCCGCTGGCCTTCCGGCGGATGATCCCGGCGCTGGGCAACCAGTGGATCGTCAGCATCAAGGACACCTCGCTGTTCATCGTCATCGGCGTGGCCGAGCTGACCCGCCAGGGCCAGGAGGTGATCGCCGGCAACTTCCGGGCGATGGAGATCTGGTCGGCGGTGGCGGTGATCTACCTGGTCATCACCCTGGTACTGAGTTACGTGCTGCGGCGCATGGAGTCGAGGCTGAAGATCCTATGATCGAGTTCAAGCGGGTTTCCAAGCACTTCGGCCAGACCGAGGTGCTCCACGACATCAACCTGAAGATCGGTTCCGGCGAGGTGGTGGTGATCATCGGCCCCTCCGGCTCGGGCAAGTCCACGCTGCTGCGCTGCATCAACAAGCTGGAGGTGATCACCGGCGGCGAGCTGTTCGTCGACGGCATGGAGGTCAACGATCCCAAGGTGGACGAGCGCCTGATCCGCCAGGAGGCGGGCATGGTGTTCCAGCAGTTCCACCTGTTCCCGCAGATGACCGCGCTGGAGAACGTGGCCTTCGGCCCGATCCGCGTGCGCGGGGCGAAGAAGGCCGAGGCCGAGGCGCTGGCCCGCGAGCTGCTGGCCAAGGTCGGCCTGTCCGAGCGCGCCGGGCACTATCCGTCGGAGCTCTCCGGCGGCCAGCAGCAGCGCGTGGCCATCGCCCGTGCCCTGGCGGTGAAGCCCAAGCTGATGCTGTTCGACGAGCCGACCTCGGCGCTGGACCCGGAGCTGCGCCACGAGGTGCTGCAGGTGATGAAGGACCTGGCGGAGGAGGGCATGACCATGGTCATCGTCACCCACGAGATCGACTTCGCGCGCAAGGTCGCCTCGCGGCTGATCTTCATCGACAAGGGCCGCATCGCCGAGGACGGCGAGCCCGCCAGCCTGATCGGCAACCCCACCAGCCCGCGCTTGCGGGAGTTCCTGCAACATGTCGCCTGAAGGTCGCCCCATGAGCCTGAGCCCCCTGAATCTTTCCGGCAGCGCCTACGAAATCGGCCTGGGCCTGGGCCGCTTCGGCCGCGACGCGGTGCACCAGCGCCTGCGCCCGCTGCCGCTGTGGCGCAGCCTGGCGGCGCGGGCCGGCTCGGCCGCGGCGCAGCGCATGCAGGCGCAGGTCCAGGCGCAGTTCCCGCGCATCTGGGACGAACTGCGCGGCCTGGCCGACGGCCTGGAATTGCCGCTGGAGGAAGTCTTCCTGTGGAACTGCCGTGGCGATTTCGTCCAGGATGCCAGCGTCGACGGCTGCACCACGGTGTTCGGCCCCGCCGAGGGCGGCTGGCTGATCGCTCACAACGAGGACGGCCTGCCTTCGCTCGACGGCTTCTGTGGCCTGCTCCAGGCGCAACCCGAGCAGGGCCTGGGCTTCACCAGCTTCGTCTACCCCGGCTCGATTCCCGGCCACACCTTCGCGGTAAACGAACGCGGGCTGGTCAGCACGGTCAACAACATCCGCCCGCGCGCCATCCCGGCGGGCCTGCCGCGCCAGGTGCTGGCCCGGGCGGTGCTGGATGCCGGGAGCCTGGCGCAGGCGGTCGCCGTGCTGTCCACGGCGGGGCGCGCCGGGGCCTTCCACCATGCCCTGGGGCAGGTGGGGGCGAGCCAGCTGTTCAGCGTCGAAGCCTGTTCCGCCGGCGTGGCGGTGCGCGAAATCCAGCACCCGGCGGGGCATTCCAATCACCTGCTGGATGCCGGCCTGGACGCCGCCGGCCAGCGCATCACCGGCAGTTCCGGCAGCCGCCAACTGCGCGTCGATGCCTTGCTGGCCGGGGCGCCCGCGCTGCTGGACGAGGAGCGGGCGCTGGCCATCCTGCGCGACACGGCGGATACCGAACTGCCGGTGTACCGCCGCGCGGCGGACGACCCGGACGAGGAGAACACCCTGGCCACGGCCGTGTTCCGCATCGGGGCGAACTCGGTAGAATGGCGCGTCCACTGCCAGCCCGACACCCGCGAGGTCGAGGCCCGGGGCAGTGTCCGTCCCCACCCCGTACCTGGACCTGCATGATGAGCCAAGCGCCCGCCGCCCTGCCCGACAACCTGGGAGCCCTCAAGCAACTGCTGGAGGACATCGAGCGCGGCGAGGCGGGCATCTCCCTGGGCGCCAGTTCGCGCCGTGTGCTGACGGCGCTGATCGAGGCGCCGCAGCGCACCGCGGTGTCGTCCATCAGCGAGCTGGCCGAGCAACTGGGGGTCAATGCCTCGACCCTCTCGCGCCTGGCCCAGCGCCTGGGCTACGGCGGCTTCAGCAAGTTCCAGGACGTGTTCCGCCGCGAGCTGACCGAGGGCAAGAGCTTCTACAGCGACCAGGCCTCGCGCCTGCTGCTGACCCCCGCCGACAGCACCCTGTCGCGCCTGACGCGTCTGGGCCGGCAGGAAAGCGCCAACATCGCCAGCCTGATCGAGCAGGTGGAGCCGGAAGCGTTCGCTCGGGTGGTGGAGCTGCTGGCCGGCGCGCGCCGCGTGCGCATTCACGGCATGCGCCAGTTCACCTCGCTGGCGCTGTTCATGTCCTACGGCCTGGGGATGCTGCGCCCCGACGTGGCGGCGCTGGACTCCAACCGCCAGGGCGTGGCCGATGCGCTGGCGCAGCTGGATGCCGGCGACGTGCTGGTGGTCGCCAGCTGCTTCCCCTATACGCCCAGCGTGCTGGCCACCGCCGAAGTGGCGGCGCGCCACGGCATCGAGGTGGTGGCCCTGACCGATTCTTCGAGTTCGCCGTTGGCGCGGGTGGCGGCGCACAGCTTCTACGTGCCCAACCACAGCCTGTTCTACAGCAACAGCATGTGCGCCTTCATGCTCCTGGCCCAGGGCCTGCTCAGCGAGGTGGCCGGACGGCTGGGCGAGAGCGCGCTGGCCTCGCTCAAGCATCGCGAAGCGCTGATCAGCGAGTTGAACGCTTCGCTCTGAGCCTGCCTCAGGCTACCTGCACGCGGGCCTTGCGCGGATGTTCGCGCGCCAGGTACTCGGCCAGGCGCAGCTTCTGCGCAGCATCGAGGAACAGCCCCAGTTTGCTGCGGCGCCAGAGGATGTCGTCGGCGCCTTCGGCCCATTCCTCGCGGCACAGGTAGTCCACCTCGCGGGCGTAGAGCCCGGCGCCCAGGTGTTCGCCCAGGTCGGTTTCGCCCTTCACCCCGTCGAGCAGGCGCCAGCTGCGCGTGCCGTAGCTGGTGGCCCAGCGCCGCACCAGGCCGGCCGGCAGCCAGGGGTGCCTGGCCAGCAGCTCGACGGTCAGGTCCTCGGGGCCGGTCATGTTTTCGCCGCCGGGTAGCGGGGCATCGGCGGTCCAGGCCGGGCCCAGGCGCGGGAAGGTCGGCGCCAGCTCGGCCAGGGCGGCCTCGGCCAGCTTGCGGTAGGTGGTCAGCTTGCCGCCGAACACCGACAGCAGCGGCGCCTCGCCTGGCGCGCCCTGCAGCGCCAGGGTGTAGTCGCGGGTGACGGCGGACGGCTCGTCGGACTCGTCGTCGCACAGCGGGCGTACCCCGGAGAAGCTCCAGAGGATGTCTTCGCGATGCAACTGGCGCTTGAAGTGGGCGTTGACCACCGCCAGCAGGTAGCCGGTTTCCTCGTCGCTGATCTGCACCTTCGCCGGGTCGCCCAGGTATTCGCGGTCGGTGGTGCCGATCAGGGTGAAGCGCTCCAGGTAGGGGATGACGAAGACGATGCGGCGGTCCTCGTTCTGCAGGATGTACGCCTGCTCGCCCTCGTACAGCCGCGGCACCACCAGGTGGCTGCCCTGGATCAGGCGGATGCCGTAGGGCGGCCGCTGGCGCAGGTCGTCGCGGAGGAATTGCGCCACCCAGGGCCCGGCGGCGTTGACCAGGGCGCGGGCGCGGATGGAATAGAGGCTGCCGTCGTCGCGCTCCAGGTGCAGGTGCCACAGGCCCTTGCTGCGCCGCGCGCTGACGCAGCGGGTGCGCGGGTGCACGTGGGCGCCGCGCTCGCGGGCGGCCATGGCGTTGAGCACCACCAGGCGGGCGTCGTCGACGGAACAGTCGGCATACTCGAAGCCGCGGCGCAGGTGCTCCTGCAGCGGGCTGTCGGCGCCGAAGCGCAGACTGTGGGAGGCGGGCAACTTCTCGCGCCGGCCCAGGTGGTCGTAGAAGAACAGCCCGGCGCGGATCATCCAGGCCGGGCGCAGGTGCGGCTGGTGCGGCAGCACGAAACGCAGCGGGTGGACGATGTGCGGCGCCTTGGCCAGCAGCACCTCGCGCTCGGCCAGGGCCTCGCGCACCAGGCGGAATTCGCCGTGCTCCAGGTAGCGCAGGCCGCCGTGGACCAGCTTGCTGCTGGCCGAGGAGGTGTGGCTGGCCAGGTCGTGCTGTTCGCAAAGGAAGGTGAGCAGGCCGCGCCCGGCGGCGTCCGCCGCGATGCCCGCGCCATTGATGCCGCCGCCGACCACCGCCAGGTCGTAGACCTCAGCCAGGGGAGCGGAGCGCTTGTGGGAATGGCTCATGGGGCGTCCTCTTGGCTGGAAATGAACATGAATGCGTTCGAATTCGAAAATATGATAGGCGAGCGAGCGCCGGATGGCCAGGCTGGAGCCCGGCCATTCGGCTGATTTACCGGGGATTTTCGGATTCGAACGTAAAGCGCGTCAGACCAGCTCCAGCTGCACCTTGTGCTGGGCCAGCAGGCGCGCCACGGCGGGCGGCGGCGCGGCGTCGGTGAACAGGCGGTCGACCAGGCCGATCGGCCCCAGGCGCACCAGGGCGTTGCGCCCGAACTTGCTGGAGTCGGCGGCGAGGAACACCTGCCGGGCGTTGTCGATGATGGCGCGGGAGACGCGCACTTCCTGGTAGTCGAAGTCCAGCAGGCTGCCGTCCTCGTCGATGCCGCTGATGCCCACCAGGGCGAAGTCGGCGCGGAACTGCTCGATGAAGTCCACCGCCGCCTGGCCGACCACGCCGCCGTCGCCGCGCACGGTGCCGCCGGCCACCAGCACTTCGAAGTCGTCCTTGGCGCTGAGGGTGGCGGCGACGTGCAGGTTGTTGGTGATGATCTTCAGGTGGCGATGCCCGAGCAGGGCGCGGGCGATGGCCTCGGTGGTGGTGCCGATGTTGATGAACAGCGAGGCGTCGTCGGGGATCTGCGCCGCCACCGCCTCGGCGATGCGCTGCTTCTCGTCGCGCATCTGGTCGGCGCGGGTGTTGTAGGCGGTGTTCTCGATGCTCGAATCCCAGGCCGCGCCGCCGTGGTAGCGGCGCAGCAGGCTGCGCTCGGCGAGCTGGTTGATGTCGCGGCGGATGGTCTGCGGGGTGACGGCGAACTGCTGGGCCAGCTCCTCGATGCTCAGGTAGCCGCGTTCGCGGACCAGGTCGAGGATGTCTTGCTGTCGGGGGGGCAGGTTCATCTGCGCTCTCGTGGGGGCGGGGCGGAGGGTCAAGGATGCCGGAGTGGGGCGGGGCTGTCATGTGGGGCTGTTCGTGCCGCCGGTGAATCCGATCGCGGACGGAGTTCGCTCCTGCGGGCGCAGGTCTCCCCGTAGGATGGGTTGAGCGAAGCGATACCCATCACCCTGGCCCGATGGGTTTCGCAGGCTCAACCCATCCTACGAAAAGCACCTCGGCGCAGTCGGTGACCTCCGCGCGCTGGCGAGAGGGCGCTCTTGAAGCCGACCTCCCCAACCCCGCCTTTCGCCCGTGCGACCTATTCTTATAGCCAACAGCCGACCCTATTCCCCTGCGGAATGTAAGCCCATACGCTGCAGGGGATCGACGGAAAGCCTCCGTCAGCATTCGGGGCTCACAATGTATAAAGATCTGAAATTCCCCATCCTCATCGTCCACCGCGACATCAAGGCCGACACCGTCGCCGGCGACCGCGTCCGTGGCATCGCCCGCGAACTGGAGCTGGACGGCTTCAGCATCCTGTCCACCGCCAGCGCCACCGAGGGGCGCATCGTCGCCTCCACCCACCATGGCCTGGCCTGCATCCTGGTCGCCGCCGAGGGGGCGGGGGAGAACCAGCGCCTGTTGCAGGACGTGGTCGAGCTGATCCGCGTGGCGCGGGTGCGCGCGCCGCAATTGCCGATCTTCGCCCTCGGCGAGCAGATGACCATCGAGAACGCGCCGGCCGAGTCCATGGCCGACCTGCACCAGCTGCGCGGCATCCTCTACCTGTTCGAGGACACCGTGCCCTTCCTCGCCCGCCAGGTCTCGCGGGCCGCGCGCAAGTACCTGGAGGGCCTGCTGCCGCCGTTCTTCCGCGCCCTGGTGGAGCACACCGCGCAATCCAACTACTCCTGGCACACGCCCGGCCACGGCGGCGGCGTGGCCTACCGCAAGAGCCCGGTGGGGCAGGCCTTCCACCAGTTCTTCGGGGAGAACACGCTGCGCTCGGACCTGTCCGTCTCGGTGCCCGAACTGGGCTCGCTGCTGGACCACACCGGCCCGCTGGCTGAGGCCGAGGCCCGCGCCGCGCGCAATTTCGGCGCCGACCACACCTTCTTCGTGATCAACGGCACCTCCACGGCGAACAAGATCGTCTGGCACTCCATGGTCAGCCGCGACGACCTGGTGCTGGTGGACCGCAACTGCCACAAGTCGGTGCTGCACTCGATCATCATGACCGGCGCCATCCCGCTGTACCTGTGCCCGGAGCGCAACGAGCTGGGCATCATCGGGCCCATCCCGCTGTCTGAGTTCAGCCGCGAGTCGATCGCCGCGAAGATCGCCGCCAACCCCCTGGCCCGCGGCCGCGAGCCGAAGGTGCGGCTGGCGGTGGTGACCAACTCCACCTACGACGGCCTGTGCTACAACGCCGAGCTGATCAAGCAGGCCCTGGACGGCAGCGTCGAGGTGCTGCACTTCGACGAGGCCTGGTACGCCTACGCCGCCTTCCACGAGTTCTACGACCGCCGCTACGGCATGGCCACCAGCCGCGGCGAGGACGGGCCGCTGGTGTTCACCACGCATTCCACCCACAAGATGCTGGCGGCCTTCAGCCAGGCCTCGATGATCCACGTGCAGGACGGCGGCAAGCGGCGCCTGGACCGCGCGCGCTTCAACGAAGCCTTCATGATGCACATCTCCACCTCGCCGCAGTACGGCATCATCGCCTCGCTGGACGTGGCCTCGGCGATGATGGAGGGCCCGGCCGGGCGTTCGCTGATCCAGGAGACCTTCGACGAGGCCCTGAGCTTCCGCCGCGCCCTGGCCAACGTGCAGCAGAACCTGGCGGCCGGCGACTGGTGGTTCTGCGTGTGGCAGCCGCCGGGGGTGGAGGGCACCGACGAGGTGCGCACCCGCGACTGGCTGCTGGAGCCCGACGCCGAGTGGCACGGCTTCGGCGAGGTGGAAGACGACTACGTGCTGCTCGACCCGATCAAGGTCACCCTGGCCACCCCGGGCCTGAACGCCGCCGGGCGTCTCGAGGAGCACGGCATCCCCGCCGCGGTGGTCGGCCGCTTCCTCTGGGAGCGCGGCCTGGTGGTGGAGAAGACCGGCCTGTACTCCTTCCTGGTGCTGTTCTCCATGGGCGTGACCAAGGGCAAGTGGAGCACCCTGGTCACCGAGCTGCTGGAGTTCAAGCGCAGCTACGATGGCAACGCGCCGCTGTCCGAGGCCCTGCCCAGCGTGCTCCAGGCCGCCCCGGCGCGCTACGCCGGCATGGGCCTGCGCGACCTCTGCGAGCAGTTGCACGCCTGCTACCGCGAGCACGCCACGGCCAAGGCCATGCGCCGCATGTACACCATCCTGCCGGAACTGGCGCTGCGCCCGGCCGACGCCTACACCCAACTGGTGCGCGGCGAGGTCGAGGCGGTGCCCATCGAGCGCCTCGAAGGGCGCATCGCCGCGGTCATGCTGGTGCCTTACCCGCCGGGCATCCCGCTGATCATGCCGGGCGAGCGCTTCACCGAGGCGACGCGCTCGATCCTCGACTACCTGGCCTTCGCCCGGACCTTCGAACACGACTTCCCCGGTTTCGATTCCGATGTGCATGGCCTGCAGGTGCAGGACGTGGACGGCCGGCGCTGCTATACAGTTGAGTGCATCGTGGAAAATGCCGACAGCTGATTCCGTCGTCCAGGGCGGCGGAACCTAAGGAGCGAGGATGAGCGGGGGAGAGGCTGCCAAGAAAGGCAGCATGGGGTTCTGGAGCTGTACCGCGCTGGTGATCGGCAACATGGTCGGCTCGGGCGTCTTCCTGCTGCCCTCCAGCCTCGCTGCCTATGGCGGGCTCAGCCTGTTCGGCTGGCTGGTCTCCAGCACCGGCGCGGTGCTGCTGGCCTTCACCTTCGCCCGCCTGGCGCGGCTCAACCCCGGCGCCGGCGGGCCCTACGCCTACACCCGCGAGGGCTTCGGCAGCTTCGCCGGCTACCTGTGCGCCTGGACCTACTGGAAGGCCGCGTGGATCGGCAACGCCGCCATCGCCGTGACCCTGGTGGGCTACCTGCGGGTGTTCATCCCGGCGCTGGCCGACCCGCTGCTGATGGTGGCCACCGCCATCGGCGCCATCTGGCTGTGCACTTTCATCAACCTGCGCGGCATCGCCACCTTCGCCGTGGTGCAGAACCTGCTCACCGCGCTCAAGCTGATCCCGCTGCTGCTGGTCGGGGTGCTCGGCTGGCTGCACTTCAACCCCGACTACCTGGCCATCCCGCCGCGCGAGCAACTGCCGAACATGGGCTACGCCCAGGCCATCGCCACCACCGCGGCGCTGACGCTCTGGTCGTTCATCGGCCTGGAATCGGCGACGGTGCCGGCCGACGACGTGCGCGACCCCAAGCGCACCATCCCGCGCGCCACGCTGTTCGGCACCCTGGCCGCGGCCGGGGTGTACGTGTTGTCGATCACCTCGGTGCAGGGCCTGATGCCGCCGGAGGTGCTGGCCAAATCGACCTCGCCCTTCGCCGACGCCGCGCGCGTGCTGATGGGCGACTGGGGCTACTACCTGGTGGCCGCCGGCGCGGTGATCGCCTGCCTCGGCGCGCTCAACGGCTGGGTGCTGCTGCAGGGGCAGATCCCGGTGGCGCCGGCGCGCGACGGGCTGTTCCCCGAATCCCTCGGCAGGCTCAACAAGCACGGCGCCCCGGCCAACGGCCTGTGGGCCTCGGGGCTGCTGGTGACGGTGCTGGTGCTGATCGACGGCCAGGGCGACCTGGTGGACGTGTTCAACGTCATCATCCTGCTCGGCACCATGACCGGCGTGGTGCCCTACGCCTTCTGCACCGCGGCGCTGCTGCAACTGCTGGCGGTGCGCACCAGCGAGTTCTCGCCGCGCTCGCGGCCGCAGCTGATCGCCGTCGGCTCGCTGGGCTTCCTCTACTCGCTGTGGGCCCTCTACGGCACCGGCGAGCAGGCCATTTTCTGGGGCTTCCTGGTGTTCATGGCGGGCATCCCGATGTACACCTGGCGGCAATGGCGCAACCGCCAGCAGGGCCTGCCGGTGGCGGAAATCGACTAGCGCCCGTTCGCAGCTGGAGCGTGCCCTGTGTCACATAGGCCGGCATCGACTTTTGCCCTTGCCTTGTTATAGTGGCACGCCATCACTACAAGAACTGCCGCGCACAGCAGAGCAGGGCATTCCCGAGGGTTTCCCCCGTGACCGAGTACAAAGCATTTCGCGTCGAACTGGCCGACAAGATCGCGCATGTGATCATCAATCGCCCGGAAAAAGTCAACGCGATGAACGCCGATTTCTGGCGCGAGATCGTCGATATCTTCCGTTGGGCCGATGAAACGGATGAAGTCCGCGTGGTGGTGATTTCCGGCGCCGGCAAGCATTTCTCCGCCGGCATCGACCTGATGCTGCTGGCCCAGGCCGGCAGCCAGCTGGGCAAGGACGTCGGCCGCAACGCCCGCGCCCTGCGCCGCAAGATTCTCGAGCTGCAGGCCTCGTTCAACGCCATCGACGCCTGCAGCAAGCCGGTGCTCGCCGCCGTGCAGGGCTATTGCCTGGGCGGCGCCATCGACCTGATCTCGGCCTGCGACATGCGCTACTGCAGCGAAGACGCGCAGTTCTCCATCAAGGAAATCGACATGGGCATGGCCGCCGACGTCGGCACCCTGCAGCGCCTGCCGCGGCTGATCGGCGACGGCATCATGCGCGAGCTGGCCTACACCGGGCGCATGGTCGACGCCGCCGAGGCGGTGCGCATCGGCCTGGTCAACCGCAGCTACGCCGACAGCGCGGCGCTGCTCGACGGCGTGTTCGAACTGGCGCGGCAGATCGCCGGCAAGTCGCCGATCGCCATCCGCGGCACCAAGGAGATGATCCGCTACGCCCGCGACCACAGCGTCGAGGACGGCCTGGAATACATCGCCACCTGGAACGCCGCCATGCTGCAATCGGCCGACCTGCAGAAGGCCATGGCCGCCCACATGAGCAAGCAGCAGCCGGAGTTCGCCGACTGATGCCCCATTACTCCCTCGCGCAGGAGGCGCGTTAGCCCGATGGTCACTGGAGCCACCTCCCTCAGTCTGGTGCGCGATGAACTCTTCGCCACCATGGAGCAGGCCGAGCAGAACCTCGAGCAATTCATCGCCGAGCGCCAGAACGGCAGCCTGCTGCAACACGCGGTCGAATGCCTGGCGCAGATCCGCGGCACCCTCAACCTGATCGAACTGGCCGGCGCCGAGCTGCTGGCCCAGGAAGCCCTGCAGCTGGCCACCGACATCCCCACCGGTGTCGGCGAGGAGCGCGACGGCCAGCTGGCCGCTCTGGGCAATGCCCTGTACGTGCTGCGCCGCTACCTGGAGAACCTGGAGGCCAATCGCCAGGAAATCCCCGAGCTGCTGCTGCCGGCGATCAACGACGTGCGCCTGGCCGCCGGCCAGCCGGTGCTGCCGGAGAGCTTCTTCTTCAGCGCGCGCCTGGACCTGCCGCGCCCGGCGGCGCCCCGCGCGGTGCCCACGGTGGCCGACCGCGCCCAGGAAGTCCGCCGCCTGCGGCACATGTACCAGGTCGGCCTGCTCGCCCTGGTGCGCGAACAGGACCATTACTCCGGCCTCAAGCTGATGGGGCGCGCCCTGGCGCGCCTCGACGCGCTGCTCGGCTACGGCCAGCGCAGCCGCCTGTGCTGGATAGGCGCGGGCGCCCTGGAAGCCCTGGTGGATGCGCAGATGCTGCCGCGCAAGGCGCGCAAGCAGCTGTTCTCGCGCCTGGACCGGGAACTCAAGCAGCTGCTGGCCAACGCCAGCTACGAGGCGCCGCGCCAGCTGCTCAAGGAGCTGCTCTACCTCACCGCCCTGGCCGACACCCGCGGCCCGCGGGCCAGCGAGCTGCGCGAGGTGTTCGGCCTGGCGCCGCTGCCGTTCACCGACCACCTGCTGGAAGACGAGTCGCAGCGCCTGTCCGGCCCCGGCCAGGCGGTGATGCGCTCGCTGTCGGCGGCCATCCGCGAGGAACTCACCACGGTCAAGGACCAGCTCGACCTGATCGAGCGCGGCGTGTCCCCGGCCGATGCCCTGGGCACCCTGCACACCCAGCTGGGCAAGCTGGCCAAGACCCTCGGCATGGTCGGCCTGAACTCCGCGGCCAACGTGCTGCAGGGCCAGGTCTCGGTGGTGTCCGGCTGGGTGGCCAGGGGCGCGGTGGAGTCGCCGGTGGCGCTGAACGCTCTGGCCGACGCGCTGCTCTACGTGGAAAGCCTGGTCGGCAGCCTGGAACGCGGCGAGCGCATGGCCGCCCCCGCCATCATCGACCTCGAGCCCAGCGCCGAGTCCTTCGCCGTGCACCAGCTGGCCGAGGCGCGCATCGTGGTCATAGACGAAGCCCAGGGCGGCCTGGCCCTGGCCAAGCGGGCGATCACCGCCTACCTGGAATCCAACGGCGACAAGCTGCACCTGGCCAACGTCCCCGGCAGCCTGCAGGCCGTGCGCGGCGGGCTCTGGTTCCTCGGCCAGGAACGCGCCGCCCGGCTGGTCGGGGCTTGCGCCGACTACATCCAGCGGCAGATGATCGAAACCACGCAGATGCCGTCCGAGCAGATGCTGGAAACCCTGGCCGATGCCCTGACCGGCCTCGAATACTACCTGGAGGGCGGCGCCGTGCTGCGTCCCGAAGGCCAGCCCGACGTGCTGGACGTGGCCAGCGAGAGCGTGCGCGCCCTCGGCCTGGAGGTGGCTGCCTGATGCGTACCGGACGTTGGGAGTCCGCCTGGCTCGACCCGGCGGAAAAGGGTGGTTGGGCCGTGGCCCATTACCGCCAGCAATTCCTCGGCGATGCCAATGGCGTGCTCTTCCCCCGTGACTGGCTCAAGCGCCAGGACCTGCCGGTGCTCTCCGAGCAGGGCGTCGGCCACTTCGATGGCGATGCCGTGTACCTGCTGGAGCTGGAGTCTCCCGCCAGCGTCGAGGGCTGCAGCTGGATAGGCCTGCGCCACGTCATGCTCGAGGCCGCGGAAGACCAGTTCGCCATGCTCGGCTTCGCCAGCCAGGTCGGCACCTGGGCCCGCGAGAACCGTTTCTGCGGCGGCTGCGGCCAGCCGATGCGCGCCGTGCCGCGCGAGCGCGCCATGCGCTGCGACGCCTGCGACATCCAGCGCTACCCGCTGCTGTCGCCGAGCATGATCGTCCTGGTCACCCGCGGCGACGAACTGCTGCTGGCGCGCTCGCCGCGCTTCGTGCCGGGCATGTACAGCACCCTGGCCGGCTTCGTCGAGCCGGGCGAGTCAGTGGAGCACTGCGTGGCCCGCGAGGTGAAGGAAGAAGTGGGGCTGCAGGTCGGTAACATCCGCTACCTGGGCAGCCAGAACTGGCCCTTCCCGCATTCGCTGATGCTCGGCTTCCACGCCGAGTACGTCAGCGGCGAGATCGTCTGCCAGCCGGACGAGATCGAGGACGCCCAGTGGTTCCCCTACGACTCGCTGCCGCGCCTGCCGGCCGGGCGTTCCATCGCCCGCTACCTGATCGAGAGCTGGCTGGCGCGCCGCGCCGGACGGCCCGATCCCATCCTGCCGGGCGGCGGCTACTGACGCCCGGCGCTTTCCCCGCGCTTCAGGCTGCGCTGAACCAGTGCTGCCAGACCAGGCGCGCGGTCAGCGCCAGCACCACCAGAATGAACACCGGGCGGATGAATTTTGCGCCGCCGCCGATGGCGGTGCGCGCACCCAGGTAGGCGCCGACCATCAGCGCGCTGCCCATGCACAGCCCGAGCAGCCAGACCACCTGGCCGGAAGCGACGAACACCGCCAGCGCCACTATGTTGCTGACGAAGTTCATGGTGCGCGCCACGCCGCTGGCGCGGACCAGGTCCAGTGGGTACATCAGCAGGCTGCTGACGGTCCAGAAGGCGCCGGTGCCGGGGCCGGCCACACCGTCGTAGAAGCCCAGGCCCAGGCCTTGCGGCCACTGGCGCCTGCGCCCGACCGGGGCGTCGGCGTCCAGCGGCGCCTTGGGCGTGCCGCCGAAGAGCATGTAGATCCCGCAGGAGAACACCACCACCGGCAACATGCGGTTCAGCCATTCCGCCGGCAGCAGGTGCGCGGCCCAGGCGCCGACGGCCGCGCCTATGGCGGTGGCGAGCAGGCCGTTGCGCCACTTCGCCGGGTGGAACAGCTTGCGCTTGCAGAAGGTGTAGCTGGCGGTGGCCGAGCCGAAGGTGGAACTCAGCTTGTTGGTGCCCAGCGCCAGGTGCGGCGGTACGCCGGCGGTGAGCAGGGCGGGGATGGTCAGCAGGCCGCCGCCGCCGGCGATGGCGTCGATGAAGCCGGCGAGGAAGGCCACGACGGCGAGGATCAGCAGGGTGAGCGGGTCGATGGCCAGCTCGAAGGGGAGGGTGAAGGGCATGAAAAGTACGACCTGGGTTCAAGGCTGCGACGCCACGGCTGGCCGTCGCGTCGAGGGGTGCGCATAATGCCGGCAATTCTACCCGCAAGGAACTGATTCAATGCAGTACGACGGCCTGGCCTGGACGTTCGCGCTGATCGCCCTGCTGGCGCTGCTGGTCGCCGCACGCATCCTCTTCGACCGCCACTGGTTCCTCGGCTGGCTGCGCGGCTGCGCCGGCCTGGCCTTCGTCGCCGCCGCGCTGGCGCTGGGCCTGGCGGCCTGGGACCTGCGCAGCTACGACGCGTTGCCCGCCGAGCGGCCGCTGGCGACCCTGAGCTTCCAGCGCCTGGCGCCGCAGCGCTACGAGGTGAAAATCCTCGAAGGCGACCGCGAACGCCGCGTCGAGCTGGGCGGCGACCTCTGGCAACTGGACGTGCGCATCATGCAGTGGCGTGGTTTGGCCGCGCTGATCGGCCTGGACCCCGGCTACCGCCTGCAGGGCCTGGCCGGCCGCTACCTGGCCATCGAGCAACAACAGGCCCAGGCCCGCCAGCAGGTGCTGGCGCAAAGCCCCTACGGCTTCGACCTGTGGCGCTGGCTGCGCGACGGCCAGCACGACCTGCTGACTTTCCGGCCGCTGGCGGCGCGGGTGAACTTCCTGCCCATGGCGGACCAGGCGGTCTACAGCGTCCGCCTGGGCCCCGCGGGCCTGGAGGCGGAACCGGTCAACACCGCGGCGCAGCAGGCGTTGCGGGAGTGGCGGTAGGCGGGCCGCACCGGAGCAACTGTCTTGCCGGTTGCGTCGAGAGGCTTTTCGTAGGATGGGTTGAGTTTACGAAACCCATGCGGTCGTGGTGATGGGTATCGCTTCGCTCAACGCCATCCTACGTCGCCCCACCCGCCGGGAGGCACGGCATTCCTCCCCCGTAGGAGCGGACCTTGTCCGCGATGGCCGGACACCCCGGCGCGATTCGCAGATGAGATCCGCTCCTACGCTGTCCCACCCGCGCCATTCCCATGTAATTGGATGGACTCACCCTCACCGAGGCGTCGAGGCGCCACGGTGGCGGTCTAAGAAGCCACCGACAGTGAGGGTGAATCCATGAAAAAGCATACGACGATGAATAAGCCGGTGTCTGCAACCGATGTATCGGTGTGCACGACAGTCGCCGTGGATCTGGCGAAAAAGGTCTTCCAGGTGGCGGGGGAAGACGCCCTGGGTCAACTGGCGTACGAACAGCGAATCAAGTCGCGTGAAGCGTTTCAGGCGTTTCTGCAGAAGCTGCCGGAGGGCGTGACGGTGCTGATGGAGACCGGCCCTGGAGCACAAGCCTGGGCCCGGCTGCTGCAGGCGCAGGGCAATCCGGTGCGGATCCTGCCGGCCCAGCGGGTGGCCGAGCACCGGAGCGGAGCGAAGAATGATCGCAATGATGCCCACGCCATTCTGCGGGCGGGCCGGGATAGCAGTATCGCGTCGGTACCGGTGAAGAGCGTCGCGGCACTGGCGATGCAGGCCTGGCACCGTGTCCGGCGGGGCTATGTGCGGCGGCGCACCGCCATGGGTAATCAGATCCGCGGGCTGCTGCTGGAGCAGGGTATCGCCCTGGCGCAGGGGGATGTGGGCTTGAAGCAAGGTGTCACCCGGGTGCTGGAAGACGCTAGACAGCCGTTGCCGGCTCTGCTGCGCGAGCTGATCGACGAGATGCTGAACGAATGGAAACGGCTGGGCGAGCGTATCGCCGCGCTGACCGGGCGTCTGGAAGCCTGTGCCGCCGCCGACCCGACAGCCAAACGGCTGATGACGGTACGTGGTATCGGTCCGATCACGGCTACGGCCTTGCTGGC